>NZ_DATCRY010000240.1:0-8306 GCF_036568765.1 Dyella sp. | reverse complement strand
GTCCGGGAGAGCGCGGCGTGATGACGATCAAAGTCCCCGCCGCAACCGGCCAGATCGCGTACATGGTGGAACACTTCGACTTCTACACGGGGTATAAGTTCGTCGATATGTCCTGCCCCGAAGACTGGAGCAAGGTCATATTCGATACCCACATCACCTGCTACGCGATGAGCGGCGTCCATGACGCCGCTGAAATGAAGCTACTGGTCGAGAATGTCCAAGCCGAACCTGGCAGCGTGAGCGTCGGCTATCAGGGGCTCGTTGCCATCCGCATGAGGGAGAACGAAACGCGGCGTTACGATTGGCATCTGCATGCAGCCCATGATGCGGCCACCGACTAGCATGGCCGTCATGGATCGTGCCATAGCGGTGCGTCAATCGCCCATGCGCAGCAGTTCGTTGATGCCTGTCTTGCCGCGCGTTTTCTCGTCGACCTGCTTGACGATCACTGCCGCATACAGGCTGTGCGATCCGTCCTTCGCCGGCAGGCTGCCGGCAACGACCACGCTACCGGCGGGAATGCGACCGTAGCTGATCTCGCCGGTCATACGGTTGTAGATGCGGGTGGACTGGCCGAGGAACACTCCCATGCCAATCACGCTGCCGCGCTCGACGACTACGCCTTCGACCACTTCAGAACGCGCGCCGACAAAGCAGTTGTCCTCGATGATGGTCGGATTGGCTTGCAGCGGCTCGAGCACGCCGCCGATACCCACACCACCGGACAAGTGCACGCCCGCGCCGATCTGCGCACAGGAGCCTACCGTGGCCCACGTATCGATCATGCTGCCGGCACCGACATAGGCTCCGATATTGACATAGCTCGGCATCAGTACGGCGTCCTTGGCCACGTGTGCGCCACGACGCACCAGGGCGCCGGGTACGACGCGTGCGCCAAGGGTTTCCAGCTCGCTGTCGTTGCCATGGGCAAAGCGCAGCGGCACCTTGTCGAATGCCAAGGCCGAGCCACCGTCGACCACGCGATTGCTATTGATGCGGAAATACAGCAACACCGCTTTCTTGATCCATTGGTTCACCGTCCAGCCGCCGTAGCCATCGGGCTCGGCAACGCGCCGCTCGCCCGATTCGAGCAGATCGATTACTTGCTCGATAGCCGGACGCAGATGCGTCTCCACTTCGGCCTGGGTGAGGTCATTGCGCCGTTCGAAGGCGTCGTCGATCAGGGATTCAATGCTTTGCATGAAAAGAAGCTCTAAAGATACCGATGCGATAGTAACGAGAATGAAGCAGTTTGTGCGCCGCACAGACAGTTTTTCGGGCGTTCCCCGGTCGCTTCCATAAAAGGACTATTCTTCGAAAGCGATCGAAGACATCCCTTAAGGGAAACGCTCCAGCAATGTCCCGAGCAACCGGTCCTGCTGTTGAGCGCTCAGCGGCCGATCCTGTCGGTTGGTGACCAGGAAATAATCTTCAGCGCGTTCGCCGAACGTGGCGATACGCGCATCGTGCACACGTATGCCCGCCTCCGCCATGGCTTGGGCTACGGCAGCAAGCAAGCCCGGACGGTCCGTGCCTACCAGTGAGAGCCGAGTGCGATCCCCAGCCAGATTGAAGGCGATCTTTGGCGCCACCTGGAAATGCTTCAGATGACGCGACATGTTCCGCTTGGGCGGCTGGTGCGTATGACCGGGCTGGGACAAGGCACGATGCATGCGCTGCTTGAGCTCTTCGGCGCGCTGCTCGGTAGCCGGTTGCTGGGTGCCGGCGTCCAGGAGCAGGAAGGTATCGAGCGCCATGCCGGTATGCGAACTCAGGATGCGCGCCTCCATCACCGAAAAATGCAGGCGATCGAGCATGGCGGTAAGTGCGGCAAACAGACCATCGCGATCCGGCACATAGACGAACAACTCCGTTGCGCCACGCACCGACAACGGATGCACCTCGACCAGCGGCGTGGCACCTTTGGCACGCAGGATCGCCGCGGTCTGCCAGGCGATTTGCTCGGGTCGATGGCGCAGGAAGCTCAACTCCGGGAAATCGGTCCAGGCATGAGCGCAATCGGCCGCAGAAAACCCCTCTTTCGCCAACAGATCCATGGCGCGCTCAAGACATTCGCGTACGCGCGTGGGCGCATCGGCAAAGACCTCCTCCTCGCTGCGCAGCATGTAGTGCGCGGCGGTATAGAGATCGGCCAGCAACCGGTCTTTCCAGCCATTCCAAAGCTTCGGACTGGTGCCGATGATATCGGCGATGGTCAACAGATAGAGCAAGTCCAACCGTCGGCGATCGCCTACCGCTTCGGCAAAACGCCCTACAACATCCGGATCGGTAATGTCCTGGCGCTGCGCGGTGGTGCTCATCAGCAGATGCCAACGCACCAACCAGGCAACCAGTTCCCCGTCTTCGGCAGGCAAGCCCAGCTTGGCGCAGAACTGCCGCGCGTCTTCTTCGCCAAGCATGGAATGATCGCCTCCGCGTCCCTTGGCGATGTCATGAAACAAGGCCGCCAGCAACAGCAGTTCGGGCTTTTCCAGCGTCGGCCAGATATCGCAGGCGATGGGGAACTGCGTCTTGGCCGCCGGATCGGCGAAACGTGCAACGTTGTAGAGCACGCGCAAGGTGTGCTCGTCCACGGTATAGACGTGGAACAAATCGTATTGCATGCGGCCAAAGACGCGACCGAACGCCGGCAGGATCGCCGCCAGCAAGCCATGCCGGTTCATGCGCCACAAGGCATCGGCTGCCGGAGCACCCATCCGCAGTAGTTCGAGGAATGCCTTAAGCACACTCGGGTCGTCAGCAAGCCGGCCGTCCAGCGCCGCGGTAGCCTGGTGCAGGCGACGCATCGTGTCGGCGGTAAAACCGACGATGCCAGGTGTCTTCAGGCGTTGGATAAACAGCTCTACCAGCGCGGCCGGGTGAGTCAGCAAGCGTTCCGGATCGCGCACTGCCATACGCGCACCGAAGCGCACGAAATCCTTGCCGATCGGCAGCGGCTCGCTTGGCGTTTCGAGCATTTCCTCGAAGCGCTCCATCAACTGCGCGCCGAGCCGCTCGACCTGGCTGGCGGCGCGATAGTAGCCCTGCATGAACTGCTCTACGCCGAGGTTCTTGGCGTGCTCGTCGCGAAATCCCAGGCGCTCGGCCAGTGGACGCTGGTAATCGAACAACAGCCGCTCTTCCGGCCGCCCCGCTTCGAGATGCAGTGCCCAGCGATAACGCCGTAAGGCGGCCTCGGCCTGTTCCAGGTTTTCCTGTTCGGCCGGATCGAGTAAGCCATCGGCGGCCATGTCACTGAAGTCATTGGCGTGCGCCAGCCGCCGCCCTAGCCAGCGCAGCGCATCGAGCGTGCGCAAGCCGCCCGGACCGTCCTTGATGTTCGGCTCCAGGTTGTAGGCCGTATCGTTGTAGCGCGCATGACGCGCGTTGCGCTCAGCCAGTCGCGCATCCAGATAGGCGCGTGGCGGCCAAAGCTGAGGATCGTCGACGATGGCGCGCAGGCGCGCTTCCAACGCCGGATCGCCGGCCAACTGCCGCGCATCGAGCAGGCTGGTGAATACGCTGGCATCCTCGGCCGCCAAGGCACGGCATTGCGCCGGATCGCGTACCGCGTGCCCGACTTTCAGGCCAACATCCCAAAGCGTGGAGAAGCATTGCTCCAACGCGCGCAGCCGTGGCGGCTCGGCGCGTTCGACCAGCACCAGCAAATCGACGTCCGAATACGGAAACAACAGGCCGCGACCGAACCCGCCGATGGCGAACAGCGCCGCCTCGGTCACGTCGCCCAAACAGGCATTCCAGACATGCACGACGATCCGTTGCACCGATTCGCTGCGCCGACGCCCCAGCGCGGTGGCATCGGCACCGTCGCGAAAGGCCGTGGTCAGGGCTCGGTCGACATCGCCCAGCAGTTGCCGCAATGCGCGCCGCGCTTCGCTGGAAACGCCCGATCGGGGCACGGCGATGGGCAGGCGCGGTAAAGGAGGAAGCGAAGGACTCATGAGAAAGAGTAAAGCCGTTTGCCGCACTCGCTGTAAAGCCACGCCATTGGCGCTTCACTTGGCAAAAGAAAAGCCCGCACGACGGCGGGCTCTTCCTTGCGTTTGGCGCTACCGGCCCGAATGCACCTCAGGCATCCGGCCAGGGCGTCAGGATTTCGAACCCGTCGTCCGTCACCGCGATCGTGTGCTCCCACTGCGCCGAAAGCGAGTGATCCTTGGTGACTACCGTCCAGCCGTCCGGAAGCTGCTTCGTCTGCGGCTTGCCTGCATTGATCATCGGCTCGACCGTAAAGGTCATGCCCTTCTGCAAGGTCAGCCCGCTGCCGGCTTTGCCGTAATGCAGGACCTGCGGTTCGTCGTGATAGACCTTGCCGATGCCGTGCCCGCAGTACTCGCGCACTACGGAGAAACCCGCCGCCTCGGCATGCTTTTGGATCGCGTTGCCGACATCGCCCAGGGTGGCGCCTGGGCGCACCGCCTGGATGCCGCGCATCATCGCCTCATAGGTGGTGTCTACCAGACGCTTGGCCAGCACGCCGGGAGTGCCGACGAAATACATGCGGCTGGTGTCACCGTGCCAACCGTCCTTGATGACGGTCACATCGAGATTGATGATGTCGCCATCCTTGAGCACCTTGCCGGGACTGGGGATGCCGTGGCAGATGACATGGTTGACCGAGGTACACAGCGTCTTGGGGAAACCGTTGTAACCGACGTTGGCCGGGATGGCTTTCTGCACATTTACGATGTGCTCGTAGGCGAGGCGGTCGAGATCCTCGGTGGTGACACCGGGCTTGACGTGCTCCTTGAGCATGGCGAGCACTTCGGCGGCCAACTGGCCAGCCGCGCGCATCGCCTCGATGTCCTGGGGGGTTTTGAGGGTAACTGCCATGATTCCACTCACATGGCGACAAGCGCCCTGGAAATCCAGTGGCTTGCCGCTATACCGGCTGACCGGCTACAATTTCGGAGTTTTGCTGGGTCGAACTTTTCACTCCACAGGGTGAAACCGGCCGTCGCAAAACGCATGGGATTGTAAACCGCTTCGCGGCCGATCCCTTAAGTCCTTGATTGGACAAACTAAACGCCACACACGTATCGACACCGCCTTCGGGGTGCCGCCATCGCCTTCCATTCTAAATGGGAGCAAGCGGTCGAAGCCGGGGATATGTGGAGGTCCCAACCCCCGGGCTTGTAAAACCCAAGCCCATAAAATTTGGAGTTACACCCATGGCTCAAGTCACCATGCGCCAGATGCTCGAAGCTGGCGTGCATTTCGGTCACCAGACCCGCTACTGGAACCCGAAGATGGCCCCGTACATCTTTGGCGCCCGCGGCAAGATCCACATCATCAATCTGGAAAAGACCCTCCCGCTTTTCACCGACGCGATGAACTTCCTCTCGGGCGTGGCGCAGAAGCGCGGCACCGTGCTGTTCGTCGGCACCAAGCGTTCGGCGCGTGAAGCGCTGGCCGAGGAAGCCACCCGCGCCGGTATGCCGTTCGTGACCGCCCGCTGGCTCGGCGGCATGCTGACCAACTTCCGCACCGTCAAGCAGTCCGTGGCCCGCCTGAAAGAGCTGGAAGCGGCCGAGACCGACGGCAGCTTCGACAAGCTGGTCAAGCACGAAGTGCTGGCCCGCCGCCGCGAGCGCGAGAAGCTGGAAAACTCGCTGGGCGGCATCAAGGACATGAACCGTCTGCCCGACGCGTTGTTCATCATCGACATCGGTCATGAAGACATCGCCGTGCAGGAAGCCAAGAAGCTCGGCATCCCGGTGATCGCCGTGGTCGATACCAACTACAACCCGGAACTGGTCGATTACGCCATCCCGGGCAACGACGACGCCATCCGCGCCATCCAGCTGTACGCCCGCGCCGCGGCCGACTCGATCCTCGAAGGCAAGGCCGCCGCGCCTGCCGCCGCCCAGGGCGACGCCAACGAGTTCGTCGAGCTGGACGAGGAAGGCAACCCGGTCGCCAAGGAAGAGCGCAAGGCCGCCCCGGCGCGCCGTGAACGCGACAACCGCGGTCCGGCTCGCAAGGGTTCGGGCGCTCCTCGCCGTGACGGCGGCCGCGGCGGTCGCGGTCGTCAGGAAAGCGAAGACGCCGAGTAAGTCGTTCACCCGCCCCGGCTCCGACCGGGGCGTTTCCAAGATTTTGAGGATTGCAGATGAGCACCCCCATTACCGCAAAACTGGTCAGCGAGCTGCGTGAGCGTTCGGGCGCCGGCATGATGGACTGCAAGAAGGCGCTGACCGAGACCAACGGCGACATCGACGCCGCTGCCGAGCTGCTGCGCAAGACCGGCCTGGCCAAGGCCGACAAGAAAGCCGATCGCGTGGCTGCCGAAGGCCGCATCTCGGTTGCCCAGGGTGGCGGCCAGGCCGTCATGGTCGAGATCAACAGCGAAACCGACTTTGTCGCCAAGGCGCCGAACTTCGTCGAGTTCACCGACAAGATCGCCCAGGACGCCCTCAAGGCCTCCGCCGGTACCGTCGAAGCGCTCAAGGCCGCTTCGCACGTGGACGGCGGCACGGTCGAAGAGGCCGCCAAGGCCCAGACCGCCACCATCGGCGAGAAGATCGACGTGCGTCGCGTCGCCCGCGTCGCCAACGACGGCCCGCTGGCCGTCTATTCGCACGGCGGCAAGATCGGCGTGATCGTAGCCCTCAAGGGCGGCTCGGAAGAGCTGGCCAAGGGCGTCGCCATGCACGTTGCCGCGATGAACCCGCCCTACGTGAAGGCCGAGGATGTCCCGGCCGACTTCGTCGCGAAGGAAAAGGAAATCGCCCTGGCTGCGATGTCGGACAAGGAAAAGAACAAGCCTGCCGATATCCTGGACAAGATCATCTCCGGCAAGATCAACAAGATCGTCTCGGAAGTGACCTTGATGGGTCAGCCCTATGTGCTGGACACCAACGTCACCGTTGGCGACGCACTGAAGAAGGAAGGCGCCGAAGTGGTTGCCTCGATTCGTCTGGCCGTCGGCGAAGGCATCGAGAAGGTGCAGGAAGACTATCTGGCCGAAGTGGCCAAGGCGATGCAGGTCTGATTGCCTTTACGCTTCATTCCGGATGCAAAAGAGCCGCGGGAGACCGCGGCTTTTTTGTGCCTCCGGTTTAGGCGAGAGAACGTAGCGAGGGCGCCAGAACCGACCACAGGGCTACCCGCCAGGCAGCGCGACAACACATGTCACGCCACGATTCCCCTCGCCCTGCCGAGCTGCGCCCCTCGATACTCCTTCCTCGTCCCTCTGCCACGCCCCGACCACATTCCCCAACACAATCGGCGCTCGCCGCATTACCACAGCTCCATTACAATACCGGCGTTTTGCCCCACACAATCCGGAGACCCCATGAGCGACCCGCTTAAGTACCGCCGCATCCTGCTCAAACTCTCCGGCGAAGCCTTGATGGGCGATGCCGACTACGGTATCGATCCGAAGGTCATCGGTCGCCTGGCCGAAGAAATCATCGACATCCAGCGTGCTGGCGTACAGATCGGCGTCGTCATCGGCGGCGGAAACATTTTTCGTGGCGCGGGCCTGGCTGCCGCAGGCATGGATCGCGTCACCGGCGACCACATGGGCATGCTCGCCACGGTGATGAACGCTTTGGCCATGCAGGACGCGATCGAAAAACGCGGCGGCTTCGCACGCGTAATGAGCGCAATCCAGATCCACGATGTCGCTGAGGACTTCATCCGCCGCCGCGCTATTCGCCACATCGAAAAGGGCCGCATCGTGCTGTTCGCCGCAGGCACCGGCAATCCGTTCTTCACCACCGATTCGGCCGCCGCGCTGCGTGCGATCGAAGTGGGCGCGGATCTGCTGCTGAAGGCCACCAAAGTGGATGGCGTCTATACCGCCGATCCCGCGCGGCACGCCGACGCCGTACGCTACGACCATCTCGACTACGACCAGGTCATCGAGCGCAAGCTGGCCGTGATGGATACCGCCGCCATTGCGCTATGCCGCGATCACAAGATGCCGATGCGCATTTATGACATGACTGTGCCGGGCAACCTGCTGCGGATCATGCGCGGCGAGGCTGTTGGCACGTTGGTCGACTGAGGCCGAAAGCGGCGAGGGACGAGTAGCGATGGAGCCAAAACCGAGCGTCCGGTGTAACCCGGATACTGCGGCGACGCTCTGTTATTGCGGCGTACGTCAAGCGCCCAGACTGGCGCCCTCGCCACTCACCCCTCGTCCCTATTCACCCAACCCCTTCCTTTTTCTCCAAATTTCATTAAAATGTCGCGTTCACCGCGCACCGCAGTGTGCGTGCTGCCGGCATCCCGGCAACTCTGGAGCTTTTATTTATGGTCAAGATTCGTCTTTCGCG
>NZ_DATCRY010000239.1:0-36824 GCF_036568765.1 Dyella sp. | reverse complement strand
CGAACAGGTCGAAGGCACTTTGGCCGGCCATAAAGGCGGTTTCGCCCTACAGCACGTCGGCACGATGCAGGGCGGTAACGCGGTGATGGACGTGCGCGTGATACCGGGTTCGGGCACGGGCGAGCTGGCCGGTATCGATGGAACGCTGAAGATCATCATTGCCGATGGCAAGCACGCTTACGATTTCAGCTACACGCTGCCCTGAGTCCTGAGTAAGGCTGCTCACTGCTCGCTTACGCATCGCGATCAATCCGCCGGCACGCACCGCCCCTGAGCCCACTGGCGTAACGCCTCGACCTGTTCGCGCATCAGCACCGATAACGGCCGCGTTCCGCGCAGCGCACCGAGCAAGGTCGGCTGGCCCATGGGTTGGCCGCTGCCATTGGCATCGTATAGAGCGCTGACAATGCTCTGCTCGATCTCGGCGCCGGAAAAACCTTCGCTGGCAGCCGCCAGCGCGGGCAAGTCGAAGGTATCCAGCGGCAGGCGCCGCCGCTGCAAATGCAGCGCAAAAACCTGCTCACGCACATTCGGCCGCGGCAGGTCGACAAAGAAGATCTCGTCGAAACGTCCCTTGCGCAGCAACTCGGCCGGCAGCTCGTCGACGGCATTGGCGGTAGCCACCACGAACACACGGGATTTGCGCTCGGCCATCCAGGTCAGCAGGTAACCGAGCACGCGCCGCGATACGCCGCCGTCCTCGCCACCGCCAGCCAGGCCTTTTTCTATCTCATCGATCCACAGTACGCACGGCGACAGCCATTCGGTGCTGCGCAGCGCTTCACGCAGGTTCTTTTCGGTCTCGCCCTGGTACTTGTTGTAGAGCGAGCCGACATCGAGCCGCACCAGCGGCACGCCGAAGCCGCCGGCGATAGCCTTGGCCGCCAGACTCTTACCGCAACCCTGCACGCCGAGCAGCAACACTCCCTTGGGTGGATCGAGTGCCGTATCCGGCGCGGCGGCCAGGAACACCGTGCGCCGACGTTGCACCCATTCGCGCAGGCGCGTCACGCCGGCAACATCGGCAAAGTTCGCTGTGGCGTATTCGTAATGCAGCAGGCCTGAGCGATTGAGCAACTCGAACTTGGCCTGCATCAGCTCCGGCAGGTCGTCGGCATTGAGCGCGCCGTCGTTGTAGATCAATTTGCGCACGATGCGTCGTGCATCCGGCGCAGCCAGGCCAAGCAGGTTGCGCACGATGGTGCGCGCCGCATCGCTGTCGACTTCGACGCGGCGCCCCTGATCGCGCTGATAGGCCAACGCCTCGGCACGCATGATCGCGGCCAATTCCTTGATATCGGGAAGCGACAAGGGAACACGGGTCGCCAATGCTTCCAATTCGTCGGGCAATTCCACCTTGGCACCGACCAGTACGAGCGTATGCGCCACCGAGCGCTGACGCTGCACGATTTCGCGCAACTGACGCAAGCTCATGGCATAACGCAGCAGCGGATGCATGTCGAACAGCAGGTAGATCCCTGGTGCGGTGGCGGCGCGAATACTTTCGAGTGTGGAATCGACATCGGGCGCGCTGGCCTGCATACCATCGGCAAAATCCAGTCGCGACAGACCGTCGATCAGGGTCCAGCGCCATAGCGGCCGCAAAGTCTGCGCAATCACGTGCCGGAAGCATTCGATGACGCGTTGTTCGTCGATAGTCTCGATGACCAGGAGCGGCGTCGTGGCACGCACCAGGGTCGTCAAGTCCTCAAGTTCGCTCATTGCCATGGGTCCCTCTCGCTGCGCGCACATTAGCAGAAGGGCCACAAGTCATGCTTCGTCGGCATGACTTCTCCCAGAGGAAGCCGCGCATCGATGGCGCGTACGCTGGCTCGCCGAATCGGCATGGCGAACGGGCATTTCAGATGGTGGCGAATCGGGGTAGATGGTTGCGGTTGGCGGCTGGCGCCGCGGCGGTATGGGGCGGTTTGGCGCATGCGGCCGATACCTCTCAACCGGGTTGCGAACAACTGAGCGCGCGCCAATGCCTGGACCGGGCGTTGGTCGCCATGGGCGGACGCGATCGATTGTTGGCTATCCACAACGAACGCTACGAATCGATCGGCCACAGGCTGCTGACCGAACAATCGTATCGGCAACAACCCTTCATCGCCTCGTACGAGCACGACACATTGACGATCGATTTCGACAAGGCACGCATGAGCGGCGAGCTGCATACGACCTGGCCGGAAGCCGATCCGCACGGTGCGGATATCTCGCGCACGATGGCCGTCAGCCGCAACGGCGGTTCGGCGCGCGTGCAAGGCCAGGAGATACCCAGTTCGCGTACCACGCTCGATGGCTTGAACGATACGCTCGCGCTCGACCCGCTGCGTCTGTTGCTGACCGCCGATGCTTCAACGGTGCGCTATGCGTCGCCGGAAACCTTGCGCGACACGCAGCACACAGTGCTTGCGTTCGACTGGCAAGGACAAACGATACGTATCCTGCTCAACGCCACCAATCACTTGCCCGATGCTTTCGAAAGCACACGATCGTTCAACGATTACTGGTTCGCATGGGGCGATGTCGATCAGCGTGTGTATCTCGACAACTGGAAACTCGTCCACGGCGTGGAAGTACCCACGAATCGGGTCGAAGAGCGCAACGGCGTGCTATGGCAATCCAATCAGTTGCTCGATGTGGCTTTCAACGTACCGCTGGACGAAAAAGCGTTTGCCGTCGACCCGAAGGTAGCCGCAGCAAGCCTGAAGTCGCCGGACTGGAATCGCCCATTCGACGCATCGAACCGCGTGGAGCTCGCGCCAGGCATCGAGTTGTTCAAGGGCGCCTGGAACGCCACTATCGTGCGTCAGGACGACGGCGTGATCGTGCTCGAAGCACCGATCGCACCCTCGTATACACGGCAAGTACTTGCCCACGCGCGCCAGGAATACCCCGGTTTGCCGATGACAGGAGTACTTTCCAGTTCCGATTCCTGGCCGCATATGGCGGGCGTGCGTGAGGCCGTGGCCGAAAATGTGCCCGTGTATGTGCTCGATCTGAATCGCCCGCTGCTGCAACGCCTGGTCGATGCACCGCACCGTATCCGGCCTGATGCGCTGGCTCAGCATCCTGTGCCCGCGCAATGGCGCGTCGTCGCCGGTCGCACCGAGGTCGGTCACGGGGCCAATCGTGCGGTGATCTATCCACTGCGCGGTGCCTCGACGGAGCGCCAATACATGGTGTACTTTCCCGCGCACAAGCTGCTTTACGCCAGCGATACCCTCGTGTTCAACGCCGATCGCAGCCTGTACGACCCGGAGCTGATGCACGAAGTCATCCAGGCGGTGACACGCGAACATCTCCAGGTGGATACGGTTTACGCGATGCATGAAGATCCCACGCCCTGGAGCGATGTACTCAAGGCGGTAACCGCTTCGTTGAACTGACCCTGGCGTATGATTACCCTTTGGTAACAACCGCAGGGGCCCGCGACGAAAAGGCCCTTGCGCGCCCGGCCGACATACAGCCCCCGCCTCGCTGGTAGCCTGCCGGTCAGCGACCGTCTCCATGGCGCGTTGTATCGGGTAACGTACTTGCCCGGCCCGTCTTCAAGCCCAAGGATCCATTCATGCAATTGCGCAGCGACAGTTTCCAGAATGGTCAGCCGATCCCGGCTGAATTCGCCTTCGCCAAGCTCGGCGCGCCCGTCGCGCTATCGAACAATCGCAGCCCGCATCTGGCCTGGCGCGACGCGCCGCACGAGACACGTTCGTTCGTGCTTACCTGCCTCGATTACGACGTGCCCAGCAAACCCGACGACGTCAACAAAGAAGGTCGCGTCGTTCCGGCCGATCTGCCACGCGTGGAGTTCGTGCACTGGCTGATGGCCAATATCCCGCGCGAATGCGGCGAGTTTGCCGCGGGCGCCTGTAGCGACGGCGTTGTCGCACATGGCAAGCGTGTGCCCAATGGGCCACCTGGCAGCGTGCAGGGGCTCAACAGCTACACCGGCTGGTTTTCGGGCGACAAGGACATGGGCGGCGAATACCTCGGCTACGATGGCCCCTGTCCGCCCTGGAACGATTCGATCGTGCACCATTATCACTTTCGCCTCTACGCACTGGATACCGAGCGGTTGAGCCTGGCCGACGGCTTTACCCTGGAAGAGCTGCGGGGCGCGATGGCCGGGCATGTCCTGGCCGAGGCGGAAGTCATGGGCACCTACAGTCTCAATCCCGCGGTCAAAGCCTGAACGCATCGGCGTCGGTTTTTTTGCCGCTGAATCGCGAGACGCATACAAGGCGTGAAGAGTCGGCTCTTCACGCCTGCGTGTCGCGCGCGAGGGAATGATGGCATCCACACCCAGGCGCCTGCGAACGCCGCGGGCCCCGGGTGCCGCCAAACCAAGGAGACCCCCGCCATGCTTCACTACGCCCTGATCTTTCTGGTGATCGCGATCATCGCCGCGTTCCTCGGCTTTGGCGGCATCGCCGGCACGGCGGCCATGATCGCCAAAGTCCTGTTCGTCATTTTCCTGATCCTGGCCATCATCGCGTTCTTCCGTCGCGCGAGTTGACCGTACAGCTGCTTTACCGTGCCGTGGCCAGCAACGCCACGGACGCGGGGCAAACCGCTAAAGTGAGGTCCTCATGCCTACGGAGAACGACATGACCAAGCAGATCCCCGCGCGCGAGGCGGAAATGAGCGGCCGCATCGAAGAAGGCGCCGAGCGCATCAAGCAGGCGACCTCCGACGCTGTGGCCAGTACCAAGGAAACCGTCAACCGTACCGCCGACCGGGTCGAAGAGGGCTTGCACCGGGCTACAGATCGCGCTGCCGACGCCGCCACCCGGGCCACCGAAAAAGCTGCCGATATCAGCGAACGCGGTCGGGAGGCGTATGACGAAGCGATGGATCGCGCCGACCTGTGGCTGGAACGTGCCCGTGAGTACGTGCGCGAGAAGCCGGTGCAGTCCGTCGCGATTGCACTTGGTGCTGGCTGGCTACTCGGTCGTATCCTTCGTCGCTGACGCGGCGGAGGATATTCATGCAACACGAGGGGCCGGAGCAGGCCGCCGGTCCGGCCGGCGGCGGGGAGACGCCACCGCCGAACGCCGGGTCATCGAATTTGCTCGATGAGATCGGCCGGGTCGGGCGGGCGTTGCGCCAGCTCTTCGGCGCGCAACTTGCATTGCTGGCGGCAGAGCTGGGGCTGGCGCGAAGCGCGGTATCCTGGATGTTGCTGGCCGGATTGGCCGCGACCGTCGCCGGGGTCGGGTTGGGCCTGACCCTGCTCGGATTGATCGGGGTCGCGCTGGCGCAGTGGTTCGGATCGTGGCTATGGGCGCTGGCTACATTGGCCGTGCTGCAGCTGGCGTTCCTGCTTGGCGCGGTCTGGCTGTTCCGCCGCTGCATGCACTGGATGAGCCTGCCGGCCAGTCGCGGCCAGTGGCGGGCGATCGTGCGCGACACGGTCCATCGCGCCGATGCAAAGGCACAGGAGCATTCCACAGGCGAAGGGGATCGACCATGAATCTGTTCAAACACATTGCCAGGGTCCGCGCCGCGCAGGCGCGCATGGACCTGGCGCGCCATGCCATCGCCGAACCGGCTGCGGCCTTGCTGTCACGCAGCGAACGTCATCCGTTGACCACGGTCGGCGCCGCAGCGGGCGCTGGCTTTGTGCTGGGCCAACTCAATGTGCACCCCTTGCGCGTGCCTGGGCTCGGCGCACTGCTGAGCGGTACCGCTGCGGAAGTCGTTGCGCAGGCGACCCGCCTGATCGCCGAATTCGCCAGCCGCGGCGATCTTGCCGACGCTGTCGACGAGGCGTCATGAGCGCATCGTCCACCGATTTGCCACCTCCGGGCTCGACTTCCGAGCCGATCGTTGCCATGCCTGTCGTGGCGGTGCCAAAGATCGAACGCAAGCTTTCCCAGCGGCTGCACGCCGCGCATGCCGTTCGGCGTCACCTGCGCGCGATTCGTATCATTCTGAATATATTCCTGGCGCTTGCCCTGCTCTATACCATTACGCTGATCAAGGCTCTCCTTATCCCACTGGTGCTGGCGGGCTTTATCGGACTGGCGCTCAATCCGTTGGTGCACACGGCTGCGCGCAAGCGCATTCCGCGCTGGCTGAGCGCCAGCGTGCTGGTTATCTGCCTTATCGCGGGTATCGGTGCCGGCGTCAGCGTACTGGCACCGGCCGCGTTGCATTGGTTTCACGACGTGCCATCCGTGATCAGGAATGTCGTGCCCAAGCTCCGGAGCGTGGTCGCACCTATCGAAGCGGCCAATCGCGCCACGCAAAGTCTCGTCGGTACGCCTGTGCGAGCCCAGCCGCCACGGCCCGCTGCACTGGCCTTCAATGTCTGGGACGTCGCATCGACCACGCCTAAAGTCGTTGCGGCCATCTTGACGGTCATACTGCTGGTATTTTTCTTCCTGATCTATGGCGACCTGATCTTGCGCCGGTTGGTCGAGGCATCGCCGACGTTTTCGTACAAGCGCCATGCGGTCAGCATCGTTCGTGGCATCCAGAGCGAGGTATCGCGCTACCTGCTCACTACGATCGTCATCAACGGCTGCCTGGGCGCGGTCACGGCCGGCATGCTCTGGCTTTACGGCATTCCCGACCCCTTGTTATGGGGTGCGGTGGCGATGCTGGCCAATTTCATCCCTTATGTCGGTGCCATCACTACCACATCGGTGCTGGCGCTGGTCGGCCTGATGAACATCGACAACCCGGGCCAGGCATTGTTGCCGGCACTGACCTTCGCGGCGATCACCGCGGTCGAAGGCAACCTGATCACGCCACTGATCCAGGGCCGCCGCATGCGTCTTTCCCCCATCGCCATTCTGCTCTGGCTGTTGTTGTGGGGGTGGCTATGGGGCATTCCCGGAGCGCTGCTGGCCGTACCGATGCTCACCAGCGCCAAGCTGATCGCCGAACGCGTGCGCGGCTGGGGCTGGTTCGCGCAGATGGTCCAGCGTTGATGCGGACGGCGCAGTCAGCTGTTCGCTCAATGCACGCGCCATGGCTTGCAGCGGATAGTTCTGCTTTAGCTGACGGTCCATTTCACCGAACACCGGAGCGGAAATGGTCCAGCCCAAAGGTATCGGGTAGTAACCGTGACAAAGACGGAAATGCCATAGCAGATCGCCAGCCGCTGGATCGTCGGCACGGGCATGCAACGCATTCTTCAATTGTACGCGCGCATAATCGCCGCGCGCACTGCGTGTATCGAGCAAAGCCAGTAGCGGCGCCGTTGCCTCGCCACTGATGTCATCGCGTGCCACGGGCTCCGTCGGTGGGCAAGCGGCAGAGAACCACGGCAGGAAATCATCGCGGCCGTGGCGATCGATAAAATCGCTCATGTCCGGATCGTTGCTGATATGCAGCACAATGAAGCGCAATGGAATGCCGCGCTCGTCGGCAAGCTTGCGCAGTTCGCGCATCACCTCCAGCAACGTGGTGGTGCCGGAATTCTCGAAGTAGCCGCCGTCGACCAGTTGCACGCGCGAGGGCAGTGGCGCGTCCTTGGCCATGCTTTGCAGGCTTCCGGCAGGACTCACATACGTAAAGCGTGCGCTGTTGAGCACGACTTCGCTCAGCGGTACCCGTGGGTCCAGCCAGGCGGAACCGTCGAATGCTGCTGTCCATGGTTGCGATTGCGGCGAAGCCATCGGTCGGAACGGATGCTGGATGAAACGCCGGCCTTCGGCGACGGTGGTGCTATTGAGAAACAGCGCAGGCACGCGTGTAGACACCTGGCCGCGTTCGTCCAGATACATTGCACTGAACGACTCGGCAAAGTCGTCCACGCCCTGTTCCGACGCGGCGCGTTCCCAGGCGCGCGTCAGCGCGCGGGCGCGATCGTCGAACCAGGCCCCCGGAAGCCAACGTTGGGTGAAATCGACGAAGAACATATTGGCCAGCGTCGGGGCGAGAAAATCATGACTCAGCAAGCGCTGGCTGTCGGTCTCCAGCCCGGTCGCCGAACGGGCATGACGCAGCATGGTCGTATAGGCAGCCAGGCCCAGGCTGCCGCCGGATACGCCGCTACCGGCGAATAAATAGCGGCCCAGCAACGGCTCGCCGTCGCCACTCGGATGTTCGGCGTCGACCAGGGCAGTCAATCGACTCAATACCAACGCCGTCCATGCCGCGGCGCGGATGCCGCCGCCTTCGGCCGATACCAGTACCACCGGGCACGGCGAACGGCCGGCACAGCGATCGCTCAACCAGGCATCGGCATAGTCGGCAAAGCTCGGGCGCAAGTCCGGAGGCGGAGCTTCCGGCAGACGGTGCGTGCTCATATGCGGGTACTGACGCACCTGGTGGTTATTGTTCAGATGCAGGGCATGCAGGGCGGCGGCAAGCAGCAGCAAGGTGGTCAATAACGGCCAGCCTCTGCGATCGGCGAGCATGCACAGGAAGCCGCCGCTGAAGCACAGGAACGCAGCCGAGATCAGCAGGATCGCCAAGGGGCCGGCACCGTCGAGCATTTCCGGCCACCAGGCGATCAGGACCAACGCCAGCACGTTGCAGATCAAGGCGAGCAGCGACAGGCGCAATGGCGTGCGTCCCAGGTCGCGCACGCGCGCGTGGCGAAGCTCCTCCGCCGGTTGCCGCGCCAGCGTCGTCGCACCTCTCTGCAGGGCGCGCATGACGGGACGACGGACGATGAAGAACACGGTCAATGCAATCGATTCGAGCAGCAGCAGGGCAGCGCGCGTATCGCGACGCGCGCAATCGCCGGTCACCGCGCAAGACACATGTTGCGCCTTGGTTACCGCCAGCAGGTAGCCGAGCAGGACCAGCAGCGGTATCAGCGCGCCCAGGATACGCGGTACCCAGGCGCGCAATCCCGCGGCGCCCGACGCCTGCAGCGCAGGCCAGCGTGGGTAGCTCAGGCGATACGCATTACGTGCGGCATACCAGACAGCCAGGCCCGCGAATGCGCTGCTGGCGCACAGCGCCAGGAAGCGCCAACCGCTAGGATCGACCCAGATAGCGATCAGGAACAATTCGGATGCCTGATCGACGCCCATGGCGACGAACACCGCTAGTGTCAACGCGAGCAACTGCACACGGACGGGCTTGGCATGGTCCAGCAACATGGGCACATGCCGCCAGAGCCAGCGCAAGGCTGCCCAGAGAAGACCCGCCGGGACGGCCATGCCATGGGCCGCCCGGGCGAGAAGAGATCTTTCGCCCATGGTCGTTCCCCTGACATCCGGGGCCATGGTACGCCAAGCGGCATGACGACGGACCACGCGGCCAGTCACAGTACCCGCGAGACACCCTCGCTCGAGCCCTCGCCGGCTGGTTATGATCCGGCTCCGTGGACTCACTGCTCGCGGACACCGATCATGCGCTGGATCCTGCTTACCGCCACTGTTTTCGCCCTGGTGCTCTGCTTCACGCGGCACGGTGCCGGCGCCATGGCCCTATGGCTGGTGCTGGGCATCGTTGGGCTGATTGCCACCGTACTGGCTTTCGCCCAGGAACGCATCGGCGCACATGCGCGCGACGACAGCACGCTGTCCGAATACGACTTGCAGCAACTTCGGGCCGGTAAGCAGCCGTTGAAACATCAGCGGTAAGTACGAGGTCCTGGAAGAAAAAACGGCGACCGTGACGGTCGCCGTTCTCGTTCGCGTCGTGCCGCGCGATACCTACTGCCGAATATCCACATCCTTCGTCTCGCGCAGGCACAGCAAGCCGATAAAGAAGCAGATCACTGCCACCGCGATCGGATACCACAAGCCGTAGTAAATATCGCCCTTCCATGCCACCAGCATGAAACCGATGGTCGGCACGAAGCCGCCGAACCAGCCATTGCCGATGTGATACGGCAAGCTCATCGAGGTATAGCGAATACGCGTGGGGAACATCTCCACCAGCCAGGCGGCAATCGGGCCATAGACCATGGTCACATACAACACCAGGATCGCCAGCAGCACGACCAGCATCGGGTAATTGCTCTGATTCGGATCGGCCTTGGCCGGATAGCCCGCCGCCTTCAAACTCGCCGTCAGCTTGTCGCCGAAATCCTTCGCTTGGGCGGCGAAAGCTTTGCTATCCAGTCCGCCGCCTTCAAAGGCACCTAGCGTGGTATCGCCGATCTTCACCTGCGCGATGCTGCCCGTCGGTGCAGCCTCATTGCGGTACGGGATGCCTTTCTTGGCCAGGGCGCTCTTGGCCACGTCGCAGGAGCTGGTGAATTTGCTCTTGCCGACCGGATCGAACTGAAAACTGCATGCCTCGGGATTGGCGACCACGACGACGGGTGCCGCACTGGCCGCTTGCTCGATCGCCGGATTACCGAAGTGCGTGAGGCCCTTGAAGATCGGGAAATAGGTAATCGCCGCAAGCAGGCAGCCGGCCAGTACGATGGACTTGCGTCCGATACGATCGGATAACCAACCGAAGAACACGAAGAACGGGGTGCCGATCAACAGCGCGAGCGCGATCAGCAAGTTGGCTGTCGTCGCATCGATCTTCAGGCTTTGCGTGAGGAAATACAGCGCATAGAACTGGCCGGTGTACCACACCACGGCCTGGCCCATGGTGGCGCCGAGCAAAGCCAGAATCACCAGCTTGAGGTTCTTCCACTGGCCGAACGCTTCGGTCAACGGCGCCTTCGAACCCTTGCCCTCGGCCTTCATCTGGCGGAACACCGGCGATTCCTGCAATTGCAGGCGGATGTAAACCGAGACCGCCACCAGGATGGACGAAATCAGGAACGGGACTCGCCAGCCCCAGCTGTCGAAGCTGGTATCGCCCAGCCCCATGCGGGTACCGAGGATCACCAGCAGCGAAAGGAACAGGCCGAATGTGGCGGTGATCTGGATGAAGCTCGTATATAACCCACGTTTGCCATGCGGCGCATGCTCGGCCACATAGGTGGCCGCACCGCCATATTCGCCACCGAGCGCCAGGCCTTGCAGCAGGCGCAAGGCAATCAGGATCACCGGCGCAATCAATCCGATCTGGTCGTAGCCGGGCAATACACCGACCAGGAAGGTCGACAAGCCCATGATGATGATGGTGATCAGGAAAGTGTATTTGCGGCCGATCAGATCGCCGATACGGCCGAACACGATCGCACCGAACGGCCGCACCGCGAAGCCGGCGGCGAAGGCCAGCAGCGCAAAGATGAACTGACTGGTCTCGTTCAGGCCCGAAAAGAAGTGCTTGCCGATCAGCGCGGCGAGCGAGCCATAGAGATAGAAGTCATACCATTCGAAAACCGTTCCCAGGCTCGATGCGAACACCACCCGCTTGTGGCTGACATCGAGGCTTGCGTTGGCGCCGGCGGCGGTGGTGGACATGCATTTCCCCTAAAGTTAAGAGAGCCATGGCGAAGCGGCGCGAGGACGGCAGACCGCCGTCCCAGCGCCTGCGGATCAGAACTTGTACAAACCGTTCAAGCTGACCTGGTTGCCGGTGGTCGTGCGCACCACGGCGCCGGTGGCGGTGGTGGTATCGAGCTTGTCGTGCAGTACTTCCACGCCCAGCTCGTAGGCGCCCGCGGCGTATTGCAGACTCAACGCGGCCTGACGGTTCTTCAACATGCCGGTGGAGCCCTGTCCGAACCAGCGGACGACATCGTCCCGATCGGGCTTGACCATGCCGTAGAAGGCGTTGACGCTCCAGTTCGGCGTGAAGTTGTAGCCGGCCTGGACGAAGCCGCCGGTTTCCTTGATATCGCCGAACTGCGACATGGCACCGAACACCTGACCGAGGCCGTTGCCGGTATAGATCAGGCCCTTCAGGTTCCACGGACCGGGTCTCCAGTTTGCGCCGATCTCGAACGCCGTACTGGTGATGTCGGGCTTGATCGGCGGATTGGGCACGGTATCGCCCACACCGTGCAGATCCATCCGGCTGTAATGACCGACCGCGAAAGCCAACCAATCCTTGCCCTGCGCATGCAGGCGCGCTTCCAGCTGCGGCCGGAATCCGACACTGCCTGCGGTGCCGAAATTGGTGGTGTTGCCCGGGCCGCTCCACGAGCCCTCGAACGCCGCCAGATCGAGGCGCCATTGCGTTCCTTCGGCGCCATGGTTGAGATCCTGCATCCAGATCACGCCGGGATAGCGCCAGCCGATCACACCGGAGGAGAAGCCCAGCGGAAACGCGATATGCGACAGCGAGGTCGGGATCATGTCCAGCGGGAACAGCAGATCCCACATCTGACCCACCCGTACGGTCGAACCGGTGGTCGGATTGATAAGATCCATGTAGGCCTGGCGTAGGCGCGGCACGGGCTGCTGCTGCGCATAGGCACCGGTACCGTTGAAGCCGCCGAAGAAATCCATTTCGATGCGACCGCCGCCGACCCAGTCGCCGGTGAACTTGGCACCGGTGAAGTCGAGCCAGAAGCGTGTATTGCGAATATCCACGCCGCTGAGCGAGCCGCGGCTACCCGGCACCGGGTATTCCGCATTGGTACCGTTACCGAAATTGAAGTTCTTGTTCTGACTGAAGGCGCTGACGTTGACCCAGCCGTGCAAGGCCACGGTAACCCCTGGCGCAGTCACGAACTGCGGCTTGGCGGCAGGCGCCGGAGGCGCGGCGGCAACCGTCTGCACCTGTGCCTGTGCGGTCTGCGCCGTTTGCTGGGCTTGCGTCGCCGTCTGTGTGGCTTGGGCGGTTTCGGCCTTCTGCTGCTGAATCATGCTTTTGAGCTCAGCGAGCTCCTGCTCGAGCTGGTCGACCCGCTGTTCGAGCTGTTTCTCGCGCGCAGTCGTTGCCTTCTTGGTGGCGGTCTGGCCCGCCGCCTGCGCTCCCGCTGGCACGGCCAGCGCCATGGCAATAGCCAGGGCGACGGCCGTACGACCCCCGATACGTCTGAAAACCATGATTTTGCCTCCCCAGGCGTTAGTCCGCCCGAGCATGGGATCACCCGCTCGGAGGCGACTATTCCCTAATGGTCGAAACTCGACCAAAGTCGATAGTGACGTCCCACATCGCGCTCACGACGCTCGCTTTAGACTTGTCAGCCCGCTCGCGGGCTGGACGCGGAGGCGTGAAAGCCGGCTAATGTCGCCTTTGGAATGCCGGCTCGCGCCGGTGTGGAAACGTTCCAACGTCCTTAGATAACCATGCCGCCCCGATGGCGGCTTTCGCAGGAGGCTTCATGTCCAAGCTTTACCCGATCAAGCCCGAGTTCGCCGCCAAGGCGCGTATCGGCAAGGAGCAATACCGGCAGCTCTATGCCGAGTCGGTGAGCGACCCGGAAGGCTTCTGGAAAAAGATCGGCAATCGCGTGGACTGGGCCAAGCAACCGGCCAGGATCAAGAACGTCTCCTACGACACCAAGGATTTCCGCATCCGCTGGTACGAAGATGGCGAGCTGAACGTCGCCGCCAACTGCCTGGATCGCCATCTGGAAAAGCGCGGCGACAAGACCGCGATCATCTTCGAGGGCGACGACCCGAACGAATCGCGCCACATCACCTATCGTCAGCTGCACGAAGAAGTATGCAAGTTCGCCAACACGCTCAAGCACCTGGGCGTGCAGAAGGGCGACCGTGTGGCGATCTACTTGCCGATGATTCCCGAGGCGGCTGTAGCGATGCTCGCTTGCGCGCGCATCGGCGCGATTCATTCGGTGGTATTCGGCGGCTTCTCGCCCGATTCGCTGGCTGGCCGCATTGCCGATTCCACGGCAAAAGTGGTGATCACCGCCGACGAGGGTGTGCGCGGCGGCAAGAAGATCCCGCTCAAGGCCAATGTCGATGCCGCCCTGCAGCGTCCGGGCACCAACAGTGTCGAAACCGTCATCGTGGTCAAGCGCACCGGCAGCGCGGTGCCGATGCAGTCCCCGCGCGATCGCTACTACCACAATCTGATGGAAGGCCAGTCGGCCGATTGTCCGGCCGTGCCGATGGAAGCTGAGCATCCGCTATTCATCCTTTATACCTCCGGTTCGACCGGCAAACCCAAGGGCGTGCTGCACACCTCCGGCGGTTATCTGGTCTATGCCAGCCTGACGCACGAACTGGTATTCGACCTGCGCGAAGACGATATTTACTGGTGCACCGCAGACGTGGGTTGGGTTACTGGCCACAGTTACGTGGTCTACGGTCCGCTGGCCAACGGTGCGACCACGCTGATGTTCGACGGTGTGCCGAACTTCCCCGACACCAGCCGCTTCTGGCAGGTCGTGGACAAGCACAAGGTCACCTTGTTCTACACCGCGCCTACGGCGATCCGCGCGCTGATGCGCGAAGGCGAAGCCCCGGTCAGGAAAGCCTCGCGCGCTTCGCTGCGACTGCTCGGTACTGTCGGCGAGCCGATCAATCCGGAAGCCTGGGAGTGGTACTACCGCGTGGTCGGCGACGAACGCTGCCCGATCGTCGATACGTGGTGGCAGACCGAAACCGGCGGCATCATGATTACCCCGCTGGCCGGCGCCATCGATGCCAAGCCCGGTTCGGCCACGCTGCCGTTCTTCGGTATCCAGCCGGCGGTGGTCGATGCCAGCGGCAACGTGCTCGAAGGCGCCACCGAAGGCAACCTGGTCATCACCGACTCCTGGCCGGGCCAGATGCGTACGGTCTACGGCGACCACCAACGTTTCATCGAAACCTATTTCACGGCTTATCCGGGCAACTACTTCACCGGCGACGGTGTACGGCGCGACGAAGACGGCTATTACTGGATCACCGGCCGGGTGGACGACGTCATCAATGTCAGCGGACATCGCATCGGAACCGCCGAAGTGGAAAGCGCGCTGGTCGCGCATCCGAAGGTGGCCGAAGCCGCGGTGGTCGGCGCCCCGCACGAGATCAAGGGCCAAGGCATCTATGCCTTCGTTACCTTGGTAGCTGGCGAGACTGGCAGCGACGAGCTGCGCAAGGAACTCGTCGCGTGGGTGCGCAAGGAAATCGGACCGATCGCCACACCGGATTTCCTGCAATGGGCGCCGGGGCTGCCCAAGACGCGTTCGGGCAAGATCATGCGTCGTATTCTGCGCAAGATCGGCGAGAACCAACCCGACCAGCTAGGCGATATTTCGACATTGGCCGATCCGAGCGTGGTGAAGAACCTGGTGGATGAGCGGTTGATCAAGTAACCGGATCGTCGGCAACACGACGACGCAGACGTGCGGCGAGGCACGCGAGAGAAACTCGGATCGTCCCTCGTGACCGGCGTCGCAGCGTTACCTCTTCACCGACCCTCTCCGTGGCTTTGCCAGAGGAGAGGGTCGGGTAGAGGGGCACTGCGGGCAAAAGCACATAAAGTTATTCGCGCTCCCCGTGCCACCTTGCCACGCGCGATTACGTTTCCTCATTCTTGTCGGCCGGCTTGGCCAGATCCCCGTCCATCGTCGCCAGGACCTCCTTGAGGTGACTGTTGAGCTGGTCGAAAAGGCCGGTAAGCGAACTGCCCATACCGGTGCCGGGAACGGCCTTTGCGCTGCTGCCAGCGGCCTGGGCAAGAATCGCTTCCTGCATGGATTGCTGCATCTTCTGGCTGTCGGCCATGGTGGATTGCAACATGGACAAGATCTTCGATTGATCAATCATTACTTGGACTCCGAGAATAGGTACCGCCGGTATCGGGACATTGAAAGTTCCCGAGTGCGCCGAGCCATAAGGGAAAATCGCGGGTTGCCGCTCGCAGTTGCAAGGTGAGGCTGCCTACCCGCGTGGATAAGCGCAGCTCGCGCGCATCGTTGACCAACGGGCCAGCCTGGCCCGCGTCATAAAGCCGGAACAGGGCCCAAGGGCCTTCGAACGCCACCGTATCTTCGCGGCCATCGGTGCCGCGCATCGTCAGCCTGGCGCTGACGCCGCGACGCGGCCCCGGCCACTGCACGCTGATCGGACTACCCATGCCGTGCGCATAGCTGACGATCTGGCCGTCGATATCCAGCGTGGCTTCCAGGACACTGGCATCCATGACAAGCGGCCGAAGGATCATGCCGAAGCCGAACTGACCCTGCGAGAAGAATGCTTGGCGAATGCCATCTGCATCCTGGAAGCTGTGCACGGTTCTGCCATTGACGATGCGTTGCGCTTCGGGTGTGCGCGCACGCCAGGGCATGATGCCGGTATCCACGTAGGGCGCGAGACGACTATCGAAAAACGTCTGCATCGCACCCTGAGGACCGAACACCCTGACAAAATCATCCAGGCCGATGTCGCGCGCGGCGTGGCGATCGACGGGATAGCGTCCTGCCACCAGTCGCCGGCACATGTTCGATCCAAATCCCGTCGTGTCTGCCGACAACGTCTGCCGGCTGCGGCTGATGGTTTGGGCATCGACGATGTCCAGCAAATCGCCCAGGACGCGTCGCGCTGGATCGGGCAACCGTTCCTGTTGCGCGCGCAATCGCGACAAACCTTCCTGATGCGGCAGCACCTGTCGCATGCGCAAGGCTGAGCTCAGCGTAGTGATCTGATCGGATACTGCTTCGAACAGGGGCTGCAACGCACCGGCGCCGGTTGGACTCTGCAGCCGATGCAGCGGTTCGAACCGCTGCGTGACTATCTGCGCGAACAATGCAGCCGATTCGCTCAGATCCGGAGCCGCTTCGGCGGCGTCCTTGGTATCGCCGTTGCGCAGGCTGGTCTGGCGCGTGACAAAGGCGACCAGGCGCATGAGGGGAGAGCCGGGCTCGGCCAGGTAATGGGCAAGCTGTGCGGCATCTTCGAGGGTTGCCACTTGCCGCAATCGGATATCGCCCAGGAAGCTGGACCAACGCCTCCCGTACTCCTCCAAGTACAGGCGACGCGCATCCGTCGCCAGCCGTTGGCTGGTGGCATACGCCGGCAGGGACGCGCCGTCATGCTCGGCTTCGCCCATCAGCCATCCGCTTTCATCCAGTACGGCCGCAGCGGCGGCATCGATATCCCGGTCGATGACAGACCGATACGCTTCGACCGTAAAGAAGGAAGGCACAGCCACATCCGTCGGCGAGGTATCGCTATGCCGCCGCAACCCCAGGGCGGCGCCCTCGCCAGCGGCAGAGGCCAGGCTGACCGGCGTCCCCGAGCCCGCATGGTTTTCCTGCAGCCGCGCGACCACGCGGGCCGGCAGCGGTTGCATCGCCGCCACTTGCCGGGCCCGCCGTATCAACTCCGGGGAGGATTGCGCGATGGGTTGCCGAGCGGGTTCGGCAATGCCAAACAGCGTCCGCAGATAGAACAGGAATGCCGCCTGGTCGGTCGCGGTCATGCCCGGTAGAGCCA
Organism: Dyella sp.; assembly: GCF_036568765.1. Lineage (GTDB taxonomy): Bacteria > Pseudomonadota > Gammaproteobacteria > Xanthomonadales > Rhodanobacteraceae > GSA-30. The sequence continues at coordinate 19,662 of NZ_DATCRY010000239.1, read as the reverse complement.
ACCTCTGCCGGTAGTAGCGCGCGAACCACCGCTCGAGTGCCGCAGGATCGCGGCGCTTGGGATCGGCCAGCATCAGGTAGGCACGCAGGCTATCGGGTACGGCGCTCGGTTCGCTGTCCAGCTGGACGAGCAAGGTTCCGGCGACATCCGAGACGACGTAGGGCCAGAGCAAACGCACCAGATGATCCTCGAGTACCCGGGCGATCGCGGCGTTGAGGCGGGCATGCTGCCGGAACGGGCTGATCGCAGGTACCTGGGTCTTCTCCAGCGTGAGCAGGTCGGCCATGTAGCGCAAGCCTTCGCCGGCTTCCGGAGCATGCATGTCCTTGCCGACCGGATGCCATGAGAGCGCCAGCCGCGACGATTGCTGCCAAGCCAGATTCACCCTGGCTATGTAGTCGCGCTCCCAGGTGTAGCGATCGACGAGCAGCCAGGTTGCCCCCAGGGCAAACAGCGCGGTAGCCCCCCAGGCCAATGGTGCTCGCCAGCGCGACGCAGTCCTGGGCTGCGGCATTTGCAACGACAATTGACGCAGCGGGGCGAGCAGCGTCGAAGCCAGGGAGCGCGGTATCACGCGGCCACTGCCGGGATCGCTCAGTTCCAGTTCCGCCGCACTCGTCAGCCAGACGGCCCTCAGCGCGTAACCGTGCGGCGATGGCGCCAGGAAAATCTGCTTTGAGTCGTCGAGAATGCAGGCGCGCAATCGTGCCAATGCGTCTGCGGCGGCCAACAGACCGGCCTGCGAGACATAGCGCGATTCGAAGCGACAACGCCGGATAATGGCCGCTATCCGGTCTTGCACGGTGTGCTCCCATCGCGACCAGGCCACCGTCCACTCGGCAAGGCTTGCACCTGCCGCCGGCATCACGCCCAGGCCCCGATCCAGATCGTTCTCCTCCAGCGCTGCCAGCAATGCCGGCCAACCGGCGAGCCGATCGATGCCTGTCACGATCAGGTGTACCGGAACATCGGCGCCTGCCTGCGTTGCGACGTCGTGCAAACTCGCGCGCAAGTCATCTGCCAGTTGCCGCCGGGCTGCCACCGACGCCGCAATCCATGTGCTCGCGTCGACGCAGACGACGATGGATCGCCAACGCGGCCGCTTGCGCAAGATCCGCAGCAACTGCCGCCAATGACGCGTGTCTTCGGCGGTGGCTCCTTGGATCATCCGACCTTCGACATCCACCAGTACACCCGCGTCGGTGACACAGATATCGAACGGCAGCGTCGATGCATCCGGCCAGGACGCGTTCACGGCGTTCGTTGCGGCCCGGTCTCCCTGTGCGACCGCCAGCAAGCTGCTCTTGCCGCTGCCAGGCGTGCCGATGATCAAGGTCCACGCATGCGCGTCGCGTTCGGCACGAGTGAGGCGATACCACACCCGTCGCCATACGTGGCGTTGCCGCTCGAGATCGCTTTGCCGAAGTTGCCGCAATATCGCGATCACGCGGCGCCGGGCGATGTTGGAATCCTTGGCCGCGCGACGCGATGGCGCAGGCACGGACCGGCGTCGGCGCAGCAGAGCCGGAACGAAGATCGACAGACTCACTGCGATCGCGCCGATGGCACGCCCGACCGTACCGGCAAACGGCCGCCAAGGCCCGAGGGCAAGTTGAGGGCCTAGCCACCAGATCGCGGCCACGAACAGGGCAGCGAACAGGCCACGCAAAACGAATGTCATCATGGCCGTTCCCCGGTGTGCGCGACGTTCCAGTGGATATCGACACGGCGGTTGCGCAGGCGTCCCTCCGCGGTCGCGTCATCGGCAATCGGCTCGGCATCGCCTTTCCCGACAGCCGTGATGGAGCGTCCGACAAAACGCTGGTTTGCCGTCTCCAGCAACGCGTCGCGCACCGTCGCCGCACGCGCCAGCGATAGCGCCTGGTTATCGCGATAGCGACCCGGCCGGAGAGGCTGGGTATCGGTATGTCCGATCACCAGCAGGTCACCCGGCCAGGGCGCCAGTGCCTCGCCAAGCCGGCCGATACGTACTTTGTATTCCTTGCTGAGGGCAGCCGAAGCGGACGCAAAAGCCTGATCGGAAGTAAACAGCAAAAGCCAGCCGTTCTCTTCCTTCACCACTTCCAGCCAGCCTTCATCGGCCAGGCGTTGAACGGCTTCGGGCAGGCGCTCGCGCGGCGCGACCGGCGGCGCGGGCGGCAACTCCGGCACAGGCCATTGAGCCAGTGCGATACGTAGCTGCGTTTCGGCCCGTTCCAGTTGCCAATCCAGGACTGCCCATACGCCCGCAAGGATAAATACCAAGCCTATGCACACTTGCCATGGCCGCGGGCCACGCCGGACGCGGCTGTCGCTGGCCGCGTCCTGCAGCAGCAGGTGGCCCTCCCGCGCGCGGCCGAGTTGCGCTGCGAGTTTCTCGCGCAACCGCTCCAATTGCGCAGGGCCGCTATCGATGACCTGGTACCTTCCCCGCAAGCCCAGTCCCAGAATAAGGTCGTAGAAACCGAGCAGATCGCCGTTTTTGGCGGGCTCGTCCATCAGCGACTGCAACTGGCTGAAACAGTCTTCGCCGCCGCTGGCGTTACCGTGATACGAAAGTAGCAACGCCGGTCCGGCTGCCGCGTGTGCGCCGGCAGCACGCTGAATATCGTGTACGACCTCGTCGGCATATGTGCAGAGAAGATACGAAGCCCGTTCCAGCATCGCCGCCGGTACATCGCTGGAAGCAAGACGGCTGCGGAACGCATCGGCCAGGCCGGGTAAACGGCGGCAGGCTTCTTCCAACGAGGCCGGGCCGGATTCCCTCAGCTTTTCCACTTGCAACAGCGAGGGCATGGCCGCTGCAATGAAAGGATTGCGCCAATTCGGCGCCGGTTCCTCACGCAGTAACGGTCCGCGCAATGCCTGCTCGATATGCGGCCTCTCCTGCGGAGAGCCGGACAGACCCATGCTTACCTGGACGCGCTCGCCGGTCATGCCGGCCGTCCGGTGTCACGCAAACCCCAGGCTTCGATGCGCAAGCCAGGGAACTCGCCCACAACCGCCAGTGCCATGGCAGCACTGGCCATCAATTCGCTCCATATGGGGTGGTCGCTGCCCACATCGAGATAAAGCGCTCCGGGATACCAGGGCACATGCCTCGGCGCGGCAGGTAACGGTTGCAGGCGCATGCCGGACAGCTGCAGGTCGACAAGCTGCACGATCCGCTCGACGGGAGCGAACTTGGCCTGCTCGACGAAACGCGCGCGCAACTCGTCGGCGGGCATATCCGACATCACCGCGAATACGACGCGCAGCAACGGTACCTGTCCCTCGCGAGGGCAGATCCGTACGCGATCGCCACGGTCGACAAAGCGCAAGGGGACGGCAGGCGAATCGATAACCAACGACAGCGCCTCGCGCAGCTGCTGTCCTAACTGTCCAAAACCAGGGCCGGGATTCCGATGGTCATAAAGCGCAGGCAGATCGCCACCGGCTTCGTGACGCAATCCGGCCAACCTGCCGAGCAGTGCCAGCAAAGTCATCCACACCGTTTCCGGATGCAACGGCCAGCGGTGCGCCAGGTGATGCAGCATAAGTCGGTATTCGGCCAATGCCTGGCGGAGCAGGATTTCCAGCCATTCGGACAGGCCACCGCCGCGCGATGTCTGCGACGATCCGGATAAGGCAGCCAAGCGCAGATCGATCATGCCGCGAAGTTCGCGCAGCAGATCGGGAATCCAGCCGACAGCGCTCGCATCGAGCATGGGTGGCAGGAATGCCGGATCGGGCTGCAGCCGGCCAGCGGGATCGCGACCCGCTAAACGAAGAACCGGCAGCGCGGTGTCGTCACCGCCAACGGCACTGTGCGGCACCAGGCGCGTGCGTATCCGCGCAAGTTGCACACGCGCCATACGCGGAAGGCCCTGATCGTCGGCATTGGCCGTATCGACCAGCTCGGCCTCGATCACGTCATGGCGCGCGTGGCTCAATACTCCACTCACGTCCGTTTGTGCCCGATCGGCAGCGCGGGCGGACAGAGCCAGGCAAATCTCGATGCCATCGACGCTACCTTCCGCGTGCCAGGCCGGCGGCAACGGTCCCTGATCGGGCAACTGGAACGGCGTGCCATCGGGAAACATACCGACAGCACGAATGACTCGTACGATGCCCTGCTCAAGTAACGGCATGTCGAGCTCAAGCCGGCTCAACCCCCAGGCATGAGCAAGCAGCTGATGTCGCATGGCCTGCGCATGCCACTCCAGATAGCGCTCTTGCTGCTGGAAATGCTGGGGTTCGAGCAGAAGGCCTTCGATCCACGCAACGGGAAGCATGGTCTGCGCAACGCGGCTCATGGTGTCCCCCGACCGGGAACGGATACGGTACGGTTATCCAGCAGGACGACAATGTCGTCTTCGCCGGGAGCAGGCAAGGCGATGATCTGCCATGATCGTCCGGCGCCGGTCTGGACAAATTCCGCACCCACAATGAGCTGGTCACGGGTGTCGTTCGGCAGCTCGAGAACGTGGCGCATGGCATGTCCTGGCGGCAACACGGACGCTTGCAGGTCGACGACATCTTTGTCGCGGACAAGACCGGTACAAGGCAGGCCGTCGTGTGCCCGTGGCGGCTCCCATGTCCCCACGGTGCGAACCAGACAGGCCTTGACCGGCAAAAACCGGCCATCGCTACCGACATTGGCATGCGCCGTGGCGACCACCGTCACCGCAACGCGCCGCGGCTGTTGCGGCTCCAAAGAGGCTGGTTGGGCGTGCGATGCCTGATTGCGCTTGAATCCGCACCCCGATAGTGCAACGACCGCTGCCAAGAAGATGCACGCAGGAGGAAAGCGTTTAGGGCGTTCCATGCTCATGCGTTGATGAAATAGGTGGTTTGACTGGGGACAAGCTGCGTACTGGCCGCGTTGCCGGCGTTTGTCATCGACAGATCGCCCAAGCGTGTCGCCGGCGCGCCCTGGATGAAATACTTCGTCGAGCCCTGCGATGGAACCAGACGCGAGGAATGTGTCCCCGATGCGATACCCAGCAACCCGCCCTGGCTGCTGGTAGCAGGGCGTATCGTGGCCATGTTCTGTTCGTTACCTCCACAGCAGAAATAATTGGCGACGTTCGGCAAGGCCTGCACGTTGGAAGATAGATTGGGGCCGGGCGCCGGCAGCATGGCTTCGATCGCCGCCAGGCTCATGCCGGCGGCATTGGTATTGGAGGCCGTCATGTCATCAACCCACGTGTACCTGGCCGCCATCCATGCGCAGCACGCCGTCCATGCGCACGCTGCCTACCCGGCCGCGTACGACGACGGCTTCATCGGCACGCTGATGCAGATGGTGCGCATGCGTGGCATCGACGCCACGGATCTGCCGTCGGACATCGCCTGCCTTGACCGACAGGCGGCCCGTGCGCAAGGCAAGCTGACGCGACACCCAGGACGACAGTGCGCCGATCAAGGTGAGGCGCGACGCGCGCAATGTCATCGCCCGAGCCGCTGTCAGTTCGAGAGAGCCCGCCTGTATGCGCAACGGCTGCGGCCCCATGTCGATCACCTGCTCGTCCTCGCCACGGCGGACCAGTATGTCCGTGACATAGTCGACACCGTCGTGATGAATGACACGAACGAGATCGCCGTCGTGTAATGCCAGCAAGCAGCTGGCGGCCTTCTTCACCGTGTCGGTCGGGCGATCGATCGCACGTGCCACCCCTGCGGCATCGATCGCCAAAGAGGTCACGCGCGGTCCCGACGCAGCCTTCGTCCATCGAGACCGATCCGCTGCAATGCATTTATCAGATAGCGCTTGGTTGAACATGCTGCCTCCTTGCTATGGGCGTCGGGTCTTTGGGGTCTACTTCGCTGCGATGGCGCTGGCGCCATGCATGGCTGGCTGCCAGCGCGGCGTCTTCGTCATCCAGCGGTGGGGCGGTCGGCATGTCTTCGCCGCGAAAGCCATGCCGACGCACGCCGGACGTATCCACGCCAGTGGCTTTGCAATCTTTCCACTGAGCGAAACGCCAATCGCTTCCAGCGAACCGGGTGTTGTCGAGCCGGCACGCGAGAAGCTGGCTACCACGCCAAGAGGTGCCAATAGCTTCGGCCCCGGCGAAATCGCAATCGATGAAAGCCGAGGCATCGAGGCGAGCGGACGCAAGCCGGGCGCCATCGAATCGAACGCGCCGGAATGTGGATTCGACGGCAAGCGCTTCGCATAGGTTGGCATGGCGAAGATCGGTGTCCAGAAGTCCACAGCGATGCCAGCGCAGTCGTCCCCAGGCAGGTGCACGTATCTCCAGCGCCTCCAGACGGACGTCGTGCCATGTTGCCAGGCCACCGTCGATATCGAGATAGCGCGTCTCGATCCAGTCGCCGCCGCCGATGACTTGCCGTTCGATTCTCGTGCCACGGAAACAGGCTTGTCGGGCGTGAGTGTCGAACCAAACCGTATCGAACAACCGTCCAAGCTCTACCGTCATGGCTACGCCATGACAGGCTTGGGCGGTCAGGAAGCTGGTCAAGCAGGCTTGCATGGCCAGTCCATCGAGACGGCATCGCAGCCATAACCATTGCTCCACGGCAGCGCCGATCAGCCGCGCATTGGCCAGGGAGACACTCGTCATGGTTACGTCATGCCAGGCCCCGCCTTCGATCGTGACGGCATCCAAGGCGCTTTCGAAAATGTCCAGGTCAGTGACCTGACAGTCGACGAAACATGCACCCTCAAGCCGGCACTGACGAAGCGTGCATGCGTCGATGACACAACGTTCGAATCGCGCCTGCCGAAGATCGCTGCGCAGCCAGTGCTCTCCGCGTAAGGTCCGGTCCACGAAGTGCGGGCCTTTGGGGCGCTTCCCTGTTGCTCCGTAACCGTTCAAGCGGCGCGCTCCGTCCATGGCCCCACGGGATACAAGCGCGCACCGTCCGTGAGGCATTGCTTCAATGGAAGACTGCCGCAGCCGGACAGGTCGGCACCGGTCAAGTCGCACTCGTCAAAATATGCGCCGGTCAGGCGGCAACCTTGCAGGGTCGCCTGTACGAAGCTGCAGATATCGAGCCTCGAGCGTGACAGATCGGCGCCGGCAGCCATGAGGCCCGGCGCGTCGCAATGCGACAGCCGGCTGTCTTCCATGTTGGCTTCGATAAGGCAGACATCGGTCAGGCGACATCGAACGAAATGCGAGAACGGCAGTTGCACGTGACGCCAACCGATGCGATCGAGCTCGCCATCTTCAAAAACAGCCTCGCGGAGCACCGCTTTCGGGTCGAATGTCAGGCAGGACAGGCCTCCGCCCCGCACAGTCACCCGTGTCCATCGCGCGGCGAGGAACGATGAGCGACCGATCTGGCATGCATGCAACGTCAGCTCGTCCCAGGGATGATTTTCGAAAACGCAGGTATCTACCAGGACCTCCCGCCATTGACACGCTCTCATTGCGCCACGCATGACAATCACGTCGTGTAGCGTGGTTCCATTCATTCGACAGGAACGCCAATCCGATGCCTCCATGAATACGTCGCTGACCTCCGAAGCGCTCAGATCGCAGCGATCCATCATCAGACGGCAGTTCGTACCGCCGCTCCATTTCAGTCGATGCAGACGCACCGAGCGCAATAAACTGTTTTCGAACTGACAGTCGCGCCAAAGCGTGGAATCGATATCCGCGTCTTCCCATCGGCACGCGACGAATCGGCAGTCCACGAAGCTCGAAGCACGAGCCGTACCCAGGCGACAACCTCGGAAGGTGACGTTCTCGAAATGCCGGTCCTCGAGCGTCTGGTCGGAGAAGTCGCGATCGACGAACACGGTACCGCGTATGTACCGCCCGGCAGGCCATGGGCTCGACTGCGACGCTGGACGGTCTATCCATGCGGGCTCTGCGCTGTCGTCGATCTTCGGCAATGCAGGTGCATCCGCCACGGCCCCCATCGCATCGCGCAGGGCGGCGTAGTGTTTCTGCACGCTTTGAGCATCCATAGGACCTGCCTTGTAACGCTGGGATTTTGGGTGGTCCTTTGTGGCGGTCACCGCATCCAGGCTCGCTCCCGCAGGCATGAGCTCGTCATCCAGCAGATGAGCAAGGCTCGTGGCATCGGCGTCGCGGCGCCGCGCTATATCGACAAGCGCTTCGATTTGCCGTGGCGCGTCAGCCCAGGCAACACTCGCAAGCAAAGTCGATATGGGCAAATCGGTGAGATGAGCTATCGGTAACCTTGCGTGAAATATCCCCACTGCAAGGGCCTGATCCGGAAAGAACCATAGCGTCCGGCATTGCGTCGCCAGCAACGTCGGCCGATCCCGGTTACGTAACCATGCGACTAATTGCACGGTCACCGCCGGCGTTTTTCCCTCGAAATCGCCGCCACTCACGCCGCTCAGGCGATAGTGTGTCGATATCGGCCAATGCGTTCCCTCTGCCCATTGATCGGGCGCGGCCATCTGCCAGTACGCCGCGTCCATGGTTTCCGGAATCCCGGGATAAACCTCTTCCAGATAGGCAGAACCGAAGGCTTCCGGGCCAGGCAGATAACGCTTCCGACCGGCGAATGTCGGTGGCACCGGAGTGGTCGCCGCCAGCGGCGCTTTCTCATACTTGCCGTCGGCCGACCTAAGCAGCAAGCGCGTCCGGCCATTGCTTGCGCCCTGCCCCAAGGGATTGTCCGCGCACGTTTCGCCGCCATAGGCCATGACATGGTCAAGCGGTACAGCTAACCCGTCATCGTCGCGCACGAGCATTTGCTTGCGTCGTCCAGCCACTTCCATGGACAACGCTCGCGCGCCTTTCGCCGCAGGCGCATGGCCGGCAAGCAACCACTCGGCCCGTAGCTTCGGCTCGACTGTGTCGAGCACGCGGTAGCTGATGGGCGAGGAATTCAAAGCGGCCCATATAGCTGGCTCGTGCGCGAATTGCAGTGGCCGGCCAAGATGCCAACCCACTGCCACCGCCAAGCCGAGGCTAGCCTCATGACCTATCTGGATCGCCTGGCGCAACACAATCGCCTGCTGTGGTCGAATCAAGCGCATCCACTTACTCCTGGCGCTCACCGCCGAAACAACCCAGCCGCCTGCGCAACAGCGTGGCGCTTGGATGAAGCCACCCGACGCGTCCCAACCTTGTCTGTCCAAAGCGCGCAACGGCTGCCGGGGAACGCGGGGTCGTCAGATCCACCTCGAATATCTTGCGCGCATCGAGATAGTCGTCCACGAGTATTCGCAGCTCTTCCGCCGCTTCACTGCCGACATACCATTGCCGGAGCGCGCGCGTGTCATCGATATGGACGTCCAGACGGATGCGGTGTTCGGCATCGAATCCGCGCTTGCCAAGCATGGCGCTGCCGAGACGTGGCGTCGCGTCGATATGGGAGGCTTCGACCGCTCCTGGAACGCTGGCGATCACGCGTGTATCTCGGCCCGATACCGCCGTCACCAGGCGGCCCAGGTCGCGAGCGCTGCGCGAAGTGCGCAGGTACAGACCGCCAAAGGCCATCCGCGCACGCTTGACTACCGCGTGTGAGTGCGGGCTCAAACCGGCGGCCGACGCGAGGCGAGCGGCAAAACGATCGTCGGCTCGCTCGTGGCTCGGTACTGGCGCAAGTTGCGACCAGGCGCGGTAGTAGTAGATGGCCGGTCGAGTAGTGAAAAGACTGGCGAAGTCCTCCAACACCGGCCCCGGGCCACCGATCTGCTGCTCGAGAGCGAGTTCGGTTGTGCTTATCGGCAATGGGCCGTATGGAGCAAACAAACCGAAATGACGAACCGTCAGTTCGAGGCAGGCCCCGTCAGGCAGGGCACGACGCTTCGCAGCGACGACTTCCCGCGGTGCGAAAGATAGCATTGCCGGTTGCTTGATACGCGCACGCAAGCCGCTCGCGCGGTCGTCCAGCAGATCCGCGCCGGCGGCTTCCATGTTTCGCAGCCAGCGGAACAGCCCGGCTGCCATCGGAGGCGACAGGTTTGCTGGCTGAGTCCAAACATTCATCCGCGAGCTTCCTCGATAGACAGCCGACCGTTCAAGCGGAGTGTGAGCGCACTGATTTCATTGATATCCAGGTACTCATCCAATGCGCGGCGCACCAAATAACCGAACAGCACCGCGCCGCCATCGGCGTGGCAACGTTCATCCACGTCCAGCGCCAAATGAACCCGGCGCAGCCATGTCAGGGGACCTGGTCCTGGACGGCGCTTGAAACTGAATGACACGGCGAGCGACGAGAGGCTTTGAATACGCCGGATGTCGCTGGGGTCGTCTTCACTGGCTAAACAGGAAAGCCAGGCCTGCACTGCTGCTGTGCACTGGCTGCTGTCTCGAAGTCGAAGAGGGTTGGCAGCAAGCAGCGACAACGCATTCCATGCTTGTTTTTTTCCGGGCACGGCACGCATGACGGAGGGTGCCTCGGCAAAACGGATCGATCGCGTGGGCAATGCACGATCGAGTGCCAATACGCCCTCCATCAATTGAGCCGGATCGAGGTCACGGTCGCATACTGCAGCTTCGACCATGGCTACGCGCAACGGCTCTTGTACCGCCGTGCCCGCCGGAACGCCGAGGCTGAGCATCACCATGCCCGGGTCATCGTCGCGACGGCGAACGGCATGCACATACCGGCCATCCGGCCGAATGCCATGCACCGCGGGGCATGCGTGCGATACGCCACCGGCATCGACCACGGTGACGTTTGCCAGATGGTGCACGGCATGCGCGCGAGGGCGCACGCGATCCACCGTCAGCGGATACTCGTTGCAGGACGGATCGATCGCTACCGGTTGGCAATGCTGCGCATAGAGATTGACCACCGGCACGACACATAGCGCCATGTCCGATGCTGTGATCGATCGTGTCGCGGTGGAGGTTGCGACGGACAGGGCTATGGCAATCTCGAGCACGCCGCCCGCCGCCGCAATGCATGCCGCCTTTGGCAGCGGGACTTCGAGGCCAAGGAACAAGCGAGGGTGGGCAAAGTACTCACGAAGGAGGCGGGTTCCCGGCAGCTCGCCCAGCGCGCAGGGGAGCAAGTGTTCGTCGCCCAGACCGGGAATTCGAGGTGGTTCCCTTGTTCGATGGACACCGCCACCTTCCATCGACGATGCCAGCGTAACGACATGTCCGGTCGTCAAAGCTGCGAGCAGCTCATGCGCCGCTACCGTCGATCCCACCAGGTGCAATGGGAGGTTCGACAGTTGCGCAGCGAGATCGGGTGAAAGCTGCTGCATGCCTATACGCAGATGCAGGAAGGAAACGGCTCCTTCAGGCAGCTGCATGTCCTGGCTCAGCCAGGGTGGCGCCGTGCTGGAGTGCACGGCGCTTTCGACCTCGATCGGCCAGAGGCGTACATCGCTTCCGCTCACGAAAGTGACCGCACGGCCAGCATGAGTGCCCACGCGTGACCAGAGCTTCGCGCCGCGCGGGAGAATGGGCGCCTGACGGACCAGGGGAGAAGCCATGTCAGGTTCGAGCACCACCCGCGCCATGGACGGCGTAGGTGTATCCCAATGCGGTGCCAGCCGCGATAGCATCTGCGCGGCAAATGTAGCTTGTTCTAGCTCGAGGCGCTGATGTACTCGTGTTGTCAGGAACGCCGTGCCTTCGAGCAGACGTTCGATGAAAGGATCGACGGCACCGCGCGTCGATAATCCCAGCTCACCGGCTACCTGAGGGTGAGCTGCGGCAAACCGCTGCCCTTCCTCACGAAGAAAACGCAGCTCTTCGTCGTAACGTGCGAGGAAATCGTGCGAATAGGCCGCTTCGGTCATGTCCAGACCTGCGCGTTACTTTGCGAGCTGTCCAGCGCGACGCGAAAGGTCAGTGTGCCGTGCCACGGTGGCATAAGCTCGCCTTCGACATCGAACTGAATGGCACGGATCTTCCGATCGCGTGCGTCGACAACAGGAACGACGCGAATCGTCGACGGAAGCAGCCGCTGTTCGAACGTCGTCAAGATCCTGTAGAGCTGATTGGCCCATGACCATGCTCCCGCGTAGTGCGCCGAGAGCGATGCCATGGGAGGCAGACCATGGTTCAGGACGCTTTCGGCCAGGTGAGGCCTGCCTTCGCAAGCTAGACGACCCGATCGCATGCTGTCGTTGAGTAGCGCTTCGATGTCGCAGAGGATGGCGTCCCGCCAACGTCCTGGCCTGGCTACAAGACCGCGCAGATGCTCGGTCGGAAACCTGGGAACCCGAGAGCCAGTGTGATTCCTCGCCATATTTGTACTCCTTGGCGAAACGCCGTCCATGCATCGGTTCCTGCGTTACTCAGCTGACTTCGTGGGCTTTGAGGTCATAACCCGCCTTGATCGGTGCGCCCATGGAGCCATCGGGGTTCTGCTCCATATATTCGAACTCGATCTTGGCGAAGTTCAGGCAAATGACATCGGTAGGCACTACATGATCGCTATCCGGATCGCTGCGGCCGAAGTCGGAGTCCACGTTACCCATCGTGCGGTAAGAGGAAACCAGCACGTCCTCGAAACTGACCTTGAGAAACGGCTTCTGACCATTGCCCGATTTGCGACATACAAGCTGTGCCTTCTTGATGTGCTCGCCGGTGGCGCACATCTTGAACAATTTCGGCGAAGCCTTGTTCGTCCTCATACGGAACTCGAAATCCTTCATCTGTACCTTGCCTGCGCCGCCACCGCCGCCTTGCGACCAGGTACCTGCGTTCTCCTCCGCCCAATGCCAAGCTGCGAGCTGGATCCAGCCCACATGATCTTTCACGGCCGATTCGCCTTCCACTCCCTGGATCTGCAGAAAATAATCAACTTGTGCTGCCACGTCTTAACTCCTTGTATGTGCGGTGCTAGCGACCACCGTCGACCGGTGACGGTAGTTTCGATACCAAGCGCAAGGACACGGTCATGCCCTCGAGCTGGTAATGGGGACGCAGGAAGAACTGCGCACGGTAGTAGCCTGGCTTTCCCTCGATCTCTTCCACTTTTACTTCAGCGGCCGAAAGCGGGCGCCGAGCTTTGGTGGACTCGCTGGAAATAGTCGGATCGCCATCGACGTAGTTCATCAACCAGTCGTTGAGCCACGTCTGGGTCTCCTGCCGCGACTTGAACGAACCGACCTTGTCCCTGACGATGCACTTGAGGTAGTGCGCGAATCGACAGGAAGCAAACACGTACGGCAGACGCGAGGACAGCTCGGCATTGGCCGTCGCATCCGGATTGTCGTAGATCGCTGGCTCATGCAGCGTACGCGCACCGATGAATGCCGCAAAATCGGAGTTCTTGCGGTAGACCAACGGCATGAAACCCGCATCCGACAGCTCGTGCTCGCGCCGATCGGAGATGGCCGTCTCGGTGGGACATGTCATTGCCACGCCCCCTTGGTCCGAAGGAAAGATATACGTGGGTAGATCTTCCACGGCACCGCCCGATTCGATACCGCGGATTCGCGTACACCATCCGTGATCGCGGAATGCCCGATTGATATTGACCGCCATGGCATAAGACGCATTGAGCCAGCAAAAGTCATCGGTGCCGGTTCCATCTACGCGTTCTTCGAAAGCGAAATCTTCGACCGGCATGGTTGCCTCGCCGTATGGCAGGCGACCGAGGAAGCGCGGCATGGTCAGCGCCAGATAGCGTGAGTCGCTCGATTGGCGCAATCTGCGCCAGGCCGCATATTCGGGAGTCGCGAAGATCTTGCCGATATCGCGCGGATTCCCCAGCTCGTCCCAGCCGTTCATCTGCATGACGCTTGGCGAGGCGGCAGCGATCATCGGGCAATGCGCCGCTGCGGCAATCTTTGCCATTTCCGTCAATGTCGTAACGTCGTTGGCACTATGGTCGAACTCGAAATCTGCCACGAGGCAACCGAACGGTTCGCCGCCGAACTGGCCGAACTCGTGCTCGTAGATTTTTTTGAAGAGCGGGCTTTGATCCCAGGCCGCGCCACGGTAGCGGCGCAATGACTGGCCGAGTTCGGCACGCGAGATATTCATGACACGCACTTTCATCGTTTCGTCCGCCTCGGTATGCGAAACGAGATAGTGCAGGCCTCGCCATGTTCGCTCGAGTTGCTGAAAGCGGGGATGATGGAGCACTTGGTTCAACTGCTGTGACAGCAGCGCGTCGATCTCGGCAATCATCAGCTGCACAGTCTGGATGGTATCGGTACCCACGCGCGGGGATCCGTCGCCGGCAAACTCGGCAAGGGTGCGCACCGCACGCTGTACGGCCAACGTAGCTTCGTCGGTACGGGGACGGAAGGTGCGGGAGAGGAGGCCATCGAGGCTTTTCTCCTCTTCCAGGCAAAGCGGAGCCGTACCGTTCTGCGCTGCCGATATCGGTTGAAACATGGGTTCGCTCATTGGCCACGCTCCGTCTGATCTTCGTCCGACAGCGCGTCGATATCCGAAGCAAGTCGACGCAGCTGACCCGGGTTCTCGAGCAGCGCTCGAATAGCCTCCTCGGCCTGGACTTTGCCGTCCATGTAGGTCACCAGTTGTGTCAACTGCTCGCGTGCTTGCAGCAACCGGGCGAGGGAGGGAATACGCCTTGCCAAGGCTCCCGGAGAGAAGTCGTCCATGGACTGAAAGCTAAGATCGACCGCCGTGCTCTGACCGTCGCCGGCAAGGGTGTCGTCTACGGTAACCCGAATCCTTGGGGCAATGCCCGCCATGTATTGATCGAAATTATCGATATCCACCTGCGAGAAGCCGCGCTCCTCGAGCGAAGGCAACGGTTCGTCGCGGTCGCCCGACAGATCGGCCAATACACCTGTAACGAAGGGGAGGTTGACTCGCTTTTGTGACCCGTAGATCTCCACGTCATATTCGATCTGTACGCGTGGGGCGTTATTACGCGCGAGATATTTCTGGCTGCTTTCCTTCATCCTTGTGCATCCCGATGGTTGCCGAAGATGGTTCCCAGGCCGTCGCTGGCATGGGGTATGAGTTCTTCGACGAGCTGTAGAAAGTCCATGCTCATGCTGCGGCGCACCCGGCCGAGCAACAGTGATGCCGGATGCCCCGGCTCGTTTCGCCGAAACCATTCGATGAGTTCATCGATCCGGCACGCTACCGCAGCGCGATCTATATGGCTGTGTTGAATAGGCGCATGTTCTTCGTAGCGTTCGTCCTTGCTTGCAGGTATGTGGGGCGACGCCGGTCGCGACGCCGCATGAAGTAGCCGCTGTGTCGCGCCGGTATCTAACTGAAAGTCCGGATCGATGGCGTTTACTGCGCGCTCAATCGCGTCCAACGCCTCAATCGACTGACCGATTCGGAGCAGGTCATGGGCGCTGAGGGGCTGGATGGCTCGCTGCGCGTCGTCGCGCAGAGCAGCACTCGATATATCGAGTTGTATCGCGTCAAGCTCCAGCTTGCCGATCCGGTGTGTCGCTTCAGGCAGGCCGAGCCACGCCAATGCCAGTGCCGGACTATCCGACTCTTCGGCATCGACTCGCATGCTGTCCGCCCGGTTCGCCACTAGCGTGGCGATGCATTCGAGGCCTTTTGCCAAGCCATCCAGACCCGCTGTTTCGACCAGCGCGCGCATCGACCATAACGCTACGCGCAAGTCTGGCCTTTCAGTTAGAAGCTGCGCCGCAGCGGCAACGATGGCTGGCCAGGTAAGTCGTTGATGTCTGGTATCGGCGTCCGGGTCCAGCGAGTCGAGGGCATCGAATGTATCTTCGATGGCTACGTAACGCTCGTCATGCTCAATGACGCTGATGGCCTGATCCTTGGACACGGGGAATCCTTTCGATTATTCGCTATCGCTAGTTCTTGCTCTGCATGCCGCGCGTTTTGCTCTCCATGCCGGCCGACGATGACTTGGTGCCGGCTTTTTTGAGATCCACGCCTGTCGTGCCGTGACTCATGCCCGTCATGCTCCGTGAAAAGCCGGTCACGGATTGCGACGACCCGGTGGCAGACATGCTGGACCCGGTGACCGAGACGGAGCTGCCGGTCATGCCAATCGATGATGTAACGATCGACATGTTCTGGCCGGTTATTGAGGTACTGACGCCGGTTATCGAGCTTGAAACACCGGTTATCGAAGCTCCTACGCCCCTTACCGACGAACCGACACCCGTAAAATTGGTACTGAGCTCATTGATGGAAAATGACGTTCCTGTCCAGGATGTGCTGCTTGCTGTACGTGTCAGCTTTTTGTCCACCGTGCGAGTGAGCTTCGGCACGTTGGTGGTCATGCTCCGCCCTACGTTCAATTGACGATCCTTGCCGATCGTCAGCGATTGGTTCTGCTCTACGTTGGTTTTCATATCGCGGCCGACGTCTGTTTGTCGGTCCTTGCCTACGGTCAATGACTGATTTTGTTCAACGCTGGTTGTCATGTCCCGTTCGGCGTGGAGCTTCAACAATTCTTCGCCACGCGCATCGTCGAAAATAATCGAGCTCGCTTCCGAAGGCTGTCCATCGGCCAACGATCGGGAGACAAACCCGCTCTGGCTGGCTTGTGCGGGTAGGTCGAAAGGAGGTGGGTTTTCGGCGTTGTAGACCGTTGCGGTGACGATAGGTCGGTCGATATCGCCTTCAACGAAGCCCACCAATACTTCCTGACCTACGCGTGGCAGCATCAGGCTTCCCCAGCCTTTGCCCGCCCACTGTTGTGCTACGCGCATCCAACAGGAAGCGTCTTCCTCGGTATCGTGTTCGTTATCCCAATGGAAGCGCACGCGTACACGCGCCAGTGCATCCGTGTGGACCTCGACACCAGGTGGGCCGACCACGACAGCGCCCTGCAGACTGGGTGCCTGCGGCTTTGCGGTAGTACAAGGCGGCTTGAACGCGACGGCTTCGTCCAAGGCCTCGAATTGGCATCGCATCGTGAATCCGCTACCCGTGCTGTCCGGTCCATCCGCAGTGAAGAAGGCCTCGACGGCAATGAGGTTATAGATGCGATCCCGATCCGAGTCGGGATGGCCCTGTAACTGGAAGCTTCTCCCCGCGTCGAGCGTTGGGAGGTTCGCGCGGCCTTTGGCGACGCTGGCCTGCCCTGTGACAGCCTCTTGACGCAGGCGCGCGCGTGCCGCGCCTTGCTCGGGTGTCGTATGACCGGATGTATCGATATACCAGCTACCCCGGTCGCCTTCGCCATGGCTTGCCTGCAGTTTCGCGACCGGGTTGTGATAGTCGTAGTCGTTGACCAGCGTCTGTTGGGGCACCAGGCTACGTTTGCGATCCAGCACTTGAATCCCTGGACGCAGGATGCGGCCTTCTTCGTCGTCCGGCCGATACCGTACGACGCTCTGCTCATCCTTCAGTGGGGGAAACTGCTCGCTATCGCAGAAGACGATGGTATGTGTATCGGACTCGTGGTCGATACGGTAGTAAATGCCTGCTTCTTCGAGCAGGCGATGACAGAAGTCGTAATCGGTTTCGCGGTACTGAACGCGGTAGACGTGCCGCTCGTAGGTGCCCGAGAGTTCGAGGCGGATCTGCGCCGAAGGGCAATCTTTCATCGCGGCTTGGACGATGTCCGGGATGCTCATGTCCTGGAAGATGCGGCAACGTCGCGTAAGGCGCAGCAAGCTCCACCAGCTCGATAGCTCCAGCCGATAGACCGGTTTGCCATGTCGCCAGCCCGCCTCGTTGCATGTCACGAGGATACCGTGCAAATCGCGACGAAAGCCGGCGGTATCGCGAAGGGTCAACGACATGGGCGTTCCCGGCAAGGCGAGGCTGTCGAAACAGCTTCCCGACGCGACGACGTGGGCTACGACGGATCCCGGCGACATGAGCGAGAACGTATAGGTGCAATCGAGCACTGTCAGCGCACAGGCATGGCCTTTCGTTTCTAGATTGAGGTAGTACATAAATGCCATCCAATCTGTCTGCAGTCAGACTATGTGTCTAACGCATGAGTAGATTCTCGCGGCAAAGGCCTCGCCTTGCTGTCAAATGTTTCCGGACATTTTGTAGGGAGGGGCTTACGGTGAATTCACAGCGATAGCGTGCCCTGGCCCTCGGCGTCTCGGCGACAGGAGGAAGGACTGTATAGCTCCGACGTGGGCCCTATTCGGTTTTCGCTCGACTGCCTGGCGCTCGCCACGGCATCCACGACTAAAGTTTTTCCCCGATAGGCATCATCGGACCATTCGGTGAGGTATAAATGGCGCCATGTCCGATGTCTTAATCGCTGACGATCACCCCTTGTTTCGCGACGCGCTGGAGCGCGCCGTGCGTGCCGCCATTCCCCGTGCCCAAGTTCATAGCGCCGACAATGTGCCGAGCCTGCTGGAGCTGATCGAGCGTTACTCCGAGGCTGAATTGCTGCTGTTGGACCTGCACATGCCTGGCGCGCGGGGCTACTCGGCGCTGGCGCATATCCGGGGCCAGTACCCGGGCCTGCCGACCATCGTGGTTTCCGGCCATGAAGAGGCCCAGGTAGCTCGCCGGGCCATTGCGCACGGCGCTTCGGCGTATATCCCCAAGTCGACCTCGGGCGAGGACATCATCACGGCGATCGGCTGTGTTCTCGACGGTGACGTGTGGCTGCCCCATCGCCTGATGGGAGGCGGCGAGGCCGTACTCAAGCCTGCTGAGGCCGATGTCGCGGCACGCATTGCGTCGCTTACACCGCAGCAGTTTCGGGTACTGACCATGATCGCCGAAGGTCTGCTCAATAAGCAGATCGCGTACGACCTGGGTGTCTCCGAGGCTACGGTAAAGGCGCACATGACCGCGATCATGCGCAAGCTCGGCGTGAACAACCGCACCCAGGTCGCGTTAGCGGCCGGGCATCTGGCGGTCGACAACACGGCCATGCCACCGATTCCCGAAGAATCGGACAGCTGAGCGGCTTACCGCGTCAGGCTTGTGCAGCCACGTCGCGCTTTCGTAACAAGGCGCCGAGCAGGGCGCGCAGGGCTGCCGGGCGAATCGGCTTGTGCAGCAGGGGATAGCCCAGGGCACGTGTCTGCTGCTTGAGCTCGCTGCTGCCGTCCGCGGTAATCAATGCGACGGGCGGAAACGGTACGATCTGATCGCGCAGGTGCGCAATGGCCTGCAGGCCATCCATGTCGTCGGTCAGGTGATAGTCGGCCAGGATCAGGTCGATCGCACCTTTGCGCAGTTCGTTGAGCGCTTGCGACACATCGACCGCCGTACGGCAGTCCACGCCCCAGCGCTGCAGTAGCGCGCGCATGCCTTCCAGGATCGAGACATCGTTGTCCAGGCACAGTACCGTCAGTGGCAGCTCCTCGAGTGAGACCACCTGCCTCACGGTGCGCCGTCGAGCGACGGAGGTCTGTGAACGCGGCAGCATGACCGAGAACCGGCTGCCATGCCCGAGCCGCGAGGCTAACGATAAGCGATGACCGAGGATGCCAGCGATGCGTTCGCAGATCGACAGGCCAAGGCCAAGGCCTTTCTCGCCCCATGGCGACGGTCGTTCGAGGCGCTGGAATTCTCCGAAGATGCGCGCCTGCTGCTCGCCGGCAATCCCCGGACCGGTATCGCAGACATCGATGCGGACCTGATCGCCGACGCGACGCGCGCCGAGTAATACGCCGCCGCTCTCTGTGTAGCGCAATGCATTGGAAACGAAGTTTTGCACAATGCGGCGCAGCAGTTGCGGATCGCTGCGCACAGCCAGTTGCGTTGGCACGACACGAAGGCGCAGTCCACGCTGCTCGGCCAGCACGGCGAATTGTGCGCGCAGCGAATCGAAGATATCGGCGAGCGCGAACAAGCCCACGTCCGGCTGATAGCTTCCCGCATCGAGGCGCGACGTGTCGAG
>NZ_DATCRY010000238.1:0-11783 GCF_036568765.1 Dyella sp. | reverse complement strand
GGATCTCATGCATCTGGAAAACCGCCGGTAGCGTTTCGATCAGCACCGTGGCTCTGATCGTGTTCGGCGGCAGGTCGAGTGCCTGTTCGGTCAGGTCCATGACCTCGTTCCACAGCGCAGCCTCTTCCATCGCCTCAAGCTTGGGCAGGTAAAAATAGGGCCCAAGATCGCGCTTGGCCAACGTATGCGCGTTGTGGAACACGAACAAGCCGAAATCGACGAGCGCGCCGGACATCGGCACGCCGTCGACAATGAGATGGCGCTCGGGTAGGTGCCAGCCGCGTGGGCGAACGACCAGTACGGCCGGCGTGTCGCCGACGCGATAGACCTTGCCGTCGGGAGACTCATAGGCGATGGTACCGTTCACCGCGTCGCGCAGGTTGATCTGGCCGTCGAGCTGGTTGACCAGGCTCGGCGCGGAGGAATCCTCGAAGTCGGCCATGAAAACTTTCGCGCCCGAGTTGAGCGCGTTGATGATCATCTTGCGCTCGACCGGCCCGGTGATTTCCACCCGGCGATCGCACAGTGCGGCCGGGATGGCGGCCACCCGCCAGTTCGACTCACGAATGCCCCGAGTGTCCTCACGGAAGTCCGGCAGGCTGCCGGCGTCATAGCGTGCCTGTCGCTCGCGGCGCTGACCGAGCAGGTACTGGCGCCGGGCGTCGAAACGGCGGTGCAGCAGGCCCAGAAAGGCCAGGGCCGCCGGAGTCAGTATGGCCTGGTGCTCGGGACGAGGCCGGCCCACCACCTGGGCGGCCTCGATCACCATGCGTTCCTTCGGTACAGCCATGTTCTTCTCCACGCTTGGGTTAAGCACCAAGCTAGGTCAGGCAAACTGGCTTTGACAAAGCAAATGTTTCAATCTTTAATATTGACTTTATTAATATAAAGTCTAACTTACTGATTTTTCGAGTCGAATATGGCGCGAAACAAGCTGAATAAGGCCGTCAAACCTCTGCGCGGGGCGCAGGCCTCGCCAGTAGAGGGCGATGAGGCTGGCCGCTTCTACTACAAAGGCAACCGGCAAAAGCAACTCCGGGCTTTCGTTTATACCGTCAAGCTCGGCACCCTGACTCGGGCCGCCGAGGCGCTGTTCCTGTCGCAGCCCACGGTGAGCCTGCAGCTGCAGGCGCTGGAGCGGGAGTTGGGCGTCCGTTTGCTCGAGCGTAGCCGCCGGCGCATCAATCTGACCGACGCCGGCGAGGCCTTATATGAGCTGTCGCGCCCCCTGGTCGAGGGCTGGGAGAACCTGGATCGGGATTTCCAGGCGAAGGTAAAGGGCCTTGAATCGGGGCGACTGACCATTGCCGCCGGCAGCTCTACGATCCAGTACCTGCTGCCGGAACTGGTGCGCCGCTATCGCGAACGCTTTCCTGCCGTGCAACTGCAATTGGCGAACGTGACCGGCAAGGATGGCTTGGCGCTGCTGCGTGCCGACGATGCCGATTTCGCGGTGGGTTCGATGCTGGACGTGCCCAACGATATCGCCTGGGCGCCGGTGTATCACTATGACCCCATGCTGATCACGCCGCTCGATCATCCGCTGGCATCGAAGGCGCGTGTCCGGGTGGAGGATCTCTCACCCTATGGCTTGATCCTTCCACCGCAACGCCTGTCCACGTATCGGCTGGTCGATCTGGTCTTCCAGCAGCGCCAGGTGCCTTATCGCGTGGCGATCGAAGTCGGCGGTTGGGAGGTGATCAAGGAATACGTTGCAATGGGAATGGGCATCTCCATTGTCACAGGGATCTGCATCACCGAGGCGGATCGCTCACGTCTGGCCGTACGCAATATGCGCGAATATTTTCCGCAGCGCAGCTATGGCGTGGTGATGCGCAAAGGCAAATATCTCAGCGGCGAAGCGCGAGCGTTTATCGATCTGATCCGTCCCGGTTTGCTTACGCACCGTGACTATGACGAATCGGGTCATTCGGAGCGATAGTTCAAGGGAACGATCTCCAGCAGTTAGCTCGCGAGCGCCGCGTCACGATGCTTGCCGCGATACGGCTGAAACATCTTCTGGATCGTCGCCATATCGGCATCCGGATCGTCGGTGGTGTGGAAAGGTGTGCCCAGAGTGAAAGTCTTGCTGGGATAGTCGATAAACACCGGCAGGATCGGCACGCCCGCAGTGTGCGCAATACGCAGGAAACCGCTTTTCCAGCGCCTGACCCGCTTGCGTGTGCCCTCCGGCGTGATGCCCAGCCACATTTTTTCCTGACTGGCGAAGCGTTCGACCATCTGCCCGACGACGTCGGTAGCGGCGCCGCGGTTGATCGGAATCATGCCGATCGGGCGCAGGATGACGCCCAGCGGCCCCTCCAGTACCTCACGCTTGATCATGATGCCGATGTTCACGCCGATGGCGATCTTCATCACCAGGCCCCAGAAGCCGTCCCAATAGGACGAATGCGGTGCGCCGATGACCACCACTTTCGGCTCGTTGGGCAGCTCGCCGAGCAGGCGCCAGCCGCCCAGGCGCATCAGGCCCCGCATCACGGCTTGCCAGAAGGGACTGTGGATAGCCGGCGCGCGCGGCGGCAGCGGCGGCAGATGTAACTCGCTCATTCGGCACTCCAATTGCGCGAACGGTTTTGCTTGGTCTTGCTGCGCTGTTGCTTGCCGGCCAGTCGGCGCTCCTTGGCAGCGCGCGAAGGCTTGGTGGCGATGCGCTTTTTCGGTGCAACCAACGCCCCACGGACGATCTCGACCAGGCGTTCGCGTGCATCGTCGCGATTGCGGCCCTGGTCGCGGAAGCGGCGCGCCTGGATCACCAAGACGCCGTCGGCGGTCAATCGGCGGTCGCTGCGTGCAAGCAGGCGCTCGCGTACCTCTTCGGGCAACGATGGCGAGGATCGCACGTCGAAGCGCAGCTCGACCGCGCTCTCGGTGCGATTGACATGCTGCCCACCCGGGCCGTCGGCACGCAGGAAGCGTTCGACCAGCTCCGATTCGGGCAGCGCGATGGAACGACTGACGGTAAGCATGGCGGCAGTTTATCCCAATGCGGGCAGCGACCAATCGAAGCGCGACAGGATGCCCGCGAAGGCCGGGTCCAGGGGGGCGTCGATGCTCAGCGCTTCGCCGCTTACCGGATGGCGCAACCGCAAGCGCAGCGCGTGCAGCAGCATGCGGTGGCAGCCGAAGTATTGCTTGTATAGCCGATTATGGTCGCTGCGACCGTGCTGGCAGTCGCCAATCACCGGGTGATGGATATGCGCCAGATGCTTGCGGATCTGGCGGAACCGACCCGTCTCCGGCTCGGCCAGGACCAGCGCGTAGCGTTGTTGCGGATAGCGTCCCAGTGCGATGGGCTGCTCGGTCGTCGCCAGGCGTCGATAGCGTGTGCGCGCATCGCGCCTCGGACCGCTTTCGCGCGAGCCGGGGAGGGGATAGTCGATAACGCCATCGGTCGGCTCCGGCCAGCCGCGTACGACCGTCAGGTATTGCTTGTGCACATCGCGACCCATGAACTGCTCGCCCAACGCGGCGGCGATTTCGCTCCCACGCGCAATCAGCAGCACGCCGCTGGTGGCGCGGTCGAGTCGATGGGCCAGATAGACCGTGCCGCCTACTTGGTCGCGCAGGATATC
This sequence comes from Dyella sp., assembly GCF_036568765.1. Taxonomy (GTDB): domain Bacteria; phylum Pseudomonadota; class Gammaproteobacteria; order Xanthomonadales; family Rhodanobacteraceae; genus GSA-30. The sequence continues at coordinate 8,190 of NZ_DATCRY010000238.1, read as the reverse complement.
GATAAGGAATTCGTCGGCGTTACCCACCATTTTCGAACGATGCACGGCCATGCCGGCCGGCTTGTTGACGGCAATGAGCGCATCGTCTTGGTAAAGGATGTCGAGCATGGGCGATTAATTGAGGAGTGAGTGGAGAGAAGTGCGCTGCAAGTTAAGAGCATGAAGCCGCCGAGCGTCGTCGGGATGCGGGGCGCTCTCTCGCCTCTTCATACCTCTGCACTCACTCCTCTGAGCCGCTACTTCAGTCGCCGCGGCCATCCCGCCACAAATGCAGCCACGCCGGCTGCACCGACAACGAAGGCGGGCCAGATGCCGACGATGCCCGATGCCAATGCCAGCAACGACGCCGTCAGCAACAGGCTCCCGCCGAGCAGGCCGCAGAACAGCGTGCGATGTTGCTGGCGTGCCGCAGCCTGCTGTTGCAGCAACAACAACGGGTCGCTCTTCTGCCGCACTTCGCCGTATGCCGCCTGGCGCAGTGTGTCGCGAATCAGCTCCGGGAATTGCGGCGCGGCATGGAACCATTCCGGCAGGCGTTTGGCGCCTTCGCGCAAGGTGCGCAGCGGGTTGTAGCGCTGGCGCAGGATACGCTTGAGCACCGGATGGGCCACCGACCAGATATCGATATCCGGATCCAGCGTGCGTCCCACGCCTTCGATGTTGAGCAGGGTTTTTTGCAACAGGATCAGTTGCGGTTGCAAAGTGAGTTCGAAGCGGCGCGCGGTCTGGAACAGCTTGACTACCAGTTCGGCCAGCGAGATCTGCGATAGCGGCCGGGTGAAGTAGGGCTCGCACACCGTGCGTACCGCCGCTTCGAGTTCGTCCAGACGGACGTTCGACGGCATCCAGCCGGCATCGACATGCAGGCGCGCGATGCGTGCGTAGTCGCGCTCGAACAGCGCGATAAAGTTCTGCGCCAGCCAATACTGATCCGCTTCGGGCAGCGAGCCCATGATGCCGAAATCCAGCGCGATGAAGCGCGGCTCGTCGGCGCGTTGCACATCGACCCAGATATTGCCCGGGTGCGCATCGGCGTGGAAAAAGTTGTCGCGGAAGACCTGCTCGTAAAACACCCGCACGCCTTTGGCGGCCAGTGCCTTGCGATCGATGCCGGCCGCGTCGATGGCTGCGACGTCGTCGGCACTCACGCCGTAGACGCGCTCGAGCGTAAGCACGCCGGATGTGGTGAGGTCCCAGTGCACCTCGGGGACATACAAATCCGCGCCGCTGGCGAAATTGCGTCGCAACAGGCTGGCGCTGGCGCCTTCGCGCTGCAGATCCAGCTCGTTCTCGAGCATCTTCTCCACTTCGGCGACGACATCGAGCGGTCGGATCTTGTCCGCATTCGGATGCCAGCGCTGTGCCAGTTCGCCGAGCGAGCGCAGCAGCGAGACATCGCGGGCGATTTTTTTCTCGATGCCGGGACGCAATACCTTGACCACCACCGCGCGGCCGTCCGGCAACGTGGCGGCATGTACCTGGGCGATCGAGGCGGAGGCCAATGCGGTTTCGTCGAAGCTGCCAAAGCGCGCGGTGACCGGTGCCTTGAGTTCGCGCTCGACGATGACGCGCGCCTCCGTGCCCGGAAAGGGAGGTACCTGGTCCTGCAGCTGAGCCAGTTCGTCGGCGATATCCGCCGGAACCAGATCGCGGCGGGTGGACAGCACCTGTCCGGCCTTGACGAAGATCGGGCCGAGTTCGGTCAAGGCCAAGCGCAGGCGCTCGCCGCGCGAAAGCTTCGTCACGTCGGTATGCGGCCGTGCGACAAAGGGGCGTAGCACTTTCAGGGGGCGGAACAGATGGGCCGCCTCGACCAGTTCGTCCAATCGGTAGGCGAGCAGAACGGATGCGACGCGAAGCAATCCCGGTACCGCTTTCAAGGGCGTCACGCGCGCGATCCTTTGAGCTTCTGCTCCAGCCGTGCCAGTCGCGATTCCAGGCGTTCGCTGCGCTCGCGCAGCAGGTCCACGCCATCGAGGAAACCCTCGGTTTCACCGGGTGCGACAGCCAGGCGCGCTTCGTCGCGCAGCCAGTCGGCCGTGTCTTCGGCGGTATGACGAGCCGATCGACGGGCATGGGCCAGTGCTTTGCTCACCGCTTTGGCCAGCGGGACGCCGAGCACATCGCCGAAGCTTCGCGCGAAAGCCTCTTCGAAATCCGGTGCGAACTGGCTGGCGAGCTTCTCCAAACGGCGTGCGAGGTCGGCATCGCCGGCAATCTCCACTTTGCCCGGCGCGATACCGTCGTCGCCGCGGCGCAGTGCCATCGCCAGCAGACTGGCTGGCGACGCGGCGACCTTCAGCTGGCTATCCGGTTGCCCCGGCCCGACTTTCAGGCGCTGCCCTTCCACGGTGATAGCCAACACCAGCTCCGGTCCGCGCAGATGCACCTGCACGCTGCGCCCATCGAGCGCCCCGAGCCGTGCGAGGCTGTCGGGATCGAGCGAAAGTACATGGTTGAGCGCCGTTTCGAGCGCGCGGCCGGCGAGCGCTCGCAACGGTTGGGGAAGAAAGGGACGGGCAGACTCGGTCATGCCGCCATTGTAGGGGGTGTAGACCGCGCTGCGCGCCTGCGCAGCAACGGCCAGCCTCAAACGGCTGCGCCGGCAAATCCCAATTGCCGCCATGCCTCGTATACCGCCACGGCGACGGTGTTGGATAAATTGAGGCTGCGACTGTCAGGCCGCATGGGCAGGCGCAGGCGTTGCTCGGGAGGAATCGATTCGAGCACGTCCGCGGGCAGCCCGGCGGTTTCGCAGCCGAACAGGAAGGCGTCGCCTTCGGCGTAGCGGGCATCGACATGAGCGACCCGTCCGCGCGTGGAAAACGCGAATACCCGTGGCGAGCCGATCGCGTGCAGGCAGCTTTCGAGATCGTCATGCACGGTCAGCCGCGCATATTCGTGGTAGTCCAGGCCCGCGCGCTTGAGGCGGGCGTCGTCCAGCTCGAAGCCGAGCGGACGGATCAAGTGCAGCGCCGCCCCTGTATTGGCGCACAGCCGGATGGCGTTGCCGGTATTGGGAGGGATCTCGGGTCGGAAAAGAATGACATGCAGCATGCGGCCATTATCGGGCATCGGCCGCGGCTGAGGCACATGCCTCAGCCGTTGTTCGAGAGCGGGCAGATCACGCCGTCATGCACGGCGCATACGGCCGGAGCGATCAGCTTGCCATTGCCATTAGCGGCCAGACGGATGGCGTCCGGCGAAGCATTGACCATTGCACCCATCACCAGGGCGCAGACCAGCATGCAGGCGACGAACAGGCTACGCATCATCAAGGCTTCGAATTTCATGGCTTGGCTTCCTTAGGGTTTGGTGTCTGGGTCTTGCACAGGAGAGTTATGGCAAGGGCCGTGCCAAGCGAAAAATTAAATTTATCCTATTGATTTTCCTTTATTTCATGAGTCTCTCCGAACGCGCCGAAATTGTCCGCGGACAGCGGATGCCTCTGCCCGGACAGCATCGCGGACACTCAAATCGCCTGCCGGACAACCCTGCCATTGGTCATTTGCATGCGCCCTGGTGCGCCACTAGCCTCGGTGGACTCGTTGAGTGAAATGGAGGTTCATCATGGCAAGACCTTTCGCCCTGCTGGCAGCCGGGGTAATGATGGTGCTGGGTGCCGGCGCCGCGCCGCCGCTCCAGGCCGCACCGGTTCAGCAGGCCATCCCGGATATCGCCTATACCCGCTTCACGTTGCCTAACGGCTTGACCGTGGTGGTCCATGAGGATCACAAGGCGCCGGTCGTAGCGGTCAGTGTGTGGTATCACGTCGGTTCCGGTGACGAACCGAAAGGCAAGACGGGCTTCGCCCATCTGTTCGAGCACTTGATGTTCTCGGGCTCGGAAAACCATAAGGGCACTTATTTCGAGCCGTTCGAGCTGGCTGGCGCCACCGACCAGAATGGCACCACCTGGTTCGATCGCACCAATTATTTCGAGACGGTACCGACGACCGCGCTGGACATGGCGTTGTGGATGGAGTCGGACCGCATGGGGCATCTCCTCGGCGCGATCGGACAGAAGGAATTGGACACGCAGCGCGGCGTCGTGCAGAACGAAAAGCGCCAGGGCGAAAATCGCCCCTACGGCCGTGTCGATCAGAACATCCTGTACAACACCTATCCGGCCAACCATCCGTACCAGCACGACACCATCGGTTCGATGGCCGACCTGGATGCCGCCTCGCTAGCCGACGTGAAACAGTGGTTCCATGACTACTACGGCGCTGCCAACACCACCCTGGTGCTTGCTGGCGACATTACGGTGGCTCAGGCGAAGGAAAAGGCCGAAAAGTATTTCGGCGATATTCCTGCTGGCCCGCCGGTGCCGCGCCAGCAGGCGTGGATCACGCCGCTGGCGAAGGACACGCATGGCGTACAGCACGATCATGTGGCACAGCCGCGCATCTATCGCACCTGGGTGGTGCCCCAGTTGGGCACGGACGACGCTATCCAGCTCGACCTGGCCGCGGCAGCGCTTGGCGGCGGCAAGACCTCGCGCCTGTATCAGCGTCTGGTTTATCAGGACAAGCTCGTCGACGATGTCTCGGCCGATGTGTCGGCCTTCGCTCTGGCCAGCCATTTCCAGATCCATGCGGATGTGAAGCAAGGTGTCGATCCGGCCAAGGTGGAAGCGGCAATCGACGATGTGCTCAAGCAGTTCCTCGCCGAAGGCCCGACGCAGGACGAACTCGATCGCGCCAAGGTGGCCAATCGCGCCGGTTTCGTACGTGGCCTGGAAAAGGTCGGCGGCTTCAGCGGCAAGGCGGTCATCCTGGCGGAAGGTCAGGTTTATCGCGGCGATCCGGGTGCGTACAAGAAAGACATGCAACAGGTGCAGGACGCCTCCATCGCCAGCGTCAAGACCGCGGCGGACCACTGGTTGACCAAGGGCAGCTATCACCTGTCGGTGTTGCCGGCAGGCGACGACTTCAATCCGGACCAGGAAGACGCCAAGGTGGTCGCGCTGGGTGCGGCCAATGGCCGGCCGGATGCGAAATTGCCGGCACCGCACGAGTATTCGGTGACCAAGTCGCAGGTCGATCGCAGCAAGGGTGTGCCGAAGGTCGAGCAGTTCCCCGGCCTGAGCTTTCCGAAGATCGAGCGCGGCAAGCTCAAGAACGGCATCGAAGTGATCCTTGCCGAACGGCATACGATTCCGGTGACCCATGTCGAGCTGCTGTTCGATGCGGGCTACGCCGCCGATTATGGCAGCAAGCTCGGCACCGCCGCCTTTACGACGGTGCTGATGGCCGAAAGCACCAAGGATCTCGATTCGGTGGAGGTATCCAAGCGCAAGCAGCGCCTCGGCGCATTGACCGGCATCGGTTGCAGCCTGGATTCGTGCAGCGCAAGTCTCAATGCGCTCAATGATCAGCTTGCGCCGTCGTTGCAGCTGTTCGCGGACATCGTGCGTAACCCGGCGTTCAATAGCGACGATATCGAACGCATCCGCGGGCAGTGGCTGGCGCGCATCGCGCAGGAAAAAACCCAGCCGACCGGCCTGGCTCTGCGTACGTTGCCGCCGCTGCTTTACGGGGCCGACAATCCCTATGGCGTGCCGTTTACCGGTTCGGGCACCGAAGCGTCCATTAGCGCGATGCAGGCGGCCGATCTGCAGACGTTCCATCGCAGATGGCTGCGTCCGGATAATGTGAAGATTCTGGTCGCCGGCGACACCACGCTTGCTCAGATCATTCCCGCGCTCGATGCCGTGTTCGGCGACTGGGCATCCGACCGTTCGGCGAGGCCGGTCAAGAAGCTCTCTCCGGTGGCGGCGCAGACCAAGCCACGGGTGTTCCTGATCGATCGCCCGGATGCGCCGCAATCGTTGATCCTCGCCGGTCTGCTCGCGCCTTCGACCAAGGCGCCGAACAACCGTGCGATCGAAACGGCCAACGGTGCCTTCGGCGGCAGCTTCACATCGCGCCTCAACATGAATCTGCGCGAGGACAAGCGCTGGGCCTATGGTGCCTTCAGCTTCATGCGCGATGCGATCGGACAGCGTCCTTTCCTGATGTATGCGCCAGTGCAGACCGACAAGACCGCCGAATCGGCTAACGAGATGCACAAGGAAGCCGTCGCTGTGATCGGTGCCAAGCCGCTCACCGAGCAGGAGGTGGACAAGATCAAGTCCTCCGATATCCGCGGCCTGCCGGGCAGCTTCGAGACCACCTCGGCGGTGCTCGATGCAGTTGAGGACATCGTGCAATACAACCGGCCGGATAATTACATCCAGACGCTCAAGCAGCAGATCGAGGCGGTGCACCAGCCGGCCGCCGAAGCGGCGATCAAGGAGATCGTCAAGCCGCAGGCAATCACCTGGGTGATCGTCGGCGACCTGAAGAAGATCGAGGAGCCGGTGCGCGCGCTCAAGCTGGGCGACGTTCAAGTGATCGACGCCGACGGCAAGCCGGTGGCGGGCAAGTAACCAGCGCGCCATTCAGCCCGGCTTGGGCCAAATGCCGCGTATCACGCTACGATGAAGGCCGGGCAGGCAACTGCCCGGCTTTTTTCATGCTAGCTATCCCGGAGTCATCACATGCGCAAGTCCCTGTTGTTGCTCGTTCCCATGGCATTGAGCGCCTGCACCTGGGGTATCGTGCTGTCCGACGCAGGCAAGAACGTCCGCACCGCCTGGCACGGCGATGTCTCGCAGTGTCGGGACCTGGGCAAGGTGACAGTGTCGGTGCAAGACCATGTCGGCCCGGTCAATCGCAACGACATCACCGTGCGCGACGAGCTGGAGGTGCTTGCACGTAACGAGGCAGCGACGATGCATGCCGATACGATCAAGCCGCTGGGCGAGCCCACGGATGGCTCGCAGCCATGGGGTGCTTATGCTTGTGGAGCGCGGCCGATCGGTGAAGAGCGCGGGCGCGAGGTGCCGCCGTCGTCGCCGTCGTCTCCGCAGGGCAACGGGGCGCAGACCTTTCCGGTCAAGGGAAATTGAGGAGGCGCCCTAGCCGTCCTTTACGGTGGCTCGCTCCTCGTCCCGTATTGCTCAAAAAAGAACGGCGGCCTCTCGGCCGCCGTTCATTTCCCGCGCGCTGGAAGAAGCGCGCTGGAGGTAACTCTTAGAGCGCCGCGTCCTTGAGCTTCTTCAGCGGACGGATCTTCACCTTCACGGTGGCCGGCTTGGCGGCGAACCACTGTTCTTCCTTGGTGAACGGGTTGATGCCCTTGCGCTTCGGCTTGGCCGGAACGTTGACGGCAGAGATCTTCAGCAGGCCCGGCAGGGTGAAGGAGCCAGCGCCCTTCTTGTGGACCGAACCGTGTACGGCGCCTTCCAGCGAGCTCAGAACAGCGCGGACGTCCTTCGAGGCGACGCCAGTGCTTTCCGCGATATGGGCAACCAGGCCCGACTTGCTAAGGGTTTCTTTGATCGGCTTCGGAGCGGCCGGCTGCTTGGCCGCAGCCTTCGGGGCCGCTTTCTTCGTTGCTTTCTTCGTCGCCATGGATATCCCCGTGGTTGTGTTGTAGCAGTTTTTGCCGGTTGGCATGCGCAATGTAGGCGAAGTTCGCGCGTTGAGAAACCCCTTTTTTGCACGACGTTAAGGCGATTTTGTGGCAGACGTCTTGCGCTGGGCATGTCGCAGGCATATGATTCACATATTGATATTACATATATGTAATAATTTCGGCCTGTCCAAGCAGCAAATTCAGGGCTTTTTCGATGAGCAGTTTCGAAGCAACCGAACAACGTCTTGCCATCACGTGCCGGCGGCATCCCGCATTCCCGCGCGAACCGGCGGTAGTGGTGCGGCTGATCAAGCATCTGCACAAGCGCGTCCATGACGATGCTAACGCGGTGCTTCGGCCCTGGGGCATCAATCATCCCGAGTACAACATCCTGATGATGCTGTACGGCACGGAAGGGTATACGCTGAACCCGACGCAGTTGGCCGACGCGGCAGGGGAGAAATCGGCCAATATCACGCGTCTGACCAACGAGCTGTGTGACAAGGGACTGATCGAGCGGGCGGCCAGCGAAGAAGACCGCCGCAAGATCGCCTTGACCCTGACGGCGGATGGCGTGGCAATGATCGAGAGCTTCCTGCCCGATATCTGCACCCTGCTGGAACGGCAGACTACCGGCATGCAGGCGCGCGACCTCGCGCAGCTTGAGCGGCTGCTGAAGAAGTTCCTCGACAAGCTCGAACAGGACTGATCCGGCCATGTCCTCGCT
>NZ_DATCRY010000237.1:0-4593 GCF_036568765.1 Dyella sp. | reverse complement strand
AAAACCTCTCAATCGCCCGAATATAGCGAAAGCGGATCCTATCGTTGTGGGAGCGACTTCAGTCGCGACAAGGACTTGCGGTGAGGCACGATTGTCGCGACTAAAGTCGCTCCCACAGAAAGCAAGTTTTTCGAGGTTCCCGTCAGAGACCGAGGCAAGTACGGATTCCTCGAAGACATCTCCTTGGATGCACCCCTGCCGCCCGATACATGCACATCCTGCTCAACTGCGCCATGCTATCGGCATGTCCGCCACGTCCACGCCATTGCCTCTGCCAGCCGAACCTTCCCGCGCCCGTGGCGTTTGGCTGGTCGTCGGTTTCTGGGCGTTACTTACCCTGATCAGCTCGATCGCGTGGGCACTGGGTGCAATGAACGAGGGCCAGTCGCATCCCTGGCTGCGCGCGCTGTCCTGGAATCTGCCCGATTATTTCGGCTGGATGCTGCTCACTCCGTGGATCGCCTGGCTGGGCCGCCGCACGGCAACGCACAGCTGGCGCAGGTTCTTCACGGTGCACATCCCGTTGAGCCTGCTTACGGCCGGGGCACATACCGCGGCGCTGCTGCTTGTCTATTGGCAGATGCACACCTACCTCCCCTCGCGCATCGATTCGCTCGGCAAATTGTTCCGCATGGAATTCGTCTACGAGTTCCATTTCGACCTGATCACCTACTGGGTCGTGCTGGCAGTGCTGCGCGGTTGGGACTACCAGCGACGCCTCAAGCGCGAACAGATGCGCAGCGCACAGTTGGAGGGACAGCTCGCGCAAGCACAATTGCACGCCCTGCGCATGCAGTTGCAGCCCCACTTCCTATTCAACACGCTTAACGCCATTTCCGCGCTGGCCCTATCCGATCCGGCAACGGCGCGCACCATGATTGCGCGCCTGAGCGACTTCCTGCGCCTCACCCTGGAGGCCGACCAGAGCCAGACCGTATCGCTGGCGCGCGAGCTCAAATCGCTCGAGTCGTATCTGGCGATCCAGCAGATTCGTTTTCGCGACCGCCTGGCGACGCATTGGGAGATTGCCGACGACGCACTCGATGCCGCCGTTCCGCACCTGATCCTGCAGCCCTTGGTCGAAAACGCCTTGCAGCACGGCTTGCTGCCGCGTGCGACAGGCGGCAACCTGCGCATCGCCGCTCGCCGCGATGGCGAGCAGCTGTGGATGGTTGTCGAAGACGACGGGCAGGGTCTGCCCGACCAGGCCTGGCGTGAAGGCATCGGCCTGGGCAACACGCGCGCGCGCCTGGATGCCTGCGCTGGCCGGCTGTCGATGGTTCCGCGCGCAGGCGGTGGGACACGCGTGGAAGTGCGCTTGCCGTATGAGGTCGGCGCCGCATGAATAGCGAGCGCATCGCCTGTCTGTTGGTCGATGACGAACTGCTGGCGCGCCTGGCATTACGCCAGGCCTTGGCGGGCCACCGCACCGTGGAGATCGTCGGCGAATGCGGTACCGCGGACGAAGCGGCTGAAGCCATCGCCTGCCTGCGTCCCGATCTGATCTTTCTCGACATTCGCATGCCCGGCATGGACAGCTTCGCGCTATTGGAGCGGTTGCAGCCCGATGTGCTGCCGCTTGTGGTCTTCGCTACGGCATTCGACGCACATGCAGTCAAGGCGTTCGAGGCAGGTGCGTTCGACTACGTGCTCAAACCGATCGACCAGGAACGCTTCGATCGCTGCATGGATCGGATTTTCCGCCAATGGCGCCGCCTTACCGCCGATCAGCGCGCGCCACGCCAATCCGTGATGGATGCCGCGCCGGTGGAACGATTGAGCGTGCGCGTGGGCGAAGCGCTGCGCGTCGTACGGGTGAACGATATCGATTGGATCGCCGCCGACGGCAACTACGTGCGCTTGCATGCTGCCGGTGAAGTCATCTTGCATCGGCAGACGTTGCAGCAACTTCACGGTCAGCTCGATCCGGCGCGTTTCCTGCGCATCCATCGTGGCGCAGTCGTCAATCTCGACCGAGTGCGCGAAATCCACCCCCTGTTCCATGGCGATGCCGAAGTCGTGCTTCGCGACGGCACCCGCCTGCCGCTGAGTCGCCGATTCCGCGACGGTGCCCGTGGCGCACTCGGTCTGCGCTGACCGCCCAACCCTGACCTTCGCCTCCGGTCACGGTCACGGTCCCGTTCGTCACAAACCCGCTGCACGACCGATCGCGCACGCGCAAGCTCAGGCTACCCCCACCTGTTGGAGTTCGCCATGCGCTTCCCCCGTCAAGGCCTGACTGTCACTGCTGCTGTGCTGTTGCTATCGATGACCGGTCTCGGAGCAACGTTTGTCTATGCAGCCAACCACGCCGGCACAAGCGATGGCGAAAGCGCAATGAGCGAAGCGGGCGTACGGGCGGTAGAAGATCGCTGGTCGATGGCCGAGGCGACTGGAGATACCGATTTCCTTGGCACCATGCTGGCGCCCGCGTATCGCTCGATCAGCGGCGAGGGCAAGACGCTGACGCGCACCGCGTTGCTCGAGCACGCAGCGAAGAATAAAGGCACGGATGAAGGTCTGCGCAAGATGGAGGCGTACAAGAAGGACCATCCGTACGGAACTCTGGTCACCATGCAAGGCAACAGTGCGGTGGTCAATTTCTACGACCCCGCGCGTGGCGCGCAGGAGGGCATCATGGGAGCGGACATCTTCATCTATGCCGACGGTCGTTGGCAGGCGATCTATTCCCAGCACATCAAGCATTGAGCCATGACGCTGTTCGGCAAATCCATGGCGGGACTATCGGCATGTCTTCTTGCATGGGCCGTTACCAGCGGCTTATCCGAGCACATGCAAACCTTGCCATCCGGCTGCCGCCAGTTGCTTGAGCTGATCGCCTGTCTGGCTTCCATCGCCATGCATTGATCGGAGCATGTCGAATCGCCGAGGGGTCGTTCGTCTCCCCTATTGAGGCGCCGTCCATCCGGTCGGCCGACAAAAGGAGACGCACATGTTCTACGCAAACCGCGGCGCAGGTGCCGCCATCGCCATGCTGTCCCTGGCCATGCTGGCGACCAGCCAGCATGGCAGGGCGGGGCAGGTCGGCTACACCATCGATCCTGAGCACACCTACCCGAGCTTCGAAGCCGATCATCTTGGTGTTTCTACGTGGCGCGGCAAATTCAACAAGAGCAGTGGCAAGGTCGTTCTGGACAAGGCAACCAGCAGCGGTACCGTCGAGGTGACCGTCGATGTCGCGAGCATCGACTTCGGCCACGACAAGCTCAACACGTGGGCGGTCGGCAAAGAGCTCCTCGATACGGCGCGCTATCCCAACGCCGTATTCAAGGGACGCTTGACCGACTTCATCGACGGCAGCCCCACGCACGCAGTGGGTACGCTGACCCTGCATGGAGTGACCAAGCCGCTGACGTTGAACATCGATCGCTTCAAATGCATCCCCCATCCGATGTTCAAGCGCGAATTATGCGGTGCCGATGCGCTGGGCAGCTTTCGGCGCGACGAATTCGGCATGGACGCAGGCAAAAGCTACGGCTTCGATATGAGTGTGCAGCTACGTATCCAGGTCGAGGCTTTGCAGGACGAGGCGCCAGCAAAGAAGTGAGTTCATGAGGCAAGAGCCCCCTCGTCACCCTTTCCCCCGGCTTCACCGGAGGAAAGGGAGCGGGCCGCGCAGGCGCGAAGAACTGCGGCTTCCTCGGTCAGACTCCCGCTCCCTGGCTTCGCCGGGGTAGAGGGTCGAGGTGAGGGGGCGGCCTTTCACGAAACTCAAGCTCATCAGGGTGCGATCAATACCCCACCGTAAACCGTTTACGCTCATGCGCCGGCCGCTCGACCTCGTCAAGCATGGCGACTGCATAATCCTCCATCGAAATCCAGCTCTTGCCGTGTGCATCGACCAGCAATTCGTCCCCTCCGAGCCGAAACTTGCCAGTCCGCTCCCCGGCAACAAGCAATGCAGACGGACTCAAAAATGTCCAATTCAGATCGTCTGCTCCGCGTAGCGCCCCCAGGAATGCTTTACCGGCCTGAGCTTCCTCCGCATAGGCCGCCGGAAAATCCGGCGTATCCACCAGCGCCTTGCCCGGGGCTATTTCCAGGCTGCCAGCCCCACCCACCACCAGATAACGTTTCACACCGGACTTGCGCACCAGCATCAGCAACGCCTCTGGCCCAGCCTGGGTGAAATGGATAGCACTGACGATCGCGTCATGACCGGCCAAGCGGTCAGCCAACGAAGGATCGCCGACAGCGGCAGCTATATGACGCAGTTGCGCCGTATCGGCCGCGGCGTTGGCGTTGCGCGCAACAGCGGTCACCCGATGGCCGCGACTCAGCGCTTCGGCGACCAGGCGCGAACCGACATTACCGCTTGCACCGAGAATAGCGATGTTCATAGATTGTCCTTGCGAAAAATAAACGACAGCAGCGATGCTACGCCCTGCACCCGGCCGCGATAAGTCAGACAATCACGGCTATACTGTCCACTCAAACAGGACAATGGCCATGGGCACGCCGCTGACCGCCGTCAATCTCAACCGCATCGTGGTATTCGTCGCGGTCGTCGAAACCCGCTCTTTCACGGCCGCCGCCGCGCGCCTTGGCTTGGCCAAAACGATGGTGAGCACC
>NZ_DATCRY010000236.1:0-8848 GCF_036568765.1 Dyella sp. | reverse complement strand
GATCATGCCGTCCCAAGAGATCGGTAAAGCCACCTTCGATCAGATCCTCGCGCAAGGCATCGACGCCGCCGAGCGGCGCCTTCCGGTCGGCAATGCCATGGCGTTGAAGTACGCGCCGCTCGGCGGCGTCGATGCCTTGCGCGAGGATCTGATCGAAGGTGGCTTTACCGATCTCTTGGGACGGCATGATCTGGATGCGCGCACAGCGGCGGCGTTCGAAACGCTGCATACTCAGTTTGCCCGAGAGATTTTCGGAGCCGGTGTGGAACGTCTGAAACTGGCCGAACCGATCGTCGAAGCGCAGGCGGACCTCAAGCCCTGGCTCGAGCCGCCGTTGATGGGCTTTGCCCGCGCCAGTTACGACGATCTGCGCGAGCAGTTCGATGCGCTGCTTGCGCGAGGTTTCCTGCGCGAACTGTCCACGGCGCGGCTCTCGCATTTTCCGCGTTACCTGAAAGCCATGCGATTGCGTGCCGAGCGCCTGCGCCAGGATCCGGCCAAAGATCAGCAGCGCATGCTGCAGGTGCTGCCGTATTGGCGACAATATCTGAAGTTTCGCGCCGAGGGCGCAGGTCCTTTGGACGAACTGCGCTGGCTGATCGAAGAATGGCGCGTCTCGTTGTTCGCGCAGGAGCTCAAGACTGCCGAGCCGGTGTCGGCCAAGCGACTGGCCCGTGCAGTCGAGGCGCTGGGATGAGCACAGCGTACGCCTTGGTCGCTAAAATGAGCCATGGCCCGCGCCACTGACTCTTCCGCCTCCGACCGCTTCGCCGCCTGGCGCGAGCGCGAGCTGCCGCGCGTGCTCGCCGATGCGCTGGCCGCATGCCAGCAACACGCCATTCCAGCCGCGAGCTGTGTGGAAGTGCTTGACCTGCTGGGTATGCTCGGCTGCGACGCGCAGACCCAGGCTGCAGCGCTCTGGTTCGAAGTCAGCCAGGCCGATGCCCGGGCCTGGGCCGGACAGAAAGGCAGCTTGCCGGTCGACGTCCAGCGCCTGGTCGAGGGGCAGGCTGCCGCCGAGCAGGTCTGGGCGCTGCACGCCCAGCGTACGCCGGGCAGCGGCAGCGAGGGTTTGCGCCGTTTGTTGCTGGCCATCATCCGTGACGTGCGCGTGGTATTCATCCTGCTGGCCCGCCAGTTGGCTCGTCTGCGTGCGGCCGCGGCTTTGCCCGAGGAGCAGCGCCGAGCGCTGGCACAATTGACTCAGGATATCCACGCGCCGTTGGCGAACCGCCTGGGTATCTGGCAGCTGAAGTGGGAGCTGGAAGATCTATCCTTCCGCCACCTGCATCCGGAGACCTACCGGCGTATCGCCAAGCTGCTGGACGAGCGCCGGGCCGATCGCGAGAGCTTCATCGCCGAATCGCTCGCCGTCCTGCGCAAGGCGTTGGAAGCGTCCGGTGTACGTGCCGATCTGGCCGGCCGGCCCAAGCACATTTACTCGATCTGGAAGAAGATGCAGCGCAAGTCGCTGGATTTCTCCGGTCTATACGATATCCGCGCTGTGCGTGTACTGGTCGAAAGCGTGGCCGACTGTTATGCCGCGCTCGGTGTAGTGCACTCCTTGTGGCCGCATCTGCCGGGCGAATTCGACGACTACATTGCGCGGCCCAAGGGTAACGACTATCGGTCGCTGCATACCGCCGTGATGGGGCCGCAAGGCAAGACCCTGGAGGTGCAGATACGTACCCACGAAATGCATCGCATCAACGAGCTGGGTGTGGCTGCGCACTGGCGCTACAAGGAAGGCGGTAGCGGCGATAGCGACTTCGAGGCCAAGATCGCCTGGATGCGCCGCCTGCTCGAGCCTCGTGGCGGTAGCGAATCGGATACCGAACTCGCTGCCGGTTTGCAGACCGAATTGCTGGAAGACCGCGTCTATGTGCTGACGCCGCGCGGAGAAGTGGTGGATCTGCCGCGTGGCGCCACCGTACTGGATTTCGCTTACCACGTGCATACGGAAGTCGGTCATCGCTGCCGTGGCGCCAAGGTCAATGGGCGCATCGTGCCTTTGACGTTCCAGCCGCAAAGCGGCGATCGCATCGAGATTCTCACCGCGAAACTGGCCGAGCCCAGTCGCGACTGGTTGTCGGTACATCACGGTTACCTGCACACATCGCGCGCAAGAGAGAAGGTGCGCGCATGGTTCCGCCGCGTGGCGCAGGAGGCCAATCTGGTTGCCGGGCGCGCCATGCTCGAGCGCGAGTTGCGTCGCCTGGCTATGCCGGGCGCCGATTTGTCCAGGTTGCCGGCGCATTTTCATCTGAAGACCCACGACGAACTGCTGGTGGCGCTGGCCTTGGGCGAGGTCAATCCGGGCCAGATCAGTCGCTTCTTGCAAGAGGCCGCCGCGCCGCCGCCGCCGGAGGTCACGCAATCCCAGTTGCCGGTCGCTTCACGACACCTCACACTTGAACACAGCGCCCTGAGCATCGAGGGTGTCGGCAACTTGCTGACGACCCTGGCGCGTTGCTGCCAGCCGTTGCCAGGCGATACGGTGCGCGGCTTCATCACGCGAGGGCGCGGCGTTTCGGTGCATCGCGCCGATTGTGTCAGCCTGGCGCGTCTGGTTCGCCGCGACCCCGATCGGGTGATCGATGTGGAGTGGGGCAAGGTCGCGGCACAAGCCTACGAAGTCGACATCGAGCTGCAGGGCTACGATCGCAAGGGCTTGCAGAAAGACGTCACCGCCCTGATCAGCAATTTCGGCACCCACATCATCGCCTCGTCCAGCCGGGTGTTCACCCGAACGGGCGAAGTGGAAATGCGCTTCACCTTGCGTGTGCGCGATTTCGAGCAGTTGTCCGCGTTGCTGGCGAAATTGACGGCGTTGCCCAATGTCGTCGATGCGCGTCGTGTTGGTGGGCAGTAGGGAGGTTGTGGCTTTCCAGGGACGAAGGGTGAGTAGCGAGGGGGCAAGTTCGATATCGCGCTTTACGGCGTCGCCCACGAAATTCTGACGCATCATCCCACACTTGCCGCAGTGGGCGGACTCGGCGCTCTCGCTAATCATCCCTCGTGCCTAATATAAGCCCACGCTTTCCGCCAGTTGAACGCCAGAGCCCGCGCATCACGGCTGGACGCCCCTGGATGTTAAGCTGGCGCAGTTGCCAACAGGCCAGCACCCTATGAGCGGACGCAAAGACAACAAGGACCAGGGCGGTCGCATGGAGCCCCGCCTGGGCAATCTCGACGGCCTGGACAAGCCGCAGGCGCCCATGCCGCCGCGCGATGACCTGCCGCATTTCGGTGCGGGCGATCCCGAGCGCCGCCGCCAGGCGCCGCGTCCGCAGCCGTCCAAATCAAGCAAGCGTGGCTGGCTTTGGCCGTTGCTATTGCTGATTGTGATTGGCGCAGTGGCTTTTGCCTGGGTCAACCAGGACCGCTTGCGCGGGCTGGTGCCCAGCACCGAACTCAACGATGTGCTCAGCCGTGCAGACGCCGCACTGCACGACGGTCATCTGGACGGCAACGACGGCAAGAGCGCCCGTGAGTTGTACGAAGCGGCCCGCGCCTTGGAGCCGGATAACGATCGCGCTCGTGACGGTCTGCGCCAAGTCGGGCAGGCAGAGATCGCGCGCGCGGATGCCGCGCTGCGCGACGGCCATCTGGACGATGCCGCCCAAGCCTTGAATGCCGCGCGTGAGTTGCTTGGCGGGGGCAGCGATGTCGAGCGCCTCGATCAGGCATTGACGAAGGCGCGCAGCGCCAACGTGCAACCGGATGGCCTGATCGATCGCGCGCAGCAGGCGCTGGCCGACGGCCGCCTCGACGGCGACGATGGCGCCGGCCATCTTTATCGGCAGGTATTGGCGATCGATCCGAACAACGCCATCGCCCTGCATGGCCTGGACAAAGTCGCGGAAGGTCTGGCCGCGCAGGCGCGCAAGGCCTTGGATGCGGGCGACCGTGCCACCGCTGCAACCATCGTCGACAAGCTGGCTGCGCTATTGCCGAATTACGGCGACTTGCCGTCGCTGCGTGCTTCGCTGGTGCAGGCGCAGAAACAGGACAACGGCGAGCTGGCCGACGATCTGAAACAGGGCCAGGATGCGTTGCGTGCCGGTCGCGTGGATGGCGATGGCGAGGACACCGCGGTGGCCTATTTCAAGTCCGCGCTGGCGATCGATCCGGATAATCAGGAGGCCAAGGCCGGCCTGGGTCAGGTCGCGCAGGCGTTGATCGTGCAAGCCAATGCGGCGATCGATGCGAACGATGCCGTGCATGCCGATCAATTGCTCGACCGCGCGGCTTCGTTCGCGCCGCGCTCGGCCGATCTTGCTGCGGCGCGTGCGCGCTTGAGCGACTTGAGCAAGCGTCTCAATGCCGGCAACAACATCGAGGCCACACCGGCCGGTGCCGATGGCAATGTCGCGCAGGCACCCGCAGCGACGTTGACGCCGCAACAGAGTGCTCAGATCGCTCGCATGCTACAGAGCGCCGAGCTGGCTGCGAGGCGCGGCCAGATCATGCTGCCGCCGGGCGACAGTGCTTACGATCTTTATCGCGGCGCGCTGGCGATCGACGGCAACAACGAAGCGGCGCGGCGCGGTTTGCAGGAGTTGCCGAATCTGGTCGCGCGCCAGTTCAATCAAGCCATGTCCAATGGCAATCTGGTTCAGGCCGAAGGTTTTCTTGGCGACCTTTCCGATCTGTCGCCGGGCGATGCCGGCCAGGACCAACTGCGTCAACGGTTGGCCGGTGCCTGGATGGATCAGGCCGAGCAGCAACTCGGTCGTGGCGACCGCGCCGGCGCTGCGCAGTCGCTGCATCATGCGGGCAAGCTGGCAACGGGCAATTCGCGCCTGCAACAGTTGACCGCGCGTCTGCAAACCGGGTCGTGAGGGTGGCATGACGATTTTGGTGATTGGCGCCAGCGGCCAGATTGGCCGCTTTCTGCTACCGCGCCTGCATGCCCGCGGCGAATCGGTCGTCGCATTCAGCCGCACCGAGCAGCCGCCGAGCGAAGGAGTGCAATGGCTGCGTGGCCAGGTGCCCGATTCGCCGATGCCAGGGGGGCGCTTCAGCGCCATTATCTGCATGGGGCCGCTGGTCGGTTTTGACGATTGGCTGTCACGCGTCGAGCTGCATGATCGCCCACGGGTGATCGCAATCAGCTCGATGAGCGCCCAGACCAAGCTCGACTCGGAGCTGAAATCCGAGCGAGAGCTGGCGCAGAGCATGCGCGACAGCGAGGCAAAGCTGGCACGTATATGCGAGCGCCATGGCTGTCCGTGGATGGTGTTGCGACCGACCATGATCTACGGCATCGGTATGGACAAGACACTCACTCCGATTGCGCGGCGCGCCATGCGTGCACGCGTGTTCCCGGTGTTGCAGGGCAACGGATTGCGTCAGCCGGTACACGCCGACGATATCGCCCAGGCGGTCGTCGCCGCGCTCGATCATCGCGAGGTATCGGGCTATGTCCTGCCGATCGGTGGCGGCGAGCGGCTCAGCGTGCGTGAGATGTTCATGCGCGTCCGCCGCAGCCTGCCCGGATGGACCCTGCCGGTACCGGTGCCGCTGCGACTCCTGCGGGTGCTGCGGTATTTCATGCATCACGTTCGGGGTACGCTGTCACGTTTTCAGACCGACCTGATCGCCGACAACGGCGAACTGGAACGGCGGCTGGGCGTGAAGCCGCGGCCATTCCGGCCCGA
This sequence comes from Dyella sp., assembly GCF_036568765.1. Taxonomy (GTDB): domain Bacteria; phylum Pseudomonadota; class Gammaproteobacteria; order Xanthomonadales; family Rhodanobacteraceae; genus GSA-30. Next base: position 3,185 of record NZ_DATCRY010000236.1, on the reverse strand, counting down.
TCCATCGTGCTGGGGTTACGGCAAGTGGTGATCCTCCGGTCGCAGCCCCGGGTTTTGCCCCGAACTGCCAGCAAATAGTCACGAATCCCGGCCCGGCGTTCAGACGCCCGCCGGTCAGCAGGCCCTATGATCGGCCCCACTTCGTGTAAGGGATATCGCCGCGTTGGCCTTTCTCAATCGTCTTGCCGCGTTTGCCCGTGCTTGCTGGCCCTGGGTGCGGATCCCGTTCTGGATCTGCATGGGGCTGCTGTTCGGCTTTGTCCTGCCGTACACCATCGTCCTGAACAAGCGGGTGCAGGATCGCTTCAACGACCTGGTGTTCGCCGTGCCCACGCGCGTCTACGCGAGGCCGTTGCCGCTGGCGGCCAGCCTGCCGATGACACCGGCGGCGTTGGAGTTGGAGTTGACCTTTGCCGGTTATAGCCGCGACGAGCACGGCGAGGTCGCCGGCACCTGGAGCCGCGATGGCAGCGTCTATGTGATCGACTCGCGCGGCTATGCGGGTCCGGACGGTGGCGAGCTGCCTCGACGTATCCGGGTGGTGCTGGGCAAGGGGCAGGTGGTTTCGGTGAAGGACCTGGCCACCGGCAAGGCGCTGGATCAGGCCCATCTGGATCCGGCGCGTATCGCCACCTTATATGGTGCTGCACAGGAAGAGCGCCGCATCGTCCGCCTCGCCGACGTGCCGCCGCTGCTGCTCAGCGGCCTGCAGGCTGTGGAAGATCGCGACTTCAAGCATCACTTCGGTATCGACTTCTCGGCGATCCTGCGCGCGAGTTTCGCCAACCTGCGCGCCGGCCATACGGTGCAAGGCGGCTCGACGCTTACCCAGCAGCTGGTGCGCAATCTGTTCCTCGACCGTGAGCAGAACTTCACGCGCAAGTTCAACGAAGCGCTGATGTCGATCCTCATCGAAGCGCATTACGACAAGGGACGTATTCTCGAGGCCTATATCAACCAAGTCTTCCTTGGTCAGCAAGGTTCGCAAGCGGTGCATGGATTTGCCGCCGCCGCGGAGTTTTATTTCGGTCGCCGCATGGAAGAGCTGCGTCCGCAGGAGGTGGCCTTGCTGGTGGGCATGGTCAAGGGGCCGAGCTACTACGATCCGCGCCGCTTTCCCGATCGTGCGCTATCGCGCCGTAATCTGGTGCTACAGCAGTTCGTCGATACCGGTCTGCTGACGGCAGAGCAGGGCAAGGCGGCACAGGCCACGCCCCTGGGCCTGGCCGGCAATGGCCAGCTGCCGCACAACCGTTTCCCGGCTTTCATGCAACTGGTGCGCGCACAGATCACCAGCGATTTCGACGACAGCACGCTGAGCGATGGCAACCTGAGCATTTTCACCACGCTCGATCCCGCCGCACAGCTATACGCCGAGCAGGCGATTACCAATACCGCCAAGGCACTGGGCAAGCGTGGCGATGCGGCGCAGGCCGCTGGCGTGGTGACCGATACGCAGACCGGCAGTGTGCTGGCCATTGTCGGCTCGAAGGAGCCGGGCGATCAGGGTTTTAACCGCGCCATCGACGCACGCCGCCCGATCGGCTCGCTGATGAAGCCTTTCGTCTATCTAGTGGCGCTGTCCGATCCGTCGCGCTGGAACCTGGCGACGTTGATCGACGATTCGCCGGTGTCGATGCGTCAGCCGGATGGCACGATGTGGACGCCGCAGAACGACGAACACGATGTGCATGGCCTGGTACCGATGGTCGATGGCCTGGTGCATTCCTGGAATCTGGCGACCATCCATCTGGGCATGGATGTCGGCGTCGGCCGGATCAAGGCGTTCCTGGAATCGTTCGGGCTGCAGGACGTCAATCCGAGTCCTTCTTTGCTGTTAGGTGCACAGGATCTGTCGCCGCTGCAGGTCGCACAGTTGTACGAATACCTCGCAGCCGACGGTCATGCTTTGCCCTTGCTGGCGGTGCGCGGTGTCGTCGACAGCGATGGCCGCACCATTAAGCGCTACGAGGTCAAGGGTGGCAAAGGCGAGTACCAGGGTGCCGTGCGCCTGACGACCTGGGCGATGCAGCAGGTGACGCGCTCGGGCACGGCGGCGGCGATCGGTGCCTCCTCGCTTGGTGTGCTCAACGCCGCGGGCAAGACCGGCACCAGCAACGACCAGCGCGATAGCTGGTTCGCCGGCTTCACCGGCGACCGCCTGGCGGTGTTCTGGATGGGGCGCGACGACAACAAGCCGAGCGGCCTTTACGGCGCCACCGGCAGCCTGCGCGTCTGGCAGGATCTCTTCCGCAAGCTGCCGACGCGGCCTTTGTCGGCTGCGCCGGGTGAAGGCCTGGAGCTGGCCTGGATCAACCCGCAGGAAGGCAAGCGCACGGATCCGTCCTGCGAGGGGGCACGCCAGTTCGCGGTGTTGACAGGCACGCTGGCGGCCGACACGGAAGGCTGCTTCTGGCAACATGTAGGGAATTTGTTCGGTGGCGGTCAGGATCAGCCCGCACCGGCTTCTACCGCGCCTGTACGAGATTGATCGATGACTGCCTTGTTCAAACGTTTCCCGCTGACACCTGCGATACTTGCTATCTGCCTGAGTGCCTGCATGACCCCGGCGCCGCCAACCCCGCCGGAACGCCAGACCAAGGCGGATAGCCTGATCGTCGCTTCGATCAGAGCCGCGGGCGACAAGGAAAAATCCGTCATCGACGTCAATCCGCTGCGCGATCCGGGCGTGACATCCTTGCAGGATGGCGCTAAAGCCGATGCACTTGCCGGTCGTTTCAGCGATGCGGCAGCCAAGCTCGATCAGGCCCTCAAGCTCAACCCGGATTCGCCGGACTTGCTGCAGGATCGCGCCGAAGTCGCCATCCGCCTGCACGATTACACCGATGCCGAGAAACTCGCGCGGCGCTCGTGGGAGCTCGGGCCGCGCCTCGGACCGTTGTGCGCACGCAATTGGCAGACGGTCGTCGAGTTGCGCGATCGTGTGGACGACCAGGTGGGGGCCGATAATGCGCGCAAGAGCGTAGCCAAGTGCCATGTCGAAGGCGTGCCGCGCTATTGAATCGGTTGCGCGGCTGTCGCCATTTACAGTAAAAACATCGCTCGGCCCCCGGACAAAGCGGAGCCGTATTTCTCGACAAGGAAGTTTTTCGACATGATGCCGATGCGCAAGGCGCTGCTGCCGGTCCTGCTGTTTGCACTGGCTGCCTGCACGGAAGAAAAAG
>NZ_DATCRY010000235.1:0-5560 GCF_036568765.1 Dyella sp. | reverse complement strand
GCACTGTACCAAGGTACAAGTGTGACCGGTTGCGCGGCTGCCTAATCTGCGCGACATCGGCATCCTTGGGAGAGGATGCGTCCATCGACGAGGGGTGACATGAAACGCACGCATTTGAGTCTTGCGGTCGGGCTGGTGCTCGGCCTGATCGGCAGCACGCCGCTTTATGCGCAGCAGGCAACCGATACCGGCGCAACCGCCAAGACCAGCGACGCCAAGCAACTGGGCGAAGTGACCGTCACCGCGCGCAAGCGCGAAGAAACCCTGCAGGATGTACCGATCGCGGTCAGCGCCTTTACCGGCGAATCGCTCTACAAGCAGAACGTGCAGAACCTGGGCGATCTGCAGGGCAAGGTACCGTCATTGCAGGTGTATGCCGCACGCGGCTCGAACACCACGCTGACGGCCTACATCCGTGGCGTCGGCCAGGCCGACCCGACCTGGGGCTTCGACCCGGGCGTGGGCATTTATATCGACGATGTCTACATGGCCCGTCCGCAGGGTGCCTTGCTGGACGTATTCGATGTCAACCGCATCGAAGTGCTGCGCGGCCCGCAGGGCACGCTGTACGGCAAGAACACCATCGGCGGTGCGATCAAGTACGTCGCCAACCCGCTGCCGACCAAGACGACAGGTTCGATCGAGGGCACCGTAGGCACGCATGGCGAGAAGGACATCAAGGCCAGCCTGGGCGGCGCCAGCAGCGATGGCATGTGGCGCGGCAGGGTGGCGGTAGCCAGTGAGCATAACGACGGCTTCGGTACCGACTTGCTCAACAACAGCCGCAACGGCAACAAGAACACCAACGCGGCGCGTGCCAGCCTGGGCTTCTTTCCCAGCAGCAATTTCAATGCGCAGCTGTCGGTCGATGGCCTGCGCGACAACTCCAACCCGCGCGGCGCGAAGCTGCTGACCGTCAACGCGCTGGATCCGGCATACCTGCCGCTGTCTAGCAACTACAACACGCGCAGCGGCATGGCACAGGTCAACAATACCGAGCTGAGCGGGGCGTCGCTGACGCTGAACTGGATCGCCAGCCAGGACTGGAGTTTCAAGTCGATCACGGCCTATCGCGAATCCTCGACGAATACCAACATCGACTTCGATACGTTGCCGGAAAAGATCGCCGACGTGGCCGCGGTCTACGACGATCACCAGTTCACCCAGGAATTCCAGGCCAACTACGATTCGGGCGGCACGCTGCACGGCGTGTTCGGCCTGTACTACTTCAAGGGCTCGGCCTCCGGCGAAATCGACAACATCTTCCTTGGCTCGCCGCCGTATAGCCTGCTGGGCCTGGCGCAGTACGGCAGTACCGGCGGTCGCATGGGCACCAAGAGCTATGCGGGCTACGGCGACTTCACCTGGGATATCAGTCCCCGATGGAGCCTGGATGTCGGTCTGCGCCTGACGCGCGAAACCAAGGATGCGGTGATCCAGAACTACGGCTTCGCCGATGCCAGCTTCACCAACCCGATTGCCACGCTGGCCAACTTCACGGGCTCGCATACTTCAAACAATGCCTCGCCGAAGGTCTCGCTGAACTGGGCGGCGACCGATCACATCAATCTCTACGCCAGCTACAGCGAAGGCTTCCATTCCGGTGGCTACAACATTCGCGCCAACTGCGTGGCGATTCCCTCGTCGTGCCGGCCGATCCAGGACGAGAAGGTGCAGTCCTATGAAGTAGGCAGCAAGATGACCTTCTTCGACGATAGCCTGATGATGAACACCGCGTTGTTCCACAACGTGTATTCGGATATCCAGCTGTCGGTGTTTACTTCGTACACGCTGCCCAACGGCAGCCAGGGCTTCTTCGGCGACTTCACCAATGCCGGCAAGGGCCATATCGACGGTCTGGAAGAAGAGTTTGCCTGGAAGCCCGCCGAGAACTGGACCTTCAGCGGCAACTTTGCCTACCTGCATACCAAGTACACGGAGTTCTTGAGCAGCGGCGTGAATATCGCCGATACGCAACGCTTCACCAACGCGCCGAAGTGGTCGGGTGGGCTGGCGCTCGAGCACGTCTATCCGCTGGCGAACGGTGGCAGCATCACCGGACGCGTCAACTATACATACCAGACTTCGGTGTATCCGGAGACCACGCTGTCGCCGCTGATCATGCAGCCGTCGTACGGTTTGTGGAACGCGGGCATCATCTGGCAGATCGACGAACCGTGGACCTTGAGCCTGCAAGGGACGAACCTGGCAAACAAGGCCTATCGCACGACGGGCTACAACATCGCCGCGCTGGGTATCGTGACGGGCTATTACGGTGCGCCGCGGATGGTTACCCTTAGCGCGCGCTACAAGTTCTAAGCTGACGCAACACGCTCCCTCCCCGCTGGCAGGGGAGGGAGCCTAACAGCTTCCCCTGCATGCAACCCCATGGAGAACACCATGCGTTGGACAGCCCTCTTGGTGCTAGGCTTGCTCGCCACCGGCGTGCAGGCGGCTCCGTTACCTAAGCTCAAGCTCGATCCGCACCGCGTCGCCGTGGCCGGCCTGTCTTCCGGCGCATATATGGCGACGCAGATGCAGCTCGCCTATCCGGATATGTTTCCTTATGCGGCTATCGTGGCTGGTGGCCCCTATGGCTGTGCGGGCGGCAAGCTGGATGCCGCGCTTTCCAGTTGTATGAAAGGCACGCCGGGGGCGGACGTATCGGCGCTGGTCGCCAAGGCCACGCAACGTGCGGACGCTGGCGATAACGGTGCATTGAAATATCTCGCGCATGGCAAGGCCTATCTGTTGCACGGTCGCGACGATGCGTTGGTGGCGCCTTCGGTGGCGGAAGCGGGTGCGCAGTTCTACCAACGCTTGCGCGATACGGTCCCCGGACTGAAAGCCTTCCAGGTTGTCGATGACGGCCATCGCGCATTCGCACACAACCTGCCGATCGCGGCCACGGGCGACGATTGCGACAAGTCGGTATCGCCTTATTTGGGACATTGCGGCTTCGATGCTGCGGGCGAGATATTCGCGCAGCTCTACGGCAAGCCGCCGCATGCGGTGGGAGACGCCAAGGGCGAACTCCGGACGTTCGACCAAAATGCCTATCGCGTCGGCGGTGTCGATCCGCTGCTGGCCGACGAGGGCTATCTCTACGTACCGCCGGCCTGCGCAGCGGGCAAGCCTTGTGGCCTGCTGGTGGCTTTCCACGGCTGCAAGCAGAACGCGGCGGCTGTCGGCGAGGCTTTTGTGAAAGATGCGGGCTTCAATCGCTGGGCCGACGCCTATGACGTGGCCGTCCTGTATCCTCAGACACGCGCCAGCATGGCGCCTTTGAATCCGCAGGCATGTTGGGATTGGTGGGGATACTCCGGCAGCGATTACGACACTCGCCGCGGCGCGCAGCCGCGTTGGGTGGCGAATGTCGTCGAGCAATTGGGAGTGGCAGGCAAGCACTGACGCGTCATGCTTCGGCCGTGCGCCCCCTCACCCCAACCCTCTCCCCCGGCCAAGCCAGGGGAGAGGGAGCAAGTTGCACAAGTGCCAGACACCGAGGTTCGCCTCGGCGTGCTCCCTCTCCCCTGGTTTTGCCGGGGGTTGGGGTGAGGGGGCGGCCTTCGTGCTGAATGCCCCGATCATCGCCATCGCAGCCCTCGTCTGGTTGGGCCTGCTCTTCGGCGTGGCCCTCATCGGCGAACGCCGGCCGCAATGGTTCGAACGCCGCTGGGCCGTGGTCTATGCGCTCTCGCTGGCCATCCACTGCACGTCCTGGACGTTCTACGGCACGGTAACGCAGGCAAGCCGCTCCGGCTGGCTGCTGCCGCCCACATTCATCGGCGCCATCCTGATGTACTTGCTCGGCATCGCCATCTTGCGACGGTTGGTGCAACTGGCGCGCGACTACAACGCCGGCTCGCTGGCGGATCTGATCGCCGTGCGGCTGGGCCGCCATTCGGGCTTGGCTGCCCTGGTGACGGCGGTGGTGGTGATCGGCATCGTGCCTTACATTGCGCTGCAGCTCAAAGCGGTAGCGATGAGCTATGCCATGCTCAGCCAGGGGCAATTGACCGAATCGGAGCCCTGGCAGGACAGTGCCTTGTACGTAGCGTTGCTGATGGCGTTGTTCGCGATGCTGTTCGGTACGCGACGCGCGTCGACCATGGCGCACAACCGAGGCCTGGTGCTGGCGATGGCCTTCGAATCGCTATTCAAGTTGAGTGCGATGCTGGCGCTTGGTTCATTGCTGTTCGTGCCGTTGCCGGCAGACGCATTGCATGTGCCGCCCCCGCCACATGAAACCGCGGGCTTTCCCGCGTTGATCCTGCTCGGCGCGCTGGCGATGTTTACGTTGCCGCACCAGTTTCATGCGGGCGTGGTCGAATGCCGCGACGGCAGCCATCTACGCACGGCGCGCTGGCTGTTTCCGCTGTACATGCTGTTGATCTCGCTGCCGATCCTGCCGCTGGCGCAGCTTGGCGATCGCTGGCTGGGACCGAGCGGCGTGCCGTCGGACTTATATGTACTCGCCTTGCCGATGGCACGCGAGCAGCACGGTCTGGCCTTGTTGGCCTTCCTTGGCGGTCTGAGTGCGGCAACCAGCATGGTGGTGGTCGCAACGCTTGCGCTGAGCCTGATGATCGTCAATCACTTCATCGCGCCTCTGCGCGTGCGCGCCGGTTGGGGGCGTGACGAGCGCGGCGATCTGCGCGGCGAAGTCATCAACCAGCGACGCGTGGCGATCCTGGCTGTGATCTTGCTGGCCTGGGCGTATAGCCGCGCATTGGCGCGCAACGATGCGCTCGCCGATATCGGTGCGATTTCGTTTTCGGCCCTGGCTGGTTTGGCACCGGCCTTGTTGGCGGCGATGTACCGCCCGCAGTGGGGGCCGCGCGCGGTGGCGATGGGCTTGGCCGCAGGTACGCTGATCTGGCTCTACGCCTTGCTGCCGGCCATGCTGCCGGACATGGAGTGGCTGCATGCCGGCCCGCTGGGTATCGGCTGGCTGTCGCCGGACGGCTTGCTCGGGCTGGACGAATGGAGTCCGTTGGGGCGCGCGGTAGCGTTGAGTCTGGCGGTGAACATCGCAGTGACGGTTGCCTGTGCTGGTTCGCGCTTCGGTCAGGCGGTGCGGCCGGCGAGCATCGGGGATATCGACGTCGGACAATTGCATGCGCTCGCCGCACGGTTTCTGCCCATGGAACGTGTCGATCATCTCTTCGAAGGCGCGCCCACCCGCGGGCTGGCCGGCGGTCATCGCGTGGCGCTGGTCGAACACGAACTGGCCGCGGTGATCGGCGCCGCGTCGGCGCGCTTGCTGCTGGAGGTGGTGCGGCAACAGCGTGGCGGCGAGATCGATACCGTGGCAGCCATCGTCGGCGAGGCGGCGCAGGATCTTCGCTTCAACCAGCGCGTGTTGGAAGCGGCATTGGAAAATATGAGCCAGGGCATCTGCGTGGTCGATGCCGAGTTGCGCCTGGTAGCCTGGAATCGACGCTACGCCAGCTTGTTCGATTATCCCCCGGAGCTGTTGCAGGTAGGGCGCCCCGTGGCTGAACTTACTCGCTACAACATCGGTCGCGGCATGATTGGCCAGGGCGAGGTGGAGGAG
>NZ_DATCRY010000234.1:0-3059 GCF_036568765.1 Dyella sp. | reverse complement strand
GTGCGCGGTTACGACGTCGGCGTGCTGGCCGGTTCACAAGGTAACCTCATCACCGCCGAATTCCGCCACGACTTCAACTTGCCGAAGCTGCCGGGTCACTGGCAGGTGGCGTTGTTTGCCGATACCGGGCGTGCGCAGATCTACAAGAATCCCTTCATCGACGGCGTCAACAGCGGTCGCGTCAGCAGCGCTGGCTTGGGGCTGCATTGGGCGGCTACCGACAACTGGACTGTCAACGCCAGCGTAGCCAAGCCGATCGGCAGCACGCCGGTCGTGCTCGGTAATGTCAACACCAAGACGCGCTTCTGGGTGCAGGTGGAGAAGGCGTTTTATTAACTGCGACTTTGCGGTGCGCAGTTACGACCGGCAGCGAAAGCTGCCGGTTTTTTTTTCGTATACACGCGCTAGAAATTCCAGCGAGCTCGCAGGATCTCTGCCGTCGATTCATTGGCAATCGCACTAAAAGCGATCGCAGAAAGCAATAAATCATTGATAGTGAAACCTTTTTTGTGATGTCGACGAAATCTCCTTCGACGACGCCAACACGGGACCACTCGTCCCGTCCTGGCATCGCTACCCCTACCCCAAGCCAGGAGACCTTTCCCATGAACAAGCTCGCCCCTTCCCTGCCGACCCGCCGTTTCGCACTGCTCGGCGTCGCCCTGTCCGCCGCGATAGCCGCCGCAGCCGGTCACGCCGCGCCAGCTCCGATCAAGAACATCGCCTTGGTGCATGGCGCGTTCGTCGATGGATCCGGCTGGCGTCCCGTGTACGACATCCTGGTGCGCGATGGCTATAACGTGAAACTGGTGCAGGAACCGCTGACATCGATCGAAGACGATGTACAGGCCGCCAAGCGCACGATCGATACGTTCGACGGTCCGGTCGTGCTGGTCGGCCATAGTTATGGCGGCACCATCGTTACCGAAGCGGGTATCGATCCCAAGGTAAAGGCGCTGGTATACATCGCCGCGCATGCACCGGATGTAGGTGAGACCGAAGCGGGGAACGGCAAGCGATTCCCGGCGCTGGCGCAGAAGCCGGTGAAAACGGCGGACGATTTCCTGTATCTGGACCCGGCGCGTTTCTATCGGGATTTCGCAGCCGACCTGCCCGCTGCGCAGGCGGAGTTCGAAGCGCAGTCGCAGATGCCCACCGCAGCGAAGGTCTTCACTACACCCGTACAGAATGTTGCCTGGAAGACGAAGCCGAGCTGGTACATGGTTGCGCAATCCGACCGCATCATCAGTCCGGACCTGGAACGCATGTATGCCAAGCGAGCCGGCAGCCACACCGTGGAAGCCAAGGGTGCAAGCCACTCGGTGTATGAGTCGCAGCCGCAAGCGGTAGCGCGATTGATCGAAGCCGCCGCTAACGGCGCCGATACAACCACGGCAAGCAACGGTGGCGCCTCGTCGAATCCGCCAGATGCTTGGGCCATGGATACGAGTGTCTATGAGCAATGAGCGCTGCGAGCAGCGGTATCTCGAACTCGCTTTGCCGGTGAAAGCCTCCAGGCCCCGGTCTGCGCCGGGGCGACGGCAAGGGATTTGGCGTGCTTCTCATATTCGTCTCCCTGTATGCGGCTTAGAATGCGGATATGAGCACGCCCCTCTTCCGACTTGCGCTTCTCGCCGTTTTGCTGGTCCTCGCCGGATGCGCACAGCAACCCGCGCGCAATCCGCTGGCACGCTGGGTGCCTTCGCCCAATCACGACATACGTCGACCGGTGCTGATTGTCTTGCACGCCACCGAGCAGCGTTCGGCGCAGGCCAGCCTGGACACTTTGCGCACGCGTAACAGCGGCGGGCCTGTAAGCGCACATTACCTGGTAGGCAACGATGGCACGATTTACCAATTGGTAGCTGACGAGGAACGAGCCTGGCATGCCGGCGCCGGGCACTGGGGCACCATCACTGACGTGAATTCCGCATCGATCGGTATCGAGTTGGATAACGACGCACAATCGCCCTACCCCGATGCGCAGATCGCCAGCTTGCTACGGCTACTGGACGATCTCACGGCACGCTGGCGTATTCCGCGCACACAGATCATCGGTCACGAGGATCTCGCTCCGGATCGCAAGAACGATCCCGGCCTGCAATTTCCGTGGCAGCGTCTTGCCAATGCCGGCTTCGGACTGTGGCCGGCGTTACCGCTGATCGATCCGCCACCTGGCTTCGATCCGTGGCTGGCATTGGCCACGGTCGGCTACCCCTTGGGCAATCGCGACGCTGCTGTACGAGCTTTTCACCGTCATTTTCGCGGTATCGACGGAACGACGCTGGATCCGCAGGATCTGCGCGTACTCTATGCGTTGACGCGCCAGCTCGGCGCCATGCAGTGAACGATGACGTGCCGTATCCGCGCTTTGCGTCGCGCGGACGTGCCTATGTCTATGTCTTGCCCTGCAAGGGCGAAGACCTCCTTAAAGTTGGGTTTTCGCGCGATCCATTTACACGATTCCGCACACTGCATCGGCAGTTCTACGATTTCTTCGATCTCGACCGTGGCTTGCTTATCGAAGTGGAGCGCGTGAGCGCTGCTCGCCGCATCGAGAGGTGCTTCATCGAAACATGGCCGGAACATCGTGCACCGGCACCTCTCGTTGTCCGCGAGGCAGCGGCGGGCTATACGGAGTGGTATCGCGGCATCGATCCCCAAGTGCGCGCATTAGCCCATGCTCTTGCCGACGCAGGCGGTCATCGCCTCTACGAACCGCTGCGACCGTGGCTTCGCGCACTGCTGACCGAACGCGCGGACTGGCTCTACGCTGGAACGGCGCATCTGCTCGATGCCGTGGAATACGAACGGTTTCATGGCGACCCCCGCCAGCCGGTGCAACGCGCCCTGCTCGATCTGCTGGATATGTGCTGGGCGCTGGAACTACCGTTGGGCGATTTGCTGCCTCCCGCTTTGCTTGCCTGGTACACGCACGGGCCGCGCGATTCGGCGGTCAGCTGATGCGAAATATCGAAACGTCCTCGCAGACGGGACAACGATAAGTTTGAAGTTCGGTATCGTCCGCCTCCTCGGTGCGCTCGCGGTTGGCCGGTGCG
>NZ_DATCRY010000233.1:0-5400 GCF_036568765.1 Dyella sp. | reverse complement strand
TCGGATATCGCCAAGATCACACTCCCCGAAAACCTGCTGCGACCAGGCCGCGTCGTCCTTCATCGTGACTCCTTCCGTGAGACTTGCTATCCGGGCGCAGCAGGTTACGGCCACCTCAAGATGTGATCAAGAGACAGGGCTTAAGCCAGGGGAGAAGCATCCTTCGGGTTATGCCTTAGCGGGCCTTGAGCAGTTCGGCCAAATGATCGGGCTTGCTGGTATCGCGCTCGAGGTGCGGGTACTTCAGGCCATCGTGGTAGTCGATGCGGATGGTCTGGTACTCGTCGAAGTTCTTCACCAGCAATTCGATCGGCTGGCTCTTGTCCTTGGCCGAGGCGGTGACGGCATCCTTCAGCGCATCGCTGGAGAATTCCTTGCCGTTGACCGCAACCAGCTTCATGCCCGGCGACAGGCCAGCCTTGAAGGCGGGGCCGTCCCACAGCACGTCGGAGATATCGCCGCCCTTGCCCACCGAGACACCGACCGAGTAGGTCAGGTCGGTCGAACCACGACGCGCTTCGACGCCCTTGACCGCGTCCGACGGCTTGTCGGTGTAGACCAGTTTCCAGCCGTGCGACTCGATGCCGCCGGTCAGCGGACCGTGGCCATCCAGGCGCTCGCGCAGGTACTTGGCCCAGTCGTACGGCTGGATGTCGTTGAGCGTCTTGACCACATCCTCGAAGGTGTAGGTGTTGACGTCCCATTCGCCGTTCTTCACACCGAAGAAGTTCTTGCCGAAATCGTCGATGGTCTTCTTGTTGCCCGACAGCTCACGCAGCTTGCCGTCCACGTCCAGCCAGATCATCTGGCCGCCCGAATAGTAATCCTCGCTCATCTGGTAGTTGCGGTACGGCAACGGGCGACGCTGAGCGATGATCGGATCGTTGGTGGTGTCCTGGATATTGCGCCACTGCTGCAGACCCGGACGACCCTTCTCGTAGGTGGCAGCGACGTAAGCGAGCATGTCGCGCGCCAGATCGTCCTTCCACAGGCCCGAGCGCGCGGCCATCACGTAGCCCCAGAACTGGGTCTGGCCTTCGTAGACCCACAGCAGGCTGTCTTCCATCGGTACGTTGAAGTTCGGCGTGGCCAGATCCGCGCCACGACGATACTTGCCGTCCCAGGAATGGTTGAACTCATGCGAGAGCAAGTCGCGCTCGACCGCGTTCTTGTCCCACTCGGTGAAATAGCTCGGGCCCACGCCGTTTTCGCTGGAGCGATGATGCTCCAGGCCGTTGCCGCTCATCTTGTCGCTGAGCGAAAGCAGGAAATCGTAGTGGTTGTAGTGATGCGCGCCGTACATCTTGTACATCTGCTGCACCAGGTTCTGGTGCACCTTCAGCTGATCGGGCTTGATTTCCAGGTACTTCGGATCGTCGGCGACGATGTTGAGGAACACCGGCGTCTTCGCGCCCGGATCCAGGTCGACGCGCTTGAAGTACTTGCCGGCGTAGATCGGCGAATCGACCAGATCGTCATAGTCGATTTCCTTGAACTTCACCGTGTCGCCGCTGCGGGATTCCACATCCAGCGCGGAACCGAACTGCCAGCCGGCCGGGAAGGTCACGCTGGCTTCGGCCTTGATCTGGTTGGCGTAGTAGCCAGCCGGATACACCGAGACCGTGTTCCACTGCAGATTGAGCATTTCCGGCGTCATCACCACGCGGCCCTGGCGGGTGTCCTGCGGCGAGAGGAACTGGAACTCGACCTCGACGCTGCTCGCGCCCTGCGGCACCTCCACATGGAACGCGTAGACATTCACGGTATCGCGCTTCCACGGCAGGGTCTGGCCGTTGGCGGTGACCTTCAGGCCGGCAAACTTGTCGATCGGGCCGGTCGGCGAATGGTTGCCCGGCAGCCACTGCGGATACAGCAGGGTCAACGGACCGGACTGCGCCGGCACCGTCTCGCGCACGCGGAACACGCGGCGACCGATATCGGTGGCGTCGACGTGGATCTTCAGCGTGCCCTGGTAAGGCACGTTCTGCGGCGCCGGTACGTCGGCGATGGCGGAAAAGCTGACCAGCCCGACGGCCGATGCGAGCAGGGCGGATGCAAGACGCGAAACTTTCAAAGGAGGTCTCCCTAAGAGGCAAATCCGGCCGGGGCGCCGGCTGTACAAAAACTGACCGAGCGATGCTAGACCGCCATGACCATCAGCACCCCCTGCCAGAGGTCACGAGGGAAGATATTTGGGTATCGCATGATCCTGCGGACTCAAAAGCCGCGGCATGCGGCGGCCTTATCGGATCTAGTGCTGCTCTATCAGTTCTTGAGGATCGATCGTCTGCAGATTCAACTGACGCAGCTCGCTTTCGTAGTTCTCGCCGCCGAAGAACACGCCCACAACTAAGACATAAGGTTTCTGCACCACGATGGCGATGCTGGCGGACTTTTTGTAACCGCTAATCCGCAGACCCGATACGAGGTCATCGCGTGGATGTCCACGTTCTGGAAAGGTGTCAAGACCATCGAGGAAAGCTAGCAACCCGTCGATATACCGCTCCGCAACCTGAGGCGAGGCTTTGACGGCGAGATATTGCTCTTGCTGATCCAGCTTGTCGATCACGCCAGGCGAAATCGTGACCGTGTAACGCATCACCATAAAACGTCATGCTCGTCGTTTGCGCCGGCGAGCCAGCTCGGTACGAGCCTGATCGGTGGTCAGACCCTTCGTCGGATCTGCGCGCAGTTCTTCATAGGCCGGTATCACTTCTTCGCGCAACCATTTCTCCATCGCCGCATCGCGTGCCTGCAACACCCGCAGCCCATCGCTGATAACCGCGCTGACGCTGGCATAGCGTCCAGAATCGGCCAGCTTCTGCACCAGATCGGCCTGTTCTTTTGGAAGAGAAATGCTCAGTTTTTGGGTCGCGGCCATGGGGATATGCTCCACCTGGAGTGGTAGGAAATAATCCTACTCCCCGCGTTACACAGCGTCCAGCGCTTCGCAGCTAAGCTAAAAAAAGGCCCTCGATCTCCGAGGGCCTTTATCTACCCGCAGCTTTTTTGGAGCACAGCCGTTACTGACGGGCCAGCTTGCTGTGCCGGATGCCGTAACCGAAGTACACGATCAAGCCCAGCGAGACCCAGATCAGGAAGACCTGCCAGGTCAGCAGCGACAGCTCAGCCAACAACCAGATCGAGAACGCGATACCGATCAACGGAATCATCGGCACCCACGGCGTGCGGAACGAGCGATGCACGTTGGGCTTGCGGATGCGCAGCACGATGATCGACGTGCAGATCACGATAAATGCCGACAGCACACCGATATTGACCAGCTTGGCCACTTCGTCGAGCGGGAACAGTCCCGCAACCAGGGCAGTAAAAATGCCCAGCACGATGGTCGGACGATGCGGCGTGCCGTAGCGCGGATGCACATGGGCAAACCAGCCCGGCAGCAGGCCATCGCGCGACAGCGCGAACCAGATGCGTGTGGCGCCAAGCATGAAGGCGAACAGCACGCTGATCAGACCGAACACCGCCGACACCGACACGGTGAGCGCGACCCAACGTAAGCCCAAGCCGGTGAACGCGTCGGATACCGGCGCGCTGGTGTTGAGATCGCTGTAATGGGCGATGCCAGTCAGCACCATCGAAACGGCCAGGTACATGGCCATCGATATGCCCAGCGAAAGCAGCACGGCACGGGGCAGATCGCGCTGCGGATTCTTCGACTCTTCCGCCGCCGTCGTCAGTGTGTCGTAACCGAACACCGCAAAGAACACGACTGCCGCAGCGGTCGCCACACCCTGGAAACCGAAGTGGCCGACGCCATTGGCATCGACAATACGTGTCGGGAAAAACGGCACCCAGTTGGACGGATTGACGTAGAACACGCCGACGCCGATCACGAGCGCAACGGCCGCCACCTTGATAGCCACGACCAACGTATTGAAACGCGCACCCCACTCGGTGCGGAAGATCAGCAGTGCTGCAACACCCAGCGTTACTAACGCGGCAATGACGTTGAAGACATGCCCCTCGCCCGTGCCGATGGCGCCTTGCGCCCAGATGGGTAAGTGAAAGCCGAGATTGGCCAGGGCGGCCTGCACGTAGCCAGACCAGCCGATCGCCACCACCGCCACGATCAACGCATATTCCAGCAACAGATCCCAGCCGATCAGCCAGGCCGCCAGTTCGCCCAGTACCGCATAGCCGTAGGTGTAGGCGCTACCGGTGACCGGGATCATGCCGGCGAACTCGGCGTAGCACAGTGCCGCCGCCGCGCTGGCGATGCCGGCGATCAGGAAGGAGACTACCACCGCCGGGCCGGCATTGAGCGCCGCCTGCTGTCCGGCCAGGACAAACACGCCCACACCGATGATGCCTCCGATGCCGATCGCGGTCAGCTGCCAGAGACCCAGAACGCGGCGAAAATCGCCCCGCTTCCCGGCGTCCGCTTGCAGCGCCTCCACCGACTTGTGGCGCAAAACCTTTGCTAGAAAACTCATTGCACGAACCTTGGAACCGAAAGGTCTGGCGATCATAACTGCTTGCAGGGGTAAAGCCATGCCGCACGTGCGCGTATGGAGATCAAAAGGGCGAAAAATCCCATTGCAAAGGAAATTGTGACGGCAAGCGCAAGTAGCTTGAATATTGGATCTGACTATTTCGAATACTTTGTACACGTAGGCACCTATCGCCACGTATTTCAAACAGCTTCTATTGATCCTTTAGAAGGATCGAATGACGATAGGACATTTTGTTGAAGCAGCGAGAAAGCCTTGATGGATATACTCCCTAAAATCATGGCCGCCGCAGCGCCGTCCACTACAACGACCTTTGCCTTCGCGAAAGCACCACCCAATATCAATGCGCAGGTAGAACGCGCAGCCACTGCTTTCATGCGAGACAATGGGCCACCCCCGACCGACATGAGCACGCGTACGATTGGCTTATCGGGTGTTGTCGTTGTTTAAGTAAGAGCGAAGAGCCCCCCTCACCCCACCCCTCTCCCCCGGCAAAGCCAGGGGAGAGGGAGCAAACTGAGGCGAACCTCAGTACTTCGCACTTGCGTGCAGAGCCCCTCTCCCGAAGGATTCGTTTGAGACAGGGCTGGGGTGAAGGGGCAACGCCGCGATCGAGGACGAGGCCACACCCGTTTGCGGCCCCACCCTCTTTTCGCTGATTCGTTGCACCCGTCGCTAGGCGCTCGTGCCCTCCTCGGGGCGCAGCGCTTCAGCCCATTCCTCCAATAATCCCAGCACGACGACCAGTTCCATCGCGGTACGCGCATCCAGACGGCGGGGGTCTCGCTTTCCGTCCTTCTGACCGTTGTCCGCTTCGTGAACCGCTACGCCCTGGGCCAGTATGCGCACGATCAACATGGCCGCACGACGAATGTCGTCCAGCGACGATCGAGCCTCGATGGCTTCGAAGAAAAGAGGGTGAGGG
>NZ_DATCRY010000232.1:0-4903 GCF_036568765.1 Dyella sp. | reverse complement strand
CGGCAGATGGATACCGGCCAGGGGCAGCACGGCCAGCAGGAAGATCGCGGTGAATACGGTGTTGACCAACGAAATCTTGATCTGCGCGAACACGATATTGTGGAAGGCATCGGCCAGCCGCTGGCAGCGCAGACTCAAGGCCGCTGCGAGCGGCCCGACCTGATGCGCCGGGCGTGCACGGCTCAGCGCAACGATGGCGCCGAGGATCATGCCGATCAGGATATGCACCAGCGCGCGTGCCGCGCCCTTGCCCAGCAGCTGCAGGCTGCCGGCATGCTTGCGGGTCAACTCCAAGGCCATGACGCGCAAATCATCGACGCTGTCGGGCAGCCAGCCGGTAATCGTCGGCGGCATTTGCTGGCGCGCCTTTTCGACCAGCGGCATCAACTGCCCCTGCCAGAATTGCTCGGGATTGCCGAACTCGGCGCGCAGGAAGCTCACCGCCCCCAGGATCAGCAACATCAGCAACCCGACCACGATGGTGCCGAGCAGCGCTACCACCAACACTCGCGCACGATCGCTGGGCACGCTGCGGCCGAGCAATGGTGCGAGCGACTGCACGAGCACGTACACCAGCAGTCCGGCCAGCAGGGCCGGCAGCAGGTGCAGCTTCAATACCAGGAAGAGGCCCAATGCCGCCAGAATATAGCTGGCAAGGGTAATCATCGGATGAGCGGGGCGAGGAGCGGGCAGCTGGGATTCCATGGATCGACCGCAACAGGAACTTGCGCGGAGTCTGTCAGCAGCCTGTCGACTCCGCCAGCCTTTAATCGTGCTGTCGTAAACTTTCGCCAACTTAGATCTGTTTCTGGCGCCCGGCGCCTCCATCCAACTAGGGGTTTACTCGCATGTCCATCCGTTTGCCGGCGATTCTCGCCGCGCTCGTTCTGCTTGCCGGCTGTTCGGCTACGCCCTCCAGGTCGGTCGCACCGGCCTCCTCCCATGCCGCTCAGGCCCCCAAAGCTGCTACGGCCGGCCCGGCAGCGGACGATAATCTCAATGCGGTGGCATGGATGCAGAACTCTCAGGAGCACGACCTGATCTACCTGCAGACTTACCGCGATGCGCAATCGCGCCTGCTGGCGGCATTGAAGGACAAGCAATGGGATGCGCTGGCCAAGGACGATCGCGTCAGTCCGATCGCCGGCAAGAAGCCGGCCGTAGTGCTCGACATCGACGAAACGGTGCTGGACAACTCGCCTTATCAGGCCCGCCTGATCAAGAGCGGCGGCGAGTTCAACGAGGCCGACTGGGCGGCCTGGTGCAAGGAAGAGAAAGCTCGCGCCCTGCCAGGCGTGGTCGAATTCACGCAGTTCGCTGCCAAGCATGGCATTGCAGTCATCTATGTCTCCAACCGCGCCAAGGACCTCGACGAAGCCACATTGTCCAACTTGCGCAAGGCCGGCGTGCCGGTCGCGGGCCCCGAATCGTTCCTGGGCCTGGGCACCTTCGTCGAGGGCTGCGAACAGATCGGCACCGAAAAGGGCTGCCGCCGCCAATTGATCGGCAGCAAGTATCGCGTGCTGATGCAGTTCGGCGACCAGATCGGCGACTTCGTCTCCGTACTTGCCAACAACAGCCAAGGCCGCGACAAGGCCATCGCTCCGTATATGAACTGGATTGGCACACGCTGGTACGTCCTGCCCAACCCGAGCTACGGCTCCTGGGAACCTGCGTTGTTCAACAATGACTGGACGCTACCGCGCGAGCAGCGGCGCGCACAAAAGATGAACGCGCTTCGATTCAATTGATATTATTGAAATCAATGACTTACATAGTAAAATGTGAGGTATTGCCTTAGCATTAACAGGCAAGTAATATCTCTCCTGCCAAACCTGCTGACCTCAGAATCTCTGCAGGCAAAGGCCATTTCCCTTCCGGCTCTGCCGGATTACCCCGCGAGGCCCAACGCCCGCGGGGTTTTCTTTACCTGAACGCCCGGCCTCGCCCCCTTGTTTAGCCGCCATAGGCACCTTTACGCTCCGCCGGCCCATCCTGCCCTTGTCGGGGCGCCACCGGTTACCGCGAGAGCATCCATGCGCAGCCTTCGTTTCCGCTTCTATGTATTGTCGATTGCCGCCGCCTTCGCGCTGGTGGCCTGCCACGACAAAGACAAACAGGAAGCCACATCCGGTGGCGAGACACCGGAAGCAGCCGTGCAGCAATCGGTAGCCCTGATCAAGAGTGGCGACTTTGCCGGCTTCTGGAAACATGCCCTTCCGCCAGCGGATTACGCGACCTTCCGCCAGGATTGGGCGCGCCCGGATCCGGATCGCGCGCCCCTGACCGATCAGCAGCGCGCCGAGTTCACCAAGAACTACGCCGACTGGACCGCGCCGGGCGCGGAAGACAAGCAATATGCCGAACTCAAGCCGAAGCTCACACAGCTCTCGCAGCAATACCGCGACCAGTTGCCGGTGATGGTCGGCATCGTCCAGCAGATCGCCAAGACTGGCATCGAGCAGGACAAGAGCATGACGGCCTCGCAGAAGAGCCAGACCGGCGCGGTCGTCGATACCCTCGCCCCCTGGGTACAACAGGCTCCCTGGTTCGACCAGGACAAAGCCAAGCAAGCCATAGCCGTTACGGTCGATACCGCTCGCAAGCTGGATCTCAAATCTGCCGACCAGATGCGTACCATGGATTTCGACACCTCGATGCAGAAGTACGCGATCGGCTACCAAGGTGTGAAACAGGTACTCAACCTGTACGGGCTGTCGATCGACCAGACGCTCGATTCGGTCAAGCTCACCACGCTGGAAAACGCCAATGGACATGCCCGCGTGAAGATCGACTACGTCCTGCTCGGCAAGCCGCTGTCCTCCGAATCGGAACTAATCCAGCAAGACGGACGCTGGTATAGCCAGGATCTGATCCAGAACGCACGCGATATGCACGTTCGCCTGATCCAGCCTGCCGCGCCCACCAGCGCACCGGCGCCTGCGGCATCGACTGTCACCGCCAAAACGACTTCTTAAGAGGCGCAGCCGCGCAATCGTTACAATAAGGGCATGCCGACTATCTCGACAGCGGATCAAGCCGCCTCCCGTAGCCGCTCGCCTTGGTGGTTTCACCTGGCCGGACAAATCATCGAACCCTGGGTGCGCCTGCGACGCGACCCGGCAGAGCCAGCCGCCTTGCTGCAGCCAGGCGTGCCGGTTTGTTATGTGATCGAGCGCGACGGCTTGTCCGATGCACTGATCCTGGACCGCGCCTGCCGCGAAGCCGGCCTGCCCAGCCCCATGCAGCCGCTGCCGGGGACACGCCGGCGGCGCTCCGTGTTTGCGCTGGCACGCCGCGACGGCTGGCTGTTCGGCCGCAACCGTCACCGCGCACCGAGCGAGCCGCTGGGCCAATTGCTGCGCTCGCTGGAAGCGCGACCCGATCACGATATCCAGATCGTACCGGTGTCGATCTATGTCGGCCGCGCCCCCAATCGCGAGAGCGGCTGGTTCAGCGTACTGTTCTCCGAAAACTGGATCGTCGTGGGCCGCTTCCGCCGCATGCTGGCTTTGTTGCTCAACGGCCGCGATACCGCTGTGCATTTCTCCGCGCCGGTTTCGCTGCGCAGCGTGGTCAACGAGGGCGGCGATATGCGCCCCGAACGCTTCGCCCGCAAATTGGCGCGCGTGCTGCGCACGCACTTCCGACGTATCCGCGCGGCAGTGATCGGCCCCGACTTGTCGCACCGGCGCACGGTGGTCGACGCGGTACTCAATGCCGAGCCGGTACGTGAGGCGATCGCCTCCTCGATGAGCAAGGAAAATCTGACCCACGCCAAGGCCTGGAACAAGGCGCGCAAACTGGCGCTGGAGATCGCGGCAGACTATTCGCACCCGGTCGTGCGCTCGGTGTCGTTCCTCTTGTCCAACTTCTGGAACAAGCTCTACGACGGCATTGCCATGCATCATTTCGACAAGGCGCGTGCCGCCGCACCCGGTCATGAGGTGGTGTACGTACCTTGTCATCGCAGTCATGCCGACTATCTGCTGCTGAGCTACCAGTTGCACCAGTCCGGCGTCGTGGTGCCGCACATCGCTGCGGGCGTGAACCTCAACCTGCCGGTCATCGGCCCGATCCTGCGCCGCGGCGGCGCGTTCTTCCTGCGCCGCAGCTTCAAAGGCAATGCGTTGTACTCGGTGGTGTTCAACGAATACCTCGCCCAGCTGATCGATCGCGGCGTGCCGATCGAGTACTTCATCGAGGGCGGCCGTTCGCGTACCGGGCGCCTGTTGGCGCCACGCGCCGGCATGCTGGCGATGACGGTACGCGCGTTCCTGCGCGCACCGCGCCGACCCGTTCTGTTCCAGCCGGTCTACATCGGCTACGAAAAGCTGATGGAAGGTAAATCCTACGCTGGCGAGCTCTCGGGCAAACCGAAGGAAAAGGAATCTCTGATCGGCCTGGTACGGGGCCTGAAGGTACTGCGCCAGCGCTACGGCCATGTCGTACTGAACTTCGGCGAGCCGATCGAGTTGACGCCGTTGCTGGAGGAAACCGGCGCCGACTGGCGCGCTGCGGGCAACGACCCCGACGCCAAGCCGGAATGGCTCAACAGCGTGGTCGATCGACTGGCCGACCGGATCCAGATCAATATCAACCGCGCAGCCGACGTCAATCCGATCAACCTGCTGGCACTGGCCTTGTTGGCTACCCCCAAGCACGCCATGGCCGAGAACGACTTGCTGGCGCAGTTGGAGCTGATGAAGTCCCTGATTGCCGAACTGCCGTATTCCGACCGGGTCACGCTGACCTCGGTGGATCCGGCGGGGATCATCGCCTATGGCGAGCAGATGGGCTGGATTCGCCGCGTGCGCCACCCGCTTGGCGACGTGCTGGTCACCGAAGACGAGCAAGCGGTACTTCTGAGTTATTTCCGCAACAACGTGCTGCACCTCACCGC
>NZ_DATCRY010000231.1:0-12290 GCF_036568765.1 Dyella sp. | reverse complement strand
CCACAAGCCCAGCGCTGCGGACACCAACAGGCCGAGCCCGCCGGCATAACCTGGCGGCAGGTCGTAGGTAAGCGCGGTCAGCCCACAGGCCGCCAGCAAGGGCAAGGCGAGGTATGTCGATGGCCGGCGCAACCAATGTTTCATGCCGATCCCGGGCCGCCGTGCGCGGTCAGTCGCGCTTTGGACAACAGCGCGAGCGACAAGTAGACCGTCATATGCAGGGTCAGCGGCCACAGCTGCCGTTGCAGGAACGAGATCTTCGCACCGATATAGTGCGATTGTGCCTTGAGCAGGGTTCGGTATGGCCCCTCGAACAGACTGAGGCGACGCATCGCCACCCGTTGCGACTCGATCAGGTTCACCACACGCGTGGCAGTGTGCCGGGTCTTGCTCAGGTTGGTGTCGTGCAAGCGATAGGCGCAAACCGGCACGTCGATGAAACCGAGCGCGTCACGCGAAGCCAGACGCAGGAAAAAATCCCAGTCGTCAATGCGCAGGCCTTCGGTCCAGCGTGCGGTCTCCAAGGCGTTCTTGCGCACCAGCGCCACCGGGCCGCCGATCGCCCATTGACTGATCACCGCACGGCGGATGCCTTCGTCGGAGCGATACAGGCTTTTATCGGCACCGTGCAAGTCGCACATACCGCTGTCGTGCAGCTTGTTGCCTTCGCGATCGATCACGATCGAATCGCCGATGACCGCGCCCTTGCAGGGGTTCGCCAACAAATAGCGCACCTGGGCATGCAGGCCGCCGGGCAGGAAATAATCGTCGCTGGCGCCCAGGCGCAGGTACTCGCCGCGCGCCCGCGCCGCCAGTTCGTTCAAGGTCGCGCTGACGCCTTTATTACCGCGCCGGACGAACTCGACAGGCACTTCGTCGCCATGCCGTGCGATCCAGGCCGCGATGAGTTCGGCAGTGCGGTCGCGCGAACCATCGTCGATGATGACGATTTCCTTCGCCGGATAAGCGTCTTCCAGCACGCTATCGAGGCAGCGTTCCACAAACAGTTCGTGGTTGAACGCCGGGATCAACACGGAAACCAGCGGCAGCGCGTCGCCCCGCCTGTCGTTCATCGTCATAACGCCCCCAGATAACGTCGCGCCACCGCGATGTTGAACGTCAGATAGAGGAGATAATTCACAGCAAAGGCGTAGACCGCGCCGACCAGGCCGAAATACGCCGTGAAGAGATAGACCAGCGCCAGATAGCTCAACGCGAATACACACTCGGAGATCACGAACAGCCGCGTCATAGCCTTGGCCAGCATCAGATATGACAAGACGAAAGCCGCGATCTTGATCACGTCGCCGATCAATTGCGGGCCGTACAGAGGGTTGGCTGCGGTGAAGTCCGCGCTGAACAGAAGTCGTGTGACCCAGTCGCGGCACAGGTAAACCCCGGCAGCCAGCAAAGCGACGACCGGCAGCAGATAGCGATAGGCGCGCTTGAACTCGGCCACCAGCGAAGCGCGTTCGTGCGTCGCGGCCAGCTTGGGCAGGTAATAGATATTGATCGCGGTGGTGAGAAACAGCAGATACGCATCCGAGACCTTGCTCACCGCCTGCCAGTAGCCGACCTGCTCCCAGCCAAAGCGACCCGCCAGGTGATCGCGCACGGCGATATTGATCAGCGGCGGCAACAGCGCCGACGTGAGCGTCATCACCGAGAAGGCTGCCAACCGGAAAGTCATCTCGCGATCGAAGCGCAGCCGCAGCATGCTGCGGCGGAAGTAAGGACTGCGCCACCAGGCCGGCAGACCGATCAGCAGGCTGAACACCTGGCCAAGCACCAGTGCAAGCAGTGCACCGTACAAATGCAGCCATTGCGACAACCACACCGCCGCGACCATGCTTAGCAAGGACCCGACGACCTGGATCAAAGCCAGCCGGCGCACATCCATGAAACCATTGATGACGGCGAGAATGTAGTTGGCCATCGCGATGGCCAGCTGAGCCACGGCAAGGATGCGTATCAGGCTCTCGTAGCGGCTGTCGCCGAGCAGCCACAACGCTACCTGGTGGCTCAGCAGCAAGGCGACCAGGGCCATAAGACAGGCTGCGCACAATGCATACGACAATGCGGCGGCCAGCAACCTTGCCAGGCGCTGCGGATCGTCGCGGTATTCGGCAACGTACTTGACTACGCCCGCGCTGATGCCTCCGCCGGCCAACACGGCCAGGAGCGACATCAGGCTCATGAACTGACCCAGCTTGCCGACGCCTTCAGGGCCAGCGAACCAGGCGACCAGCTTGATCATCACCAGGCCGGCAAGCAGCCGCGCGGCAGTGGCGATGGCGCTGTAGAGACTGGCACGGACGATATTCATGTGCTCAGACAAACCCGCGGCAGGCATCGATGACGCAATCGATGGCTGCATCGTCGAGCGTTGGGCCGATCGGCAGGCTCAAGACTTCCTCGTGCAGTCGCTCGGTCAATGGCAACGCAAGGCCTTGCAGGCCGGGGTACGCCGGTTGCCGATGCGGCGGCACCGGGTAATGCACCTGGCTATGGACGCCGCGCGCGCGCAGGTGCTGTTGCAGCGCGTCGCGTCGCGCACAACGCAGCACAAACAAATGCCATACATGCTGCTCTTCGCGCGGCGTCGATGGCAGCAGCAATTGCGGATGTTCGATTCGCTCGCGATAAGCGCCTGCAATGTGGCGACGATGCGCGGTTTCTTCGTCCAGGTACTTCAGCTTGACCCGCAGCAGCGCCGCCTGCATCTCGTCCAGGCGCGAGTTGGTGCCCTGGTAAAGATGCCGGTATTTCACCGCCGATCCATAGTTGCGCAGTGCCGCGATATGCTCCGCCAGCAGGGCGTCGGACGTCGCCACGGCACCGCCGTCGCCAAGCGCCCCAAGGTTCTTGCCAGGAAAGAAGCTGAAGGCTGCCGCGTTGCCGAAAGCGCCGGCCTTGCGGCCGTCGCGCATCGCGCCATGGGCCTGCGCGGCATCTTCGATCAGCAATAGGCCATATCGCTCCGCCAGTGCCGCCAGCGCCGACATATCGGCCAGTTGGCCATAGAGATGCACGGCCATGATGGCGCGCGTACGAGGACCGATGGCCGCCTCTACCCTCACCGGATCGAGATTGAAGCTGGCGAGGTCCGGTTCGACGGGCACCGGCACCAAGCGATTCTCACTGACGGCGAGAAAGCTGGCGATGAAGGTATTGGCGGGCACGATGACTTCGTCGCCTTCGGCCAGGACACCCAGTTCCTTGTAACCGCGCAGAATGAGCGCAAGCGCATCCAGGCCGTTGCCTACGCCAAGAACATGGCGCACACCGCAATAAGCGGCGAATTCACGCTCGAATGCGGCGACTTCCTCGCCGAGCACGTACCAGCCTGAGTCGATCACTCTCGCTGCCGCCGCTTTGAGCTCGTCGGCATGGCGCGCGTTGATGCATTTCAGATCGAGGAACGGCACGTCCATCACAGCTTCCACTCGTAGAAATCGTGCACGACCGCGCGCCCGCCGAAATATTCTTTTTGTGCAGCCAAGCCACTGTTGAGCACGGCACCTTGATGCGAAGTGGATATTCCGAAACTGAACCAAGTGCGGTCCGCATAGACATGACCGATCAGCTCGGCCAGCAACAGACTTAGCGCGTCGAGCTGCCGCCCCTCGTCGGATACGGCCATGTATTGGGTATGCACCGTGCGACCGAAATCGTAGACCAGGGTGCCGGCCAGCAAGCTGTCGCCACAACGTGCTTCGTGCAACACGATCCGGTCGGGGAAGCGCGATTGCAGCAAACGCAGCTCGGCCACGCTATGTGTCGGCACGGCTTCATGCCGACGCAGCACGGATGTCAGTAGTGCATGAAACTGTGCCGGATCGCTGCCGCTGCCATAGTCGATGCCCGCTTTGAGCGCCTTGCCTGGCGTGTACTTGCGCTCCGCCGGAAAACGATCGAGTTCGCGCAGCGCGATTACCGACGAGAGATCGCGGCGGGTTATGCGCGCGCCCACACGGTGCAGGGCATACAAGTCTTCTTCCGCCGGATAAGCGTGAAAGACATGCGGTATCGCCTTGTACACGAGGCGGTTGGCGCCCAGTCCGCGATAGTGCTCGCCGATACGCTCGAAGGCTTCCAGTGTCGCTTCGGCGCGCAGTGCCGGCGATGCAATCAGGCCGGCATAGGTAAGGCCTGCATGGCTAGTCACTTGTCCATCGACAATATTAGCCGGGAACACGGCGACCGGCTCGCCGCGGCGTTCGACGATCAGCGAGCAGTCGGTGAACCGCTCGGCGTGATAGTCCATGTAGTCGCGCAAATGCAGCATGTTACCGTTGCGCGAGCGCGCAACCAGCCTGTTCCAGGTGCTCGCGTCGGCGAGGGTGTAAGGCCTAAGCGACAGCATGCAATTCACTCTCGGCCCATGACGCTTCGGCCAGGCCGAAACCGTCTACACCCATGTCGTTGCCGTTGTAGAACATCAGCAGCCGATTGCGTTGACGGATCAGCGACGGATAACAGATCACCTTCGAATCCCAACCGCTGTCGGACAGGGCCATGCCCAACGCATCGTCGTGGCGTTCCCAGTGCACGCCATCGTCGCTATAGGCGATACCGGGAAAATATTGGCCGTCGGTGTTACCGCGGGTGAAATACATGGTGTAGCGGTCGTCGAAACGATAAACGCGCGGCCGGCCGATACGGTATTCGGTACCGCGTGGCCGCAAGCAGACGGCATCCTGGCGTGGTATGGCCAGCAGATCCCGAGCGTATGCATGGCGAATGTGATATCGCGGAAAGGGCCGGCCATCGATGGTTTCCCAGTCGTCGCCGACGGCGTACCACAAGCGCCAGCCATCGTTCTCGTGGATGGCCGTATGCACGGCCGCGATCGTGCTCCGCCCTGGCGCACGGTCGAGAATCGGCGTCTCCTGCACGCGCCGGAAGCGGCGGCCGCCATCGATGGAGAGAGCCAACCCCGTAAACGCGAGGAACTTGGCACGCGCCACGCGCTGGAAGCCGACATAGAACATATGCAGTCCGCCAGGCGCGTCGACGATATCGCCAAGGATCACGCCATGATCGTCGAAGCAACCGGGGCGGCCGATATCCAACACTGGCTCGGGACTGACGCCCACCACCCGCGTGGGCTCTTCAGCGCTGACATCGACGTACCCGATACGGCTGATGCCCTCGCTGTCGCGAAAACCCGCATAGATCCGGATGTGCTCGTCGTCGAGACGATACGGCGTGGGTGTGAGCGCCGAATGGCGCATCCAGCCACCGACGCCCTGCCGCGCCACATCGAAGATCAGCCCCCTCTTGCGCCAGGCAAACATGTCGGCGCGCTCAGGTCTTGATGTCGAAGCTGGAGCGGTCCGGCACCGCGCGCGCCGGCGCGCCGACATAGACCCGACCGGGCTCGGTGTCGCGAACGACCAGTGCGCCCGAGCCGATCACGTTGTCGCGCGCCACCGTCACCCGATCGTTGAATGTACTGTTGACGCCGAGAAAGCTGCTTTCGCCGATCCGGCAATAGCCGGAGATGACGGCATGCGAGGCAACAAAGACGTGGTCCTCGAACACGGTGCGGTGACCGACATGATTGCCGCTCCACAAAATGCAGTTGTTGCCGATGCTTACAAATGGCTGGATCACGTTACCTTCGAAGATGAAGCTGTTTTCGCCTATCTCGGCGTTGCGCCAGACAAAGGCACGCGAGCTGACATAGCTGGCCAGACGATAGCCGCGGCGCTTGGCATCGAGATAAAAGCGCGTGCGCAGCCGATTGAGCTGGCTGGACGGAATGGCTACATATGCACTGACCTCGTCGGGCGGGTAATACGATTCGAGCGCTTCGTACGGAACGACCGGCAGTCCGGCCAGTGTCGGCGCTTCGATATAGGCGCGTTCCACGCTGAAGCCGACAACCTCGTAGTCGCTGTCGTGCTGGAAGTATTCGCGGGCGATCTGCGCGAACTCGCCCGCGCCGATGAGCACTAGCGGCGTTGCCATGCTGCCGCATCCCGCGGGTAGCCGCCGACTTCGCGCAGGAACTCATCGTAATCGGTGATGTAATCGGCCGCGTCGTACGGATGATCGGCCAATACCATCAACACGCAGTCGTCGGTGAAATCATAGAGCTCTCGCCACACCATGCGGCCAAGCAGCAAGCCTTGAGAGGGGTCGTTGAGCACCGCTTCCACCGGGCCGGTACCATCGTCCAGCAGGAAGGTGACCGAGCCCCGTACCGCCACTGCCAGTTGATTGAGATGACGGTGCGCATGCTGTCCGCGATGCACACCCTGCTGCGTGGCAAACAGGTAATACACGCGTCGGATCGGGAACGGGACGTTCTTCTCCTCCTCCAAGGCAATGAGCATGCCGCGATGATCGCCGTGCTTCTGCAACTGGACGCGTTCGATTTCCATGGATTCCGGCCGGGCTTGGGTGACGGCGATACCACTCTTTTCGGTTAAGTGCCGTGCCGTCGGCAAAAGGTTGCGTCCGCTGCCAGGAAAGCTGTTGCCCCTTCGGGCGCAACCTTTCTCCGTATTGCCGGCACTCACCGGCATATCGATGCGCCCGCCCAGCGCATGACCGCTCTGCACAGCGGGGGCGGTACACGGGGAAGCACTTATCGGTACGACCCAAGGCGACGCTTATAAAAAGGCAACTCTCGGTATGGAATTTCAGAACGACACGTCCCAGGGGAGCAATGGCATGGCGGCAAGCCTCGCTCCCGAGCCGACCGCTACGGACGAGCTGCCGAGGCGACCGCGCAAGGTCGTGGCCCTGCATTGGCTCACCGTGCTTTGCGTGGTGCTGGCCGCCGCTTTCATCCTGACCCGCGACGAGGTCTCCGGACGTGCGCTTCGACAGTGGCTGCTGGAAGGTCATCGCCACTTTGGCCTGTTCGTGTTGATGCTGTTTGTCGCACGCGTATGGGTGCGCCTGCGGGTGGGCAGACTGCCCTCGGACAATCGTCTATCCGCGCCGATGCGTATGGCCGCCGGCGCCACGCATATCGCGCTTTACGGGTTGCTGTTCGCGCTGCCTCTACTCGGTTGGGCGCTGAGCAATGCGTTGGATAAGCCCGTGCACCTGTTCGGCCTGACGCTGCCCGCACTGGTCGGTGCCGACGAAGACCTGGCCGATAGCCTGATCGCGTGGCACCAGGACGCCGCATGGGCGCTACTTGTGCTGGTTTCGCTGCACATCGGCGCGGCGCTTTGGCACCACTTCGTTCTTCGCGACGGCGTGTTGCGACTGATGCTGCCCCGGCGTCGGCGCTGATGCCGGCACAACGCGCCATTGACTGTAAGCCCCTGTCGAAACAAGGAGATTCCATGTTGTCCTTTCTGCACCGACGTACCCCGCGCCGGCCCGGGCAGATGCTGCTGTGGTACGCCCTGACGGCGCTTTCGCTACTCCTGGCCAGCACGGGCGCCCAGGCCATTCCGGCATTTGCCCGGCAGACCGGCTCCGCTTGCGCGGATTGCCATGCCGGCGCTTATGGCCCGGCACTGACACCCTATGGCATGCGCTTCAAGCTCAACGGATTTACCGACACGGACGGTAACGGCGTGAAGATTCCCGTGTCCGGGCAATTGACCGAAACGCACTCTGCACCGGCGCGCGGCAATAGCACGACGGCCCTGAGCGAAGCCGACTTGTATCTGGCGGGGCGACTGACCGAACAGGTCGGCGGCTTCGTGAAGGTCGAGGCAGACTATGCGGGTCACAACAATACGTACAATACGCGGCTGAGCGCGCTGGACCTGCGCTACGTAGCCAAGGAGCTCAAGCTCAACGAGAAGGAGTTCCTGCTGGGCGTGAGCGTCAACAACAGTCCCAGCCAATCCGATCCGATCGCCGCACTGCCGGCCGCCACCCATCTCGGTCCGACGGGCGTGACCGGTACCCTGCTCAATCCGGGCAGCCCCAATTCGCTCGCCAATCACGTAATCGGCGCGAGCGTTTACGGCCTTTACGACAAGAACTGGTACGGCGAGATCGGCAGCTTCCGCTCCTTGCCCACCTCGCTGCAAGATCGCCTTGGCTACACCATTGGCAGCGATCCGGGACGACTCAGCGATACCGCTTATCTGCGTCTTGCGTATATGAAGGACATGAAGCGGCAGTTCTTCTCCGCTGGCGTGGTCGGGCTGACCACAAAACGCCAATTGCCGCGCAACAGCCCCAGCGACGACATCACCGACCTGGGCTACGACCTGACTTATCAGTACCTGGGCAATCGCGAGCACATCGTGCAGTTGGCCTATGTAAACATTCTCGAGCGACGCCGTTACGGCAGCGTATTTGCCAGCCCGACGGTGCCCGGCCAGACCTCGCTCCAGCGCGGTGCGGTGCATGACCAGACCCTGAGCGCGACCTATACGTTCAAGCAAAGCTACGGCCTCACCGTGGCCCACTTGGTGAGCACAGGTTCGCGCGATGCGGTGAGGTTCACCCCTTACGGCAACCCGGACACCACGGCCAACCTGATCACCCTGTTCTGGACACCCTTCGGCCGGGACGGTTCGTTCACTTCGCTGGCCAATTTGAAGCTTGCCGCCTCCTGGTTCCGCTTCACCAAGTTCAACGGCGTGAGCGACAACATCTTCAATGCGCCACCCGGGCTGCCGGTGACCAATGCCAGGGATCTCAACTCGTTCTCTGTTTCTGCCAGCCTGGCGTTCTGATTAAAAAGCGAACAGGAGTCTTCAGCGTGATCAAGTCAACAAAGCGGCAGGCGTTGCGCTGCCTGGCCGCCGTGGCAGGTTTGTCCGCAGGGATGCACTTCGCGCCGGCCCATGCCGGCGATGCGAGTGCCGGCTCGGATGTGTTCAAATCCGAATGCGCCGAATGCCATAGCATCAAGGAAGGCAAGAACAAAAAGGGGCCGAGCCTGTTCGGCATCGTCAACCGCCCGGCCGGCAGTATCGCCGATTATCAGTATTCCGATGCGCTCAAGCAGGCCCATTGGACGTGGACTA
Source organism: Dyella sp. (assembly GCF_036568765.1). Lineage (GTDB taxonomy): Bacteria > Pseudomonadota > Gammaproteobacteria > Xanthomonadales > Rhodanobacteraceae > GSA-30. The sequence goes on along the minus strand of NZ_DATCRY010000231.1, from coordinate 3,330 downwards.
CCGATAAACTGCACAGCTACCTGTCACAACCGGCCAAACAGGCCAACCCCGGCACCAAGATGAAGTACGACGGGCTGGACGATGCCAAACAGCTCGACGACTTAATAAGCTATTTGAGTACCGTGCACTAAGTGGTTTCTTTTGCCTCGCGGATCGGGTGTCATAAGCCATCGTCCCGTGGAACCGAGCAACACCTGGAAGCCGTGATGACCTGATGTTGCGCGTACGCTCCTGCCATCCGCCGGCCATTTACTGCGCCGGGCCGCGACTTATCCGTCGCGGTCCGGCGTCGGCGTCTTCGGGAGCGCCGGACCGATGATGGCCAGGTGCCTCGCACTCGCCTTGCTGGGAGGGTCTGCCGCCTGCCTGCTCGAGCCGGCCCAGGCCCAGTCGGCCTCCGGCTTTGGCGGCGAGGTCGCACTGGCCTCGCAGCTGGCCGACCGTGGCATCGCCATCACGCCGGCGCGGCCGACGATACAGGCTGCAATCAACTGGACCTCCCCCAAGGGCTGGACATTCGGCGTGGCTGGCGGCTCCGAGCTGGACTCGCCACGCCTGGCCGAAAGCCTGGCGCAGGTGGCGCGCTCGTGGTCGTTGTCCAATGACTGGCAAATGCAGACCAGCCTGTTCTACTACCACTATGCCGGCCCTGCCCATGCCCGCGTCTACGATCGAACCGAAGCGGCCGTCACCTGGATATACAGGGACATACTGTCGTTAGGAGTCTCGGGTATCTATGCGATCGGAGCGAAAGAACAGCGGCTGCGACCGGCCCTCGATCTTAACGCGCGCTGGCCGCTGGCCTGGAACGTTTCGGTGTCGGCCGGCGTCGGTACGGCCGAATACGTCATCGCATCCTATCGGCCCACAGCCCGCTACGACCATGTCGGTTTCTATGGCTACGGCCACGCCGGCCTGTCATGGAGCCAAGGCCCCTGGCGGGTGGAACTCAGCCGGGTGGCAACGGACCCTTCCTTTCGTCGGCACTGGGGCGAGCTGGCGGCCTCGTCGTGGCTGGCCACGGCAGCCTGGTCGTTCTGAGACTCCGCGCAACCTTTTCGCTTCAGTCCGGCACTTACCGGGGTCGCCCAACCCCGGGCGCCCACACCCTTTATAGCCATGACCGACGCCGATATCGATGCCGACGCTACCGACCGCATGCTGCTCCAGCGCATGTCGGCCGGCGACCGCGATGCGCTGGCAGTGCTGTACCGCAGCTATCACGGCCGGCTTTGCCGCTTCCTGTCCCGGTTGACCCGCCGCCCCGACGTGATCGAGGAAGTGATCAACGATTGCTTCTGGATCGCCTGGCAGAAGGCCAGCGGTTTCCACGGGGATTCGCGCGTTTCGACCTGGATCATGGGCATTGCCTACCGGTGCGGCCTGAAAGCCTTGCGCCAGCACGGCGACGAGCCGGTGGAAGACGACGCCATGGGCGACGAACGCGGCGGCTCGCACGATCCGGACGAGGACCGCGAATTACGCGATTGGCTCGGCAAGGGCCTGGACCGCCTGTCGGCGGACCAGCGTGTGGTGGTCGAACTGGTTTATGGCGTCGGCCATACCCTGGACGACGTTGCCGTTATCATGCAGTGCCCGGTCGGGACGGTGAAGGCGCGCCTGTTTCATGCCCGGGTGAAGCTGCGCAATGTGCTGCCGGCCCTGGCCGGCGAGTCGTCCATGCACAAAGAGAGCGTGTCATGACGTTCCCGAAGGATTCCAACAGGGACTGCGCCCGAGCCTGGGAGGCCATGCCGTGGGTACTGCAAGACAGCGCTCCGGCCGAGCAAGGTCAGTGGCTGCACAACCATCTTGCCGAATGTCCCTCCTGCAGTGAGGAGTTCGCGCAACAAAGTCGATTGCGTCTGGCGATGTCCTTGCCCACCGACATCCAGCTCGACCCGGCCGTCGGGCTCAAGCGCTTGTACGCCCGCCTGGATAACCCCCAGATCGAGGAGGCGCCGCGGCGCGTGCGCGCTGGCGGCTGGCTGACGCGCGCGCTGGTCGCAGCGGTCCTGGTGCAAGCGCTCGGCATCGGTTTTCTGGGCCTGCGGCTGTGGTCGCAGGATGCCGGCTCGCCGTATCGCACCCTGAGCCAGGATACCTTGCCAATGCCCGCCGGCGCGATTCACGTAGTGCCCGACGAGACGATGAAACTGGCCGACTGGAACACCTTGCTGCGTCACCTGCACTTACAGGTGGTCGGCGGTCCTAACGATGTCGGTGCCTATACGGTGGTACCGGTAGGTGCGGCCGCGCCGCAGGCCTTGCAGCAATTGCGCGCAACCCGAGGCATTCGCCTGGCAGAACCGGTCGCCGCAACACCATGAGGTTCGGCGTACTTGTGCTTGCATTCGTCGCCGCGGCGGCGCTCAGTGCCTGTGCGCCGTCGCCAACCCTGCCGTCGAACAGCCATGCCGACACGACTGACGAAGTGCGCAGCAGCGATGTCGCCGCGATGGATCCCAAGCGCGACATCGTGCTGGCGGTAACCAATCCGCTGCAGCCCGTGGCCACGCATGCCGGCTCCAGCCTGCTTGGCTATGCCCCGTCGCGCAATTACGCCGCCGGCCAGAACGCGGTGTCGGTGCTGGCCGAGATGCAGCGGCGCTATGGCTGGCGCGAGCTGGCCGGCTGGCCCATCAAGACCCTGAATCTCTATTGCATTGTGCTGGAGCCGCCGCCCGGTACCGATCGCGATGCTTTGCTTAAAGCCCTGGCCGCGGACAAGCGTGTTCAACTGGCCCAGCCGCTGCAGGATTACTCGGTTTACGCCGACAAGACACCCGGCGCCCAGGCACTGACGCCACATCGCTACAACGATCCGTATGCGGACCTGCAGCGCGGCTTCGTCGAGACCGAGGCCGCCGAAGCCCACGCGCTGAGCCAGGGCGATGGCGTACGCGTGGCGATCGTCGATACCGGCGTCGACACTCAGCATCCCGATCTGAAAGGACGCGTGCGCGATCAGCGCAATGAAGTCGATGACGATGCCGCTGCGTTCAACCACGACCACCATGGCACGGAAGTCGCCGGTATCATCGCGGCCATCGGCGACAATCATCAGGGCATTGTCGGCATAGCACCGAAAGCTCTGCTGAATGTCTACAAAGCCTGCTGGTATCCGACTGTCGCGGACAACGGCGGCGCGCGCTGTAATTCGTTTACGCTGGCCAAGGCATTGGCCGCAGTGATCGATACCGATGCGCGGATCGTCAATTTGAGCCTGGGCGGACCGACCGATCCATTGCTCAACCGACTATTGGCGCAGTTGCTCAGCGATGGGCGCATCGTCATTGCGGCGATGCCGCCGGAAGGCAATAACGGCGG
>NZ_DATCRY010000230.1:0-14081 GCF_036568765.1 Dyella sp. | reverse complement strand
CTGTTGTAGGTGCGTAGAACGTTGAGCGGCAGGCCGTCGAACAACAGGCCTTCGTCGGCACTTTGCAGGATCAGGTTACCGGTGGCGGTGTTGAGGTAGCTCGCATTGCCGGCCTGGCCGAGTGAGGGGGAGCCGCCTGGGGCGCCCCCCAATTGTGTCAGCGAGGTGTTGCCCAGACCCAGACCGTTACCCGAAACCACTGCGACCATCGTTGGCTCTCCGCATCAATGCGAAGGGGCACCGAAATGGTGCCCCTATATAAAGCCTTATCCCGGATTTTCGAAAAAAGTTTAGGGGTAGACGAAAATATTTTTCACGTGGCACTCACGGATTCGTATTTACTTGCGAATCGTCCCGGCTTCGCATAAGTCCTGGCAAGAGGCCTCAGATCCCGGCGTACGCCGGGATGCCGGTGAGGCAGGCACAAGCTCTCTTTGTTTTTTAATGGCTTATGTCGGATTGAGAGATTGTGGGCGAAGTCGATTCATGCATCCCGACTGGGATCCACCTCGTCACGGGTTTCCAGGAGGCGGTTGACGCGCAGGGCGATCAACGTACAGGCGACGCCGGATAACAAGTAAACACTTAGGGCCACCAGGCCGAAGCGTGAGGATAGGCCGAGCGCTACCAGCGGCGCGAAGGCTGCGCCGATAAGCCATGCCATGTCGGTGGTGAGGGCGGCGCCGGTGTAGCGGAAGCGCGACTGAAAATTGGAGGTAACCGTGCCGGCAGCTTGGCCATAGGACAAACCGAGCAAGGCGAAGCCGATCAGGATGAAGGCGTCCTGTGCCGCGCGACCGCCGCCGAGCAGCCAGGGTGCGAACAGGCTGAAGATGCCGATCAGGCACGCCAGTGTGCCGAGTGTGTTGCGTCGGCCGATACGGTCGGCAATGAAACCGGAGGCGATGGTGCCGAGGATACCGATCAGGCCACCGATCACCTGTACGCTCAACACCTGATCGATCGATTGCTCGGTGCCGAGCGAAATCCATGACAACGGAAATACGGTTACCAGATGGAACAAGGCATAGCTGGCCAAGGCGGCGAAGGCGCCGAGGAACAGGTTGTAGCCCTGCCCGCGCAACAGTTGCAGTGTGCCGATGGGCTCGAGCTCGCGCTCCTCGAGCATGCGTTCGTACTCTTCCGCAGCAACCAGGCGCAAGCGTGCGAACAGCGCCACGACGTTGATGGCAAAAGCCACGAAGAATGGATAGCGCCACCCCCAGTCGGTGAAGTCGTCCTCATTGAGTTGCGTATGCAGATAGAGAAAGAGCCCGCTGGCGATAACGAAGCCGATCGGCGCACCTGTCTGTCCCAGCATGGCGTACCAGCCGCGTTTGCCCGGCGGAGCGTTCAGGGCCAGGAGCGATGGCAACCCGTCCCAGGAGCCGCCCAGAGCCAGGCCTTGCATGAAGCGAAAGAAGGCGAGCAAACCTATCGCCCAGGCACCGATATCGTGATAGCTCGGCAAAAACGACATACCTGCGGTCGATGTGCCCAGCAAGAACAGTGCCGCGGTGAGCTTGGTGCTGCGATCCCAGCGACGCTGCACGGCCATGAAAATCGCCGTGCCGATCGGTCGCGCGACAAAGGCCAAGGGAAAGACAGTGAAAGCAAACAGGATGCCGGTCAGCGTATCGGCAAATGGGAAAAACACTTTCGGAAACACCAGTACAGCGGCGATACCGAAGACGAAGAAGTCGAAATATTCGGATGTGCGCCCGATAACCACGCCGATGGCGATCTCGCCCGGTGTGACGGCAGCGTGAGCATCGGGATGCTCATTACGTTCGGCAAGATGCTGCGGATCACCGTAGTTGCTCGACATGGCGACACTCCCCACTCGAATCGAACCTCAGTTGTGGAGGAAGGCTAGCATCCACCGGGCCATGCTACTACCTCGTGGGACATTGTGCCCTATGGACCTGGGCCGCACCGATGGCGTAGTTTTGCCTTCGGGTCTCTTTAGGGGTGGGTCGTTGGCCATGTCCTGGAAACCTCTTCGCTGGCTGCCGCCGCTTGGCGGTGTGCTGCTGGCTGGATGCAGTACGGTGCTGATGTCTCCTTCGGGCGACGTCGCCATGCAGCAGCGCAATCTGATCATCAACGCTCTGCTGTTGATGCTGATCATCATCGTGCCGGTGATTGCGTTGACCCTATTCTTTGCCTGGCGCTACCGCGCATCCGCCAAGGCGAAATATGCGCCCGACTGGGATCATTCGGTTCTGCTGGAGTTGCTGATCTGGTCCGCGCCGCTGTTGATCATCATTGCGCTGGGGGCCCTGACCTGGGTCAGCACGCATAAGCTCGATCCGTATCGCCCGCTCGAGCGAATCGATGCCAAGCGGTCGATGCCGACGCAGACGAAGCCACTCACCGTGCAGGTGGTAGCTCTCGATTGGAAATGGCTGTTCATTTATCCCGAGCAAGGTATTGCCGTGGTGAACGACATGGCTGCGCCGGTCGATCGGCCGATTGCCTTCCGCATCACCTCCTCAACGATGATGAACTCGTTCTTCGTGCCTGCGCTGGCCGGCCAGATCTATGCGATGCCGGGGATGCAGACACAATTGCACGCGGTGATGAATCGCACCGGGCAGTTCGAAGGCTTTTCGGCCAATTACAGTGGCGCGGGCTTCTCGCATATGCGCTTTACGTTCGAAAGCCTGGACGAGAGTGGCTTCGAACAATGGGTCGCGAAAGCACGGCAGGAGGGCGCCATCCTCGATCGCGAAACGTACTTGCAACTGGCCAAGCCCAGCACGAACGAGCCGATCCGCCGCTACGCCAAGGTCGAACCCGAACTGTATAACGCGATCTTGAACTTGTGCGTGGAGCCGGGCCAATCGTGCCATAGCGATACGATGCATATGGGGGCAAACGCGCCGGAGCACACACCATGAACGTCCAGCCGCGTTCCTTCGATTGCCTAGCATGGTGACGACGATGTCCGAGCATGCCGATCCCACCAGCCTCGTCTTCGGCCGTTTGAGCTGGGATGCGATTCCACTGCACGAGCCGATCCTGCTATGGACCTTTATCGCCGTTGCGATCGGCGGGGTGGCGATTGTCGGCCTGGTGACCTACTACCGCCTGTGGGGCTATCTGTGGCGCGAGTGGTTCACCAGTATCGATCACAAGAAGATCGGCATCATGTACATGGTGCTCGGCCTGGTGATGCTGCTGCGGGGTTTTTCCGATGCGATCATGATGCGCCTGCAACAGGCGGTCGCTTTCGGCGATTCGGTGGGCTATCTGCCCCCGCATCACTATGACCAGATCTTTACCGCCCATGGCGTGATCATGATCTTCTTCGTGGCCATGCCGCTGATCACCGGGCTGATGAACTTCGTCGTGCCTTTGCAGATCGGAGCGCGCGACGTGGCCTTTCCGTTCCTCAACAACTTCAGTCTGTGGATGACCACGGGCGGCGCCGTGCTCGTGATGATGTCGCTGTTCGTGGGCGAATTCGCCAAGACCGGTTGGCTGGCTTACCCTCCTCTCTCGGGGATCGCGCAAAGCCCCGACGTGGGCGTGGATTACTATATCTGGGCCTTGCAGATTGCCGGTGTCGGCACCTTGTTATCGGGCATCAATCTGCTGGTGACCATCGTCAAGATGCGTGCGCCCGGCATGGCGTTGATGAAGATGCCGATCTTCACCTGGACGGCGCTGTGTACCAACGTGCTGATCGTGGCGGCATTTCCGGTGTTGACGGCGGTGCTGGCGCTGCTCGCCCTGGATCGCTACGTCGGAACCAACTTCTTTACGTACGATGCCGGCGGCAACGCCATGATGTACGTCAATCTGATCTGGATCTGGGGGCACCCGGAGGTATATATCCTGATCCTGCCGGCGTTCGGCGTATTTTCCGAGGTTACTTCCACGTTCAGCGGCAAGCGGCTGTTCGGCTACACGTCGATGGTGTACGCCACCGTAGTGATCACGGTGCTCTCCTATCTGGTCTGGCTGCATCACTTCTTCACCATGGGCTCGGGTGCCAGTGTCAATTCGTTCTTCGGCATCACCACGATGATCATCTCGATCCCGACTGGAGCGAAGGTGTTCAATTGGCTTTTCACCATGTATCGCGGCCGCATCCGTTTCGACGTGCCGATGCTGTGGACGCTCGGCTTCATGGTGACGTTTGTCATCGGCGGCATGACCGGCGTGATGCTGGCGGTGCCGCCAGCGGATTTCTCCCTGCACAACAGCCTGTTCCTGATCGCGCATTTTCATAACGTGATCATCGGCGGCGTGCTGTTCGGCCTGTTCGCCGGCATCAACTACTGGTTCCCCAAAGCCTTTGGCTTCCGGCTCGATCCGTTCTGGGGCAAATGCTCGTTCTGGTTCTGGCTGGTGGGCTTCTATGTCGCCTTCATGCCGCTGTATTTGCTTGGCCTGATGGGTGTAACGCGGCGCCTGAGCCATTTCGACGATCCGTCGTTGCAGATCTGGTTTCAGATCGCCGCGGTCGGTGCGCTGCTTATTTTTATTGGTATTGCCTGTACGATCGTCCAGTTCGTGGTCAGTTTCATGCGGCGCGAGCAGTTGCGCGATAACGATGGCGACCCGTGGCATGGACGTACGCTGGAATGGTCCACATCTTCCCCGCCACCGGCCTACAACTTTGCCTTTACGCCGCAGGTGCACGAAGTCGATGCCTGGTGGCACATGAAACAAGCCGGCTATCGCCGGCCGCTGGGTGGCTTCCGCGACATCCATATGCCGAAGAACACCGGCGCCGGTATCGTCCTTGCAGGTATCAGCTCCGCACTGGGCTTTGCGCTGATCTGGCATATGTGGATACCCGCAGGCTTGGCCTTTGCCGCTCTGCTGGCGACGGCGATCGCGCATACCTTCAATTATCACCGCGACTATCACATTCCTGCCGAGGAAGTGGCCCGCACGGAAGCCCTGCGCACGGAGCAACTTGCCCGCCATGTCTGAGACCGCACTGACTGCCTCCGGGACCGGCGCACCCACCGCGCTGGCTTTCCACGTCGCCGAGGAGCCGCATCCGCAGAACGGGACCCTGCTGGGGTTCTGGATCTACCTGATGAGCGACTGCCTGGTTTTTGCTTGCCTGTTCGCTGCCTATGGCGTGCTCGGGCGCAGTTATGCCGGTGGACCGACCGGGCGCGAATTGTTCGAGCTACCTTTAGTAGCGCTCAACACGTCGCTGCTGCTGCTCTCTTCGATCACCTACGGCTTTGCCGTCCTGCAAATGCAGCAGAAGCGGATGCGCGGCACGTTGATCTGGCTGGCGATCACCGGGCTGCTGGGAGCGGGCTTCCTGTTCGTCGAATTGCACGAATTCGCCCACTTGATCGAGATCGGAGCCGGCCCTCAGCGTAGCGCCTTCCTGTCATCGTTCTTCACCCTGGTCGGTACGCATGGACTGCACGTCACCTTCGGTATTGTCTGGCTGATCGTATTGATGAGCCAGGTGGCGAAGAAAGGCCTGATCGCCGCGAACCGGCGCCGGCTGATGTGCCTGTCGATGTTCTGGCACTTCCTGGATGTTGTCTGGGTCGGCGTCTTCAGCTTCGTCTATCTGATGGGAGTGCTGCCATGAGCGCACCGACCGACGCCAGTCATGAGCACGACGAGCACGAAGGCCAGACTATCCACGTCACGCTCAAGGGTTATGTCACCGGCTTCGTGCTTGCGGTCATCCTGACGGCGATTCCGTTCTGGTTGGTAATGCACGGAGGCTTGTCCAAATCCAGTTCCACGGCGCTGGTCGTGCTAGGGCTGGGCGCAGTGCAGATCGTGGTGCACATGATCTACTTCTTGCATATGAATGCACGCTCCGAAGGTGGCTGGAACATGCTGGCGCTGATTTTTACCCTGGTGCTGGTAGTGATCACGCTCAGCGGTTCGATCTGGATCATGTACCATTTGAATCACAACATGATGCCGGCAAGCATGCAGGACATGTCCAACTTGCCGTAGCCGCTTTTCGACGCTCGAGTTATGCCGCAACCATACGATGCACGAGCCCCGCGCGGGCTGTTTTCACTTTTTCTCTGGGCCTTTTTCGGGGCGCTGATCTTTATTGGCTTTATCGCGCTGGGAACTTGGCAGGTTCATCGCCGTGCCTGGAAACTGGATCTGATCGCTCGGGTCGATCAACGGATCCACGCGCCGGCGGTCGACGCGCCGGGCCCCTCGCAATGGCCAGGCATTAGTGCCGCAAGTGACGAGTATCGTCGTGTGCGTGTCACGGGTGAGTATCTCTATGACCGGCAAGTGCTGATCTGGACGGCGACAGACCTGGGAAGCGGATATTGGCTGATGACGCCGCTGCGCGAAGCCGACGGTGCAATCGTGATGATCAATCGCGGGTTTGTCCCGGTGGACAAGTGCAAGGCTGCAGCGACGTGTCTTCCGGGCAGCTCAGGCACGGTGACCGTGACCGGGCTGCTGCGCATGCCGGAAACACGTGCCTTCCTGCGACACAACGATGTGGCTGCCGATCGGTGGTATACGCGCGATGTGGAGGCCATGGCGACGGCACGCGGTTTGACCCAGGTAGCGCCGTATTTTGTGGATGCGGATGCGGCGTCGCCACAGGATTCAGGCTGGCCGCGCGGCGGGCTGACGGTCGTATCGTTTCCCAATAACCATTTATCGTATGCGATTACGTGGTTTTTGCTGGCGCTTGGAACAGTGCTTGGAGTGGGGTATGTATTGCGAGATGGAGTCCGGTCGCGCCGTGGAGATGTGACGTAACGATCTCCGTTGCAATCTAGGCGATGAAATCCGTCGCGGGGGTTTACCCTTTCGCAGCCGCCCCTGCAGGAAGGGGACAAACGCACTAATGCATCGAAGGCCCAGTGCGCTGCTGCGTTTGCTGCTGCGGCGTCACGTGCTGGTTCTGCGCCGGCTGCGGTGGGTTGGCTCGCTCCCATGCTGCGCTGCTTTGCGCTACCGGCGTCATCACGGCGGTCGCCACATTGACGTCCGCATATTGCTTGAACGGCGAGTTCAGATCGCCCTGCACCGCGTACGCACGGCTCGCGTTGTCATTGAGCACAACATGATCGACCCGGGTCATGCCATGTTCCCTGGCTGCCACAACCAACGCCGCAGCCAGATTGTCGCTGCGCTGATCCGAGGTGCGACCTTGCTGTGCGTCCAGCCGGTGAACCGCATCGAGCGCCTGCCGATAGATTGCATGGCCCGGATGCGTTGCATCGTTCAAACCGGGGCTGGGCTGCGAGCGAGCCTGCTGCGCGTCGTGCAAGGCTCGCATCGTCGCCGAGCCCGCGATGCCGTCCGGGTGCAGATGGTGGTCGCGCTGGAACGCTTCCACGGCGGCCTTAGTACCTGGACCGTAGTCGCTATCGGCGCGCAAGAGATGGCCTTTGGTATCTTTGTAGCCTAGCTGTGCCAGTTGCGCCTGCAAATCATGCACGGCAGCACCGCGATCGTGTTCGCGCAAGGTGCCAGGCACTTGCACATGCTCTCCTCCCGTACCGCGGCCCTGTACCGCCGTCGGGTGCGTGATATGCAGCAGACGTTCTTCGGCGCCATTACGACGAATGCTGAGGTCGACCGTGTGATCGGCATTGACGGTACGCGTCAGATCGGTGCGCGACAGCTCGCTCCATTGACCGTTGACGAACGCCCTGCCGTGACCGGCACGATCCCATTCGACGAAATCGCGGCCTTCGGCATAGAAGCCCCGCGCGTTGGCCGTGGCAGGATTGCCATAGTTATACGAGCCGCCGCGCTCCAGCGCATTGACCATGCCGCGCCCATGCGTCGGATCGACGAAGGCATCCTTGATGGTGCGGTATTCCGGGTTGAGATGCGGATGCGCCGGATCGGCGTCGAGGCGTGTCGGGTTGACCAGCGGATTGGCGAGTACGTCCTGCCAAGGGCCGTGCATCGGACTGTCACGACCGGCGTGCTCCAAGGCATTGAAGAGCTCGGCACCGCGCAGCGCTGCGTCACGCCCGGATTGCATGTAATCGGGCATATGATTCACCGCGCCGCTGACGTCAGCCACATTGCGGTACGTGCCGTTGCCGATGTCGCGTACGATCTGCCCGCCCCAGCGTTCGCTCTGGTTATAGGCCTTGGCGGCGATCGCAATCAGCCGCGCCTGATCGTCGGACGATGCCTGCCGATAAAGCGTACTGGCACGCAGCGGTGTCACCACGTCGGTCATTAGCTTGTCGACCTGCTCGACGTCGCGGTTGTGCACGAAGGTGACGCCGGCATCGCTGGCCAGGAAGCTGTTGAGATGCGACTTGACGCTGGCATCCAGGTCGCGGCCGTCGTCGGCATTGATCTGCCGTCCGTTGCGACTCAAATCGTTGATCGTCTGGGTACGATGCGCCGCATCCAGCACCCAGTCGGGATGATTGCTGCGTGCCCACGCCTGATAGGCATCGACAAGGGATGTCGACACGCCCTGCCCGGCCTGGCCGAGATCGGTCTGCAAGGTGCCGATGGAGTAACCGCTATTGGCGACCGGCTGCAGCACGGCATGGCCTTGCGCATCGTGGGCGATGTTGCCGGCCAGACTCAGGCGATAGGCTTGATCGCCGCCTTCCGAACTGACGCCGATGGCGAAATAGGCAACCGCTCTGGCTTCGTTATCCGTCAAACCTGGCATGGAATTCTCCCTTCCATCGCGCGTTAAATCGGGAATCGTTGCGGTGTGCTGTTACTTGCAGTCGTTATCGGCAGGCACGGCCCGGCCATGGGACGGATGCAACACCACGTATTTCTTGAAACGGTTGTCGCCCTTCTTGCCGAGCATCCGGTACCAGACCAGGTCGGCGCCGTCGCGCACGAAATAATCGGTTTCGTCGTCTTCATAGTTGGGACAGACGGCATAGCCCGCCGATTCGTCGTTGCCGCAATAGCGCACGAACAACTTGCCGTCGTGAATGTCGCCCTTGAGCTTGCCATCCGAACCGCTGGCCTGGGTACCGTCGCTCCAGTCGCCCGCGACTTCATCGCCGTTCTGCGTCAGCGTGAAATGGGCCGCATGATGCTGGCCGCAAGCCTGCTTGTAGATCCAGTCGCCGTCGAAGGAGCGATCGGCGGCACATGCCACGCCGATTCCTTGAACCATCAAAAGAACGGCCCACGCCGCCCATTTCCGACCGAACATGGCCTGCCTCCTTGAGAATCCCCGTCTCCCTGCGGCCCCCGCCGGCAGGTCAGGGGCACATTATCGGGGAACACGGTCATGCGACGTTATTTTTCACGACCGCAAACCGTGATGAGCTTCTAACTTTCCTGGGTCAAAGCGACTTGATCTTGATGTCGCGGAACCACAGGCGAATGGGCTCCTCGCCCTTGTCCTCGGTGCCTTGCAGGGAGATATGTCCCTTGTGGTACTTGGCGAAACCCGGCATGTGCGCGAACTTGGTGTGGGCCACGAGCTTGTTCCAGTCGTCATCCCAGAAATGCGTATCGACGACCTTGTGGCCGTTCTGGAAGAACTGCACGTGACCGTGATCGACGATGATTTCGAACTGGTTCCAGTTCCCCGCCTCGCGCACACGCTCGACATTGGAGGAAATCAGGTCGAACAGATCGCCCGAGCGTTCGTACAGCACCTGGCTGTCGGGCTTGGTGCAGACCAGGTCGGCGATCTGCATTTCCGGACCTGTTTCGTAGGTTTCCTTGTATTCGGGCGACTCGTGGACATTGAACATCACACCCGCATCCGCGCAGGCCGTCATCTTCCATTCCAGCTTCAGGTCGAAGTTCTCGTATTCGGCATCGGTCACCAGATCGGCGAAGTCTTTCTCGTCCCCGACACGGCCGCGCTCGAGCCTGATCGCGTCGCCGTCCACGCTCCAATCCTTGGCCGGCCCCTTTTGCAGATAGGAGTGCCAGCCGTCGAGGTTCTTGCCGTTGAACAGCAGGTGCCAGCCATCGGCCTTTTCCTGCGGGCTGAGCGTATTGACCGATTGCGCGGCGGCAAGGCCGGGCAGCAGGCAGGCAACCGCCAGCAGGCGGGCGAAAGACTTGGATCGACGCACGGCTTATCCCCATTCGGTTCGGTTTTATCGATTTTGCATCGATCTAAACGGGCACAGCCAGTGACTATCGGCACAGGCAAGATCTTGCGCTAGACCGGTGCCTGATAGGCCGAAGGCGAGGAAATACGGGGGTCGGCGAAGATATGCACTTCGGTCGGCGCCGGTTCCCCGCTCTCGCGGATGGGAACGTGCAGATGCAGATTGCCCCCCAGGTAGGACCGCGCGTACTGCTCGAACTGGTCGCTGCCATCGTGGTGAACGCGCTTATGAAGCTCGTAGCGTTCGATCAATTCCGGAGGTTGCAGCGACGCCGACGGTTTGAGGTACAAGGCCAGCCTGATCACCGCTCGGGTAGCATCGATTACCTCGGCCTCCACCACCGCCAAGCCCGGTGCACACTCGACAAAACGATACGTCGTGGTGCGGTAGCCGCCATCGCACATCGCCGTATCGGGCGTCTTGTTCACCTCGCGCCCCCGATCGAGGGTTCCGATCAACTCGCACAGATCGCGAAGAAAGATCGGCCGCGCCGCGGCTAGGTCGGCCTGAATCAAATCCATCGACACAGTGATTGGCGTGATGGGACGCATGGCATCGATTCCTCGACCGTATGCGCCTGTTCCTGAGGCGCATACGGTCGAATCTTGCTTAGAACGACATGGTGAAGGTCACGCGCGCGGATTGATCGTTCGCATGACCGGCAAACTGGCCGAAGTAACCTGCATCGAGCCAGGCGCTCCTGCCCAACGGCATCCGCAATCCCAGTTCGGCAATGCCCGCATTGCTGGCTACCGCCGTACCCTGGATCGTGAAATCCGGACCGCCGGCAACGAAGCGCTGGTTGCGGCTCGGGTCGGTATCGCCCCAGGCGTGCTGCCATCCAAGCCCGGCAAAGCCGCGCAGACCGCTGTCGCCCAAGGTCATGCTGCCGCGCAGACCGAGCGTGCCGAGGGTCTGGTTGGCAGTCGCGCCATCGATCGACAGGTCCGCCGCCCCACCCTGTTCGCGGAAGCCATCGGTATGTACCTGTACGCGCGTTAGTTGAGCGTAGGGTTCCAGTGTGGTGAACCGGCCGAGCGGAATGACATAGCTGCCTTCCAGATAGGCTTGTGCGGTGTGTGCGTCGTAATCGCTGTTGGCAGCCTGCCAGTAACCCGGGAAGCTGACGAAGCGATGGCCACGGACATCCTGCCATGCATACACCGCCGCGCCACGCAGGTGGAACGCGCCCCACTCCGATCCGCCGTAGACGCCAGCATACGTGCTGCGCGTGCGCGTATCCGAAGCGAGCGCGTCGACTCGGGTGGAGTCCCGTCCACGGGCCAACAGCACACCCAGGCGTCCCTGGTCGAGCGGCAGATCGGCGCCGATGACCAGACCCGTTCCATTGGATTTCATTTGGGAGGTATTGAAGTTGGCATCGTGATCGTCCCAATGCCCCCAGGCGGTGGTCCATACCGAAACGCCTTCGCCCGTTTCGCCCTGCATGGTCTGCCCGCCATAGCCGAAGCCAAGCAGATGCTGGTTGACCGCGCCACGGATTTGCTGGCTGCTGTCGAACAGCGCTGTCTGCGTGCTGGCATGCACTTCGCCGGAAAGCTGGTCTAAGGCATGGCGCGCGCCGACCGGGTCGAGCAAGGTGAGTGCGGTATAGACCGGGCTATCGAAGTTCAGACCGTCCAGGCCGGTCGCCGTGTTCCTCTCGTTGGGCGTAAGCGCGACATCGACGAAATTCACCGCGTTACGCTGCAAGGACAGGTTGACCGCATTGGCCGTGTAGCTCAACGTCGGCGTCAGGAAGGTAAGGCTGGCTTGTACGCCGGCGAATTGGCCGCTGACACCTTGCGCACCCGTGACGATGGTGTATTGCGTCTGCGGCTTGTAGTTACCGGGCTGGGTGATGGCCAACACGCTGCCGCCCTGGATGGTTACAGTACCGCCGACAACCAATGCAGTGTTCTGCCCATCCGCATTCGCACCCACTTGATACGTGGACCCACTGTGCAGGACGGCATTGCCCTGCACATTCAACGGATCGGTCAGGCTCGAAGGAGCGATCGTACCGAACAGGTCCAGCCCGCCGATGCTACCCACGCCGCCCAGCGTCGCACCGGCGGCGACTGTCACCTGACTGGCCAGCGATGCATTCGCATGCCCTGCATCGCCGACAATCAATGTGCCGGCTTGTACGGTCGTTGCACCGGTGAGCGGATTGGCGCCGGTCAACGTCAGGCTTCCGCTGCCCTGCTTGGTCAATGTGCCGCTGCCGCCAATGCTGCCAGCGAACGTACCGTCGCTGTTCTGCGCGAACACCAGCGCGGCGTTGTCGGTAATGGTTCCGATGAGGCTGCTGCTGTCGCCCTGCAAGATACCCGCGGCAATCGTGGTGCCGCCGGTATAGGTGTTGGCACCGGACAGGATCAACGTACCGGCACCTTGCTTGGTGACCGTGCCGCTACCGGAGATCATGCCGGCAAACGTACCGTTGCCGGCCTGATCGAACACCAGCGCCGCGTTATCGGCAATATTGCCTTGCAGGCTGGCACTATCGCCCTGCAATACACCGGCGCCGATCGTGGTACCGCCTCCATAGGAATTGGCGCCGGACAGAATCAAGGTGCCGGCACCGAGTTTGACCAGAGTGCCGATACCCGAGATCGCACCTGCAAACGTGCCGTCGCTTGCCTGGTCGAAGGCAAGTGTGGCGTTATCGACGATATTGCCTTGCAAGCTGGCGGTACTGCCCCGCAGCGTACCGGCGCTGACGGTGGTACCACCGCTATAGCTGTTGACACCGGTAAGCGTCAGAGTGGCCGCACCTTGCTTGACCAGGGTGCCCGTGCCGGAGATCGTGCCTGCAAAAGTACCGTCGCTGCCCTGGTTAAAGGCCAATGTGGCGTTGTCGACGATATCCCCCTGCAAGCTGGCCGTGTTACCCGCCAATGTGCCGGCGGCGACAGTCGTCCCGCCGCTGTAGCTATTGGCGCCGCTGAGGGTCAGCATGCCGGCACCTTGCTTGGTAAGGTTGCCGCTGCCGGAAATCGTGCCGTTGAATGTACCGTCCGTACTTTGCTGGAAAACCAGCGCGGCGTTATCGACGATCGCACCTTGCAGGCTTGCACTATCGCCTTGTAATGTGCCCGCGCTGATAGCGGTGCCACCGCTGTAGCTGTTGGCTCCATTCAATATCAGCGTGCCGGCACCTTGCTTGGTCACGCTGCCGCTGCCGCTGATCGCACCGGTAAAAGTGCCGTCGACATTTTGATCGAATACCAGCGCCGCGTTGTCGGCAATATTGCCCTGCAAGCTGGCGCCGTTCCCTTGCAGCGTTCCCGCGCTGATCGTCGTCCCGCCGCTGTACGTGTTGGCGCCATTCAACACCAGCGTGCCGGCGCCAAGCTTGGTGAGCCCGCCATTGCCGCCGATTGCACCGCTCAAGGTAAAGGTGTTGCCCGCATCGGCGATGTCGAAGCCGCCACCGCCCGCCCCCAGGCTTACCGCGCGCGCGGTGCTGTTGAACGCGGTGCCGGTCACTTGCAATGTGCCACCTTCGAAATCCAGCCCTGCCGACGCCGCACCGAGATTGGCATCGCTGGAAACCGATAGCGCACCCGCACTCAATTCCGTCGTTTGCGTGTACGTGTTCGCACCGTTGATTACCAGGGTACCTAAGCCGGTCTTGTTGATCCCTGCACCGCTCAATACGTTATCGATGGTCGCCGTCCAGCCGGCACTGCCGGCACTGCCGTCGCCGACACGTAACTCGGTGAGTGGGCTGCCCACCGTACCGACCAAGGTGAGCATGTCGCCGTTCAACCGATAGCCGTCGCTCGCGAACTGGATGCCCAGCGTGGTAACCGGCTGGGTGCCACCGCCATCGTCCACCGTCACCGTGCCCGATGCGCCACCGAAGATTACGAAAGAGTTGACCGGCTGGCGCGTCGCCGTGATGGAGCCGGTGGCATCGGTCCAATTGGCGTTGGGCTGGGACCAGACGCCGCTGCCGCCGCCCAGTTGTGTGCTGCTTGCCAAACCATTGGCGTTCCAGAAATTGAGATCCATGCC
>NZ_DATCRY010000229.1:0-2479 GCF_036568765.1 Dyella sp. | reverse complement strand
TCAAACGCCACCTCTGGTGGCCTCCCAAAAACCAACTACGGCAATTCATCCGAGCCATCTCCAGCGGTCCTCTGACTTGGGTGTACACCGGCATCTCTACGTGAAAAACGTGGGGATACCTCAGGGGCTGGGGTGAGGGGGAGCGCTCTTTCACCGCCCCCGCTTCAACCGGATCAACCCCGAAATATCGTCATCGCCATAGCCCTGGCTCATCAGCTCGGCGTAATCGGCCAGCGAACGCTCGATCACTTGACGACTCGTGCCTGCCTGCTCGGCGATACCGCGCACGATCTGCAGATCCTTGTGCAGCAGCGCCAGTTTGAAGCCCACGGAGAACTCGTTGCGCAGCATCGTCGCGCCACGCTTTTCCAGAAACCAGTTGCCCGCCGCGCCCGCGCCAAGCGTGGGAATCAGCCGCTCCGGATCCAGCCCTAGCGCTTCGCCCAACGCCAGGCCTTCGCACACCGCCTGTGCGATGCCCGCCACCAGCACCTGGTTGACGGCCTTCGTCGCCTGGCCTGCGCCGACGTCGCCAAGATGCGTCACGCGCAACGCATAGGCTTCGAGGACAGGACGCATGCGCTCCAGTACGTCGGCCTCACCGCCGACCATCACCGACAGCTTGCCGTTCTTCGCGCCTTCCACGCCCCCGGATACCGGCGCGTCGATGAAGTGCGCACCGGCCTGCTTGAGTCGTGCTGCGGCGCGCTTGGCCGTGTCGGGCGCGACGGTGGAATGATCGATAACGACCGTGCCTGGCTTCAGTCCCGCCGCAAGCTGCTCCACCGTGGCAAGCACATCGGCGTCGGCGGTCACGCACAACGCGATGGCATCGCATTCGGCGGCAAGCTCGGCGAGCGTGGCCGGCGCTTTGACGCCTAGTTGTTGCGCCAGCGCTTCGGCTTTGGCGCGGCTGCGATTGGCCACGGCATGCAGCAGCCCGCGTGCGTGCAGGTGCTCTGCCATCGGCGCGCCCATGGCACCGAGTCCGATAAATGCAGCCTTGAGAGTCATGCGAGGGATCCTGGCGAGGAAACCCTCAGTCTAACGCGTGCCTTCCTCGCTGCGGTGCGCGTCGTGGGTGATAAAGGGGTGCTCCGTGTCAGGCACATCCAGCCAGTGCGGGTTTTCCAACGTACGCTGCATGTCGGTCAAACCGCTCTGCCAATGCTCGCGCATGCTGGCGGCGCTGAATTCGTAATCCTTGTAGTGCCCTTCATAGGGCTTGTCGCGGTAGATCAGGTGGATCAGGTTCGTCAGTGCACCGCTGGCCCGAACCTCTGCACGGCGATAGGCCGGGTCGTCGTGTTTGTCCGGCGGCACCAGGGCCATGAGGTCGTGCAGCATGCGCTGCTGTTCCTGGTTCAGGCGCATGTACTCGGTAATCAAGCGCGTGCGGCTGGAATACTGAATTTCCTTGGAGCGTTCGGCCACGGCCGCCATATCGCGCGGCAACTCGCCCTGTGCATTCCACAGATCCACTTGGAACACCAGGGCATCGTGGCAGGGGCGTTCGGCCAGCACTTTGTACAGCGGCGTATTGGAGACCATGCCGCCGTCCCAGTAGAACTCGCCGTCGATCTCCACGGCGGGAAAACCGGGCGGCAAGGCGCCCGATGCCATGAAGTGCTCAGGCATCAGCTTTCCGCGCGTGTTCTCGAAATACGCGAAATTGCCCGTGCGTACATTGACCGCACCGACAGAGACACGCATCTGGCGCGGATCGTTGATGCGATCGAAATCGGCCATGCGCTCCAATGTGGTGCGCAGCGGCGAGGTGTCGTACCAGCTCGTCGTCGCAGGCGAGGCATGCGTATGCCATAACGGCGAGGGCATGCGTGGCAGGAAGAAGCTCGGCTGACCTTCGATCAGGCTGCGCCAGGCCGCCCACGCGCTCATGCCGTTCTGCCAGGGCAGCGGCCAGTTCGCCGGATCGAAAGGCGCGGCAGACAACGCCGGCAGCGGCAACTGGCAGATCGCGCGCCAGAATGCCTCGAGTTGTTCGACACGTCGCTCCGGCGGGTTGCCGGCGATGATGGCCGCGTTCAGGGCGCCGATCGAAATGCCGGCAATCCAGTTCGGCTGCAACGATGCCTCTTCCAGCGCCTGGTACACACCGGCCTGGTAGGCGCCGAGCGCGCCGCCGCCCTGGAGAACCAGGGCGACGGTGCCGTAATTGCGCGCGACCGCGTCGCCCACCGCTGTGGCGGTGGACGCGCGCAGCTGACTGCCTTTGCTGCTGCTCATGGCGTTACTGCATGTACCAGCCGTGGCTTACCACGATCGACTGACCCGTCAGCGCAGCCGACGGGAAAGTCGCCAAGTACAGTGCCGTCTGCGCGATATCTTCGACGGTAGTGAACACTCCGTCGACGGTATCCTTGAGCATCACGTTCTTGATGACGTCCGCCTCGCTGATACCGAGCTCTTTCGCCTGCTCGGGGATCTGCTTCTCCACCAGCGGCGTGCGCACGAAGCC
>NZ_DATCRY010000228.1:0-29323 GCF_036568765.1 Dyella sp. | reverse complement strand
CCGCCATACCATCGTCGAGCTGCATGGCACCGGTCACGACAACCGGCTGCGACGGGTCCAGCTTGCCTGCCACGACACTGGCCTCGCCATGCTCGCCGATCAGATGCACTTCGACGGCACGGGCCTTGTCGCCGGCGACTTGGAAAATTCGCCAGCCAGCGTCGTCGCCGACAAGGGCATCGCGTGGCAATAACCAGCCGCGATAGGTACCCACGGTGATTTCGGCACGATAGGTCTCGCCGGCCAAGGGTTGCTTATCCGTGGCGATGTCGACTTCGAAAGCATGTGTCTGGCTGTCCAACTGCGCTGCAACATGCACGACTCTGCCGTGCAAGGCGTAGCCCGTGTCCAGTGCGGCCAGATCGACCGTGTCACCGGCGCTAACCCCTTCGATGGCCATCGGCTCCACACCGACGCGCACGATCGCTCCGTTGTTCCTGGCGAGTGTCATCAACGAGGCGCCCGCGGCCAACCATTCCCCCGGTGTCGCCTGGATAGAGGTCACCATGCCATCGAAAGGCGCGGTCAGTTGCGTCGAGACGCCGCTGCCTTGCTGTGCTCGTAGCGCGTTGCGAGTAGCCTGAGCGTCTTTGGCAGCTTTATCGGCCTGGTTGAGTTGATCCTGTGTGGCCAGATGTTGCACGAGCAATTCGGCGGTGTGGGTGCGCTCCGCCTCGGTGACGCTCACAGCACGTTCCGCCTGGCGATAGGCGGCGACAGCTTCGGGTGTCGGAGCGAAACGCAGCAAGGGCTGGCCTTGCACCACCCGCGCGCCGGGCGCGACCCACAGGCGCGTTACGCGTCCCGGTGCGTCGATGTTCAAAACCATAGTGCCTTCGCTACTCGGTTGCGTGCCGCCATAGGCGACAACCGTATGCGCCAGGCTTCCCTCGCGCACGGCCTGCACCGTGACGGAGGCGCTCGGTACAGGCGGGGCGCCATCTGAGTCGGCACCGCAGCCACCCAGCGCGAGCAGGGCGCCAAGGCCCACATATCGGAAGATGATCATGGTGCGGTCACTTGCGTAGGAAGAGCGCCCGGCAGTCCGGTACCGAGCAAAATGTCGATGGCCACTCGCTGTTCCCGCGCCGCTTTTTCCAGGGCGATACGGTTCATTTCGCGAGTCGCAGTGGCCATGATGAGATCGACATAGGTGCGCAGATCGATCGAACCTCTGCGCCATGCTATGTCGGCTTCTTGCTGGCGCTGCCGGTCGGCAAGCGCGAGCGAAGCCAATGCCTGCCGCTGCGCGCCGAGCTGCTCGTGTTCGGCAAGCAGCCCTAGCACTTCATCGCGGCTTTGGCGCAGGCGCGCCACGTATTCGTCGTACAGTTGCTGCCGCGTAGCGCGCTCGACGGCGATAGCGCCTTGATTGCGATCGAATATCGGCAAGGCGAATGTCACTGCTGGCCCGCCGCTACGCACGCGACTATTGTCCTGGGCAGCGGCAAATCCAAACGATAATGGTGGGAACTGAGCAAGCAGTGCGGAGCGTAACCGCGCATCCTGGGCCGCGTACCCGGCCGCCAGCGCAAGTAGATCCGGGCGATGCTGGGCCAGTCGATCCGCGGCGGCGGTTACGGCCCGGCTATCGAGCGGCGGACTTTCAGGTAGCGCCGATAGGGTGACATGGACATTTGGCGCCAGATCCAACATGGCGTTCAGCGCTTGACGCTCGTCGAGCAAGCGACGTTGCAATTCATCCCAGGCAGCATGGGCATCTGCGGCGGCGGCTATGTCGGGAGCTGCGCTCAGTTGATCGATAGCGTGCCGCTCCAGTGCCTGCTGTAACGCATCGCGACGAGTGTCCAGGGATTCCAGCAATCGGTGCTGCACGATGGCCAAGGCTTCATCTTCGACAATATCCACCGCCAGCAGGCGAGCCTTGCCTAGCGTTTGCCATTCCTGCCAGAGCAGTTCGGCATCGACCTGGTTCGCCGCTGCCTTGGCCTCGCTGCGGCGCGTACGAAGCGTCAGCAAGGCCTGCATGTCCTCGTTCAAACCCAGGGTCCACGCCGTCGCGTCGCCCGGCCCGGACAATAAATAGCCGACATTGGCGTCGAACGAGGGATTGGGGAGGATGCCGGCTTGGAGTAATTGCGCCTGTGCGATTTGGTGGCGGGCGCGGGCGGTTTGCAGTTCGGGATCGTGCATCAGCACTTGTCGCTCGATCTCGACCGTGCTGAGCGGCGCACTGCCGATATCCGTGCGTGCCGATGCCGCTTGAGCGGGCAACGGCATGGGGCTGTAATGCGCACAGCCACCTAACCCCAGTGCAAATGCGAGCAGCCACAACGGCGCGTAAGGGCGTTCCAAGCCTGGCTCCCGAAACCGACGAATGCCTGTCACGATAGCGTCGCTACCTTAGCAACAGCTTCGCAGGGTTCAGGCTTGTGAATCGTCCGGCAAGGGAATGCCTACGCGCACATGCAGGCCGCGGCCCAGCGGCGAGTCGAGCAACTGGATGTTGGCGCCATGCATTTGTGCGGCGCGCTTGACGATCGACAGGCCGAGGCCATAGCCATCGCCTCGACTGCTCGATTCGCGATGGAAGCGGTCGAAAACCTGGCTACGCCGTTCTGCTGGAATGCCCGGGCCATCGTCGACGACATCGATAACCGCTTCATAGCGTGTCTGGCTCAAGGCGAACTGTACATGCCCGCCCGCCGGAACGTGCCGCATGGCATTTTCGAGCAGGTTGCGCAGCAAAGCGCGCAGTGCGGCTTCGTCGCCTTGCACGATCAGGGTGTCGGGCAATGGTGCGAGCGACAGCTCCACGCCGCTGGTGACGATCACGGCCACCATTTCGTCGATCACTGCGCCGGTAACCGCGACCAGATCGACCCGGTTGAGCGGTTGCCTGCCAGGCGCTCCCTCCAGCCGTGCGAGAGCGAGAAGCTGCTCGGTGCGTCGCGCCAGGGAAGCCAGGCATTCGGTGGCGCTTATCAGCGCGCTTTCCGATGCCGTGGCATCGCGCGCATGCATCGCGCTTTCCAGGTTGATCATGGTCGAAGCCAGTGGCGTGCGCAGCTCGTGCGCGACGTCGGCGCTGAATCGGCGCTCGCGTTCGAGCGCTTCTTCGAGTCGCGCGATCTGCTCGTTCAGCGCATCGAGCACGGGCTGCAATTCTGACGGTGCATTCTCCAGCGTCAAGAGCGCATGGCTGCCGGGCTTGCGCATGAAGAGCTTGTCGGCCAGTACATCCAGCGGTCGTAGATTGCGCTGCACCCCCCAGCCGACCAGGATGGCCAACAAGGGAATGCCGATAAACAACGGCAGGCCATGCTGTATCCAGAGTGCGTAGGCGATTTCGTCACGGCTGTCATAACGCTCGGCGGTACGGATAAGTTCGCCACTTGCCTTGCGCAGGGTGAACACACGCCAGCGGTAGCCACCGAATGCGACGTCCTTGAAGGTCCTGTCAGGCGCTTCGATCGCCGGCATGCCAAGCAGGTTGGAGGTACTGATGCGCAGATTGCCCTGGCGATCGACCACTTGGTAGCCCACCTCCGATTCATAAGTACGCGCGTTTCTCGGCGTGTTTTTCGGATCGGCGGCGAAGGCCGGCACATCGATCGGTGCGTGTTCCGGCGAGCCCAGCGCAAAGCTGTCGTGGCCGATCAGCGCTTCCAGCGTGCGTGCCGATTGCGCCAGACGCCCATCGGAGAGCTCGTCTACCTCGGCAATCGTGCGCTGATAGCTGAGCATGCCCAGTGGGAGCAGGACGGTGGCCAGCAAGCCGATGATCGTCCAGCGGATCCGGGCGCGCAGGCTATGGAGCTTCATTGCGGCTCCAGCGGAATCGTGTAGCCGAAACCGCGAACTGTCTTGATGGTGTCATGGCTCAGCTTGCGCCGAAGGCCATGGACCAGGACATCCAGGGCGTTGGTGCCGACGTCGCTGTCCCAGCCATAGAGAGAGCTTTCCAGTTGAGCGCGGCGCACGACGCGGCCGGCGCGCTCCATCAGGGTCTGCAGCAGGGCGAATTCGCGCGGTGTCAGCTCCACCGGGGCTCCCCGGAAGCTGACTTCCGCAGTGGTCATGTCCAGGCTGAGTGCGCCCACTTCGATGCGATTGTCGCTTAGGCCTTGTGCGCGTCGTGCGGTAGAGCGGATGCGTGCGGCAAGCTCGTCCAGGTGAAATGGCTTGACGAGATAATCGTCGGCTCCGGCATCCAGGCCGCGTACCCGGGCTTCCAGGCCGTCTCTGGCCGTCATGACGATCACCGGGGTGCGGATTCGGCGTTGGCGAAGTTCCAGCAGCACATCGAAGCCATCTTTGTTCGGAAGGCCCAGGTCGAGCAGGATCAGGTCCACCATACGGTCGTTTACCGCGGCTACCGCCTCGCGCCCGTCGCGCAGCCAGGTGACCGTATAGGTCAGCTGGGTCAGGGCACGCTCGACAGCCTTGCCAAGCAGCGGATCGTCTTCTATCAGCAGAATGTGCATAGGGGGATTATTGCCCGCAGAGGCTTAGCGATGGCTTAGATGTGAGCCGGTTCACCCCGGAGTTCGAACTACCCCCTTGTAACCAAGTCGCAGTCTCCCAACTCTACTCTGTTGGCCCGTCCCCACCCACCGATGGTATCCAGCCATCTGGCCGTCTTTTCGTTTTTTTCTGCGATACGCCATGAGCGACAAAAAACAAGATTCCATTCTTATCGATACCTTTGATGCCCCGGTCGATCCACAGCGCCGTCGCCTTCTGGGCGGCATGGTGATTGCCGGTGCCGCCTTGGCGGCCGGTGGTGCGGTCGAGGGCAAGGAGCATGCGGCGCATGCTGTTGCGCCGAAATCGCAAGCCGAACTGGACGTGCTGCTGCAAAAGCATATCCAGCATGTCGTGGTGATCTACGCGGAAAACCGCAGTTTCAACAACCTGTTTGCCGATTTCCCCGGTGTGGAGCGTCCGCTCTCATCGCTCAGGCCGGAAGATTACCGACAGGTCGATCGAGACGGCAGCGTCCTCGAAACCCTGCCGCCGATCTGGGGCGGGCTGGTGCAACACGAACAGACGGTCAACCATCGCCGTTACTTGATTGGCGAGAAGGACATCGCCGGTCTGGCCAATATGCCATTCGCACTGCACACGCCCGATGGCGATCCTTTGCCGCACGGACTGGTGACGCGCGACCTCTGGCATTCGTTCTACCAGAACCAATTGCAGATCAACGGCGGCAAGAACGATGGTTTCGTTGCCTGGGGCGATTCGGGAGCCCTGGTCATGGGGTATTACGGGGACGCTCCGGTCAATCTGCGGCTCTGGCGACTGGCGAAAGAATATACGCTTTGCGACCGCTTCTTCATGGGCACCTTCGGCGGTTCGTTCCTTAATCATCAGTATCTGGTCGCCGCGCGGCCGCCGTTTTATCCGAACGCCGACAAGAGTCCCGCGTGGATGCAGATTGCACAGGTGGAAGGCGACGATCCCAAGGGGATCCGTTTGAAGCAGAGCGAGGATTCGCCCCACAGCGCCATGCATGGCAAGCCGAAGTTTGCGTCACGCAGTGCCTTGTCGCCGGATTTCTGGGTGGTCAACACGATGGGGCCGCCCTATGCTCCGACGCAACTGCCCGATCCCGATCGTCCTGAACTGGCCAATGCCAAGAGCCCGAATACATTGCCCCCGCAGTCGCACACCACGATCGGGGACGTGCTCAGCGCCAAGGGCGTAAGCTGGGCCTGGTACGCCGGTGGTTGGCAAGTGGCGCTGGATGGGCGCGACAGCGAGCATGCGGACGAGTTTCCGCAACGCCCCAATTTCCAGGTCCATCACCAGCCATTGAACTATTTCAGCCAGCTCGCACCTGGCACTGAGGCGCGTAAGGAGCACCTGCGCGACGGTGGCATGGGGGATGTTGCGCCAGGCAATCGTTTCGTGGCCGATGCCGAGGCGGGCAAACTTCCGCAGGTAACGTTCTATAAGCCGCAAGGCGATTTGAACATGCATTCGGGTTATTCGGATGTAGATGCCGGCGATCGGCATATCGCGCACATCGTCGAGGCCCTGCGTAAATGCCCCCAATGGAAATCGATGGCGGTGATCGTGACGTTCGATGAGAACGGTGGATGGTGGGACCATGTCGCGCCGCCCAAGGGCGATCGTTGGGGGCCGGGGTCGCGTGTACCGACCTTGGTGATTTCGCCGTTTGCCAAGCGTGGGCATGTAGAGCATACGATGTACGACACGGGCTCGATCGCGCGCTTTATTACGCGGCGTTTCGGGCTTGAGAAGTTGCCGGGCCTGCTTGAGCGCGAGCAGGCGATGCTGGCTGCCGGTGGCGTGGCGCCTGGGGATCTGACCGAGACCCTG
This sequence comes from Dyella sp., assembly GCF_036568765.1. GTDB lineage: Bacteria > Pseudomonadota > Gammaproteobacteria > Xanthomonadales > Rhodanobacteraceae > GSA-30. Next base: position 23,011 of record NZ_DATCRY010000228.1, on the reverse strand, counting down.
CAGTTTGCATAGGGAGCTGCCGCCTTATCACGTCCCTCTTCCGCGGCGTTGCCAGGGAAGAGGGAGCGCATAGAGGTAAATTTCCATGTCTCGCATGCGCTTCATCCGGGATGAGAGGCCTTCCATTATTTGCGACGCTTGACCGCCGATTTTTTCGCGGCATGCTTTTTCAGCGCTTCGGTATAGACCGCTTCGCGCTCGACAAACTTGTCGTAATACCGCACTACCATATCGGCAACCTCGGCATTGATCAGGTCGCCATCGATCTGTGGATTGTCGATGACCATTTCGGTTGCCGCATACATTACCTCGGTCGATAGACGCATCGATAAACGCAGCTCGGCTTCGCCGGCATGCGGAAAGCGCCCGCGCAACGCCTGGTAGCTGGTCTGCGAGACCGATTCGTGTGAATCCAGACGGATATGCCTCAGTGTCGGGACCGCGCGAAGCGCACGCATGATCCAGGCAGAGCCGGGAAAGGCGAGGGTAGCCGCATTGATGCGCGCCTGCATATCGCGCAGGCCGCGTGTAGACGCCTCGCGCGAGCCATCGTAGTCGAGCTTCTGTTCCGCCTCCAGCCATTCGCGATACGCGCGATTCTGGCAGGCCATCAGGCGTTCGCCCAATTCCTTGAGGATGGCGTACTTGTTCGGAAAATAGCGATAGAGCGCTGGAGGACTGATGCCGGCTTTCTCGCAAACCATGTTTGTGGACAGGCGTTCCACTCCGACTTCGCCAAGCAGGCGCGAAGTTACCTCGAGAATCAGCTCAAACGTTTCGACCGATCGCTGCTGGGTCGGCTGCTGCTTGGTGTTGAGATCGATCTTCGGCGCACGCGGAGCTGGCTTCGCGCGTTTCTTGGTACTGCTCATGCTTGTCCCCTCCGGCGTATCCGTTTCATCGGATACGAATTGAAGGCGCGACATTAGCACCACGCGGCAAGATTCTGCATGCCTGATATGCAAAAGCGCGCCTTGCTCCGCCATATCAGCGTCAAGCCGCTGTCATGACATAACGATAGTCTTAGCTACTCTTTTAAATCGTCGCACATCCGCGGCTTCCAGACCATCAACTTCGGGCCCGCAGGGGCAGCCGTTGCGGGCGACTGCACGGCAAAAAAAGCAGGAGTCTTGACGTTCATGCATCACGCAATTCGTTTCAGCTTGAGCTTGGTCGCACTGGCGGGCACAGTCGGTGCGGCCGCGCAGAATGCCAGTAATCTGCAAGGTATTTCGGTGTCCGCCGCAGTGGATGATCCCAATAACGCGCCGCCAGGGTCGGCATCAGCACTTGCCCCCTCGCAAGCCAGCCTGTCTGAGCTGGAACCGCAATCGATCTTGAATCGTAATTACATACAGACCATTGCTTCGCCCAAGGACGATTATCTTGCGCTACTTGAGCTGACACCCTCGGCGATCAATGCGTCGCCGAATGGTGCGGGTTTGTCCAGCAAAAGCGGTACGGTACGCGGCTTCCAGGATGGCGAGTACGACGTAACCTTCGACGGCATCCCGTTCGGCGATCCGGGCGCTTTCGGTCATGCGACAACGGCGTTCTTCCCTGCGCCTTCGCTGGGTGAGGTCGTCGTAGATCGTGGCCCGGGTACCGCAAGTAATCTCGGCAACGCTACGTTCGGCGGCACGGTCGCCCTTTATTCCGCGCCGACGACCGATAAGCCTTCGGGTCAGGTATCGGCCATGTTCGGCAGCGGCAATACCTGGCAACTTGCCGGCGAGGGCAATACTGGCACCTTCAACAACATCGGCACGCAAGCTTCCGTCAACTACAGCCATCTGGAAACCGATGGTTTGCTCGACAACGCCGGGCTGCGCCAGGACAACGTGCTGTTCAAGATCAAGCAGCCGTTAGGCGACCACACCACGGCAACCCTGGTGGCCGATTACAACAAGGTCATCTGGAATACGTTTACGGCACAGCCGCGCAAGCAGACCGATCGTTATGGCCTGGATTTCGGTGGGCTGAATACCGATCCGGATTCGCAAGGTTTCTACGCCTACAACATCGACGATCGGCACGCCGATTTCGAATATCTTCAGTTGCACGGCGATTACAACAGCTGGCGCTTCGACAACAAGCTCTATACCTATAGCTTGCGCGATGGCGGTCCCGGCGGTGTCGACCTGCTGGGCAATACGCCGAACCAACTGCTTCTGCCTCACGGTGGCGTGCCTGGTGCGGTCAATCACTCGGCTTATCGCGCCTGGGGCGACATGCTCAGGGCGGAGAAGGACCTGGGTAGCGGCTGGCTCGACAGCACCTTGCGAGCCGGCATCTGGGCCGAGCGCGCGTACCAGAGCCAGCATGAGGTGACCGTGGATCTGTCCACGATGACGCCACATACGCTTGCCGGCGAGCCTAACGACCAGATCATCGACACGAATGCACACTCCAATACCACGCAGAGCTATGTCGAAGTGGAGTGGCGCCCGTTGGAGAACCTGAGCATTGTGCCCGGTTTCAAGCACGTGAATTTCGATCGCACAATCGACGGCGTGTCCAATTTCTCGCCGGTGGACGGCAATGGGCATTTCAGTACCAACTTGGGCGCAGTGGCGGTCAACTACCGCTTCAGTTCCAATTTCTCCGGCTATGCACAATGGGCCGAGGGTTTCCAGGCGCCGAAGGTGACGATCCTTTCAGGCGACAGCAGCAAGCTCGACCCGCAGACAACCAAGAACTATCAGGCTGGAGTGGTGTGGAAGACGACCGATATGGTGGCCGATGTGGACGTCTACTACATCGACTTCGGCAATCTGGTTAACAGCGTCGAAGAGCCTATCGGCCCCGGTGGTTCGCTGATCAGCGTGTATTTCAACCAGGGCGGCGTGATCTACAAGGGCGTGGAGGCCGAACTGACCCGCGTTCTAGGTCAGTCGGGTTTCAGCTTCACCGCCAACGGCAGTATCAACAGTGCGTACTCCAAGACCACCGGCTTGCAGATTGCCAATGCGCCGAGCTCGACCGCTGACATCGGGTTTATCTATGACAAGGGAGCCTTCTATGGCTCGTTCCTCACCAAGTACGTCGGTGCGCGCTATACCGCTACAGGCGAGACCAGTGGTGCGAAGTACAACCCGAACGCACGCCTGCCGGCCTACAACTACACCAACTTGAATCTCGGTTACCGCTTCGCGCCTGACCTGCGGCTGCAACTTTCCTTGAATAACCTGTTCGACCATCGCAGCGTCATCCAGGGCAACGGTGCGGCGAGCAACCCGACGTTCTACTACCTCGCCGGGCGCAACTACACCGTCCAGATGACTTACACCTTCTGATAAGGCGAACGATCGACCATGTTTCACGGAAAACCATACGCAAGTCTGCGCCGCGGCGCTTTCTCGTTTGCCGTCGGCCTGGCGCTGCTCGGTCCCGCAGCGGCCATGGCGGCCGATCATGTCGCCGACGTCGATCCCTTTATCGGTGAAGACTGGTTCGGCGATGTGTTCGTCGGTGCCAATGTGCCGTTCGGCATGGTCAAGCTGGGGCCGGACGTCAACGGCTTCGGTAGCCGCAAGGGGTTCAAGAGCGAAGGCGAGATCCGCGGCTTCAGTCATCTGCATCTGAGCGGTGGCTCGGGCAAGTACGAGAACATTCGCCTGATGCCGCTGACCGGTACGTTCGATCCAGGCGATATGCATTCGCCGCGCAGCGAAGAGCGCGCAAGTCCTGGCTACTACGCCGTCAAACTCGATCGCTACGGTGTCGAAGCCGAGCTGACGGCGAGCCGCCGCGTGGGCGTGCATCGGTACACCTTCGAGCAGGCGGGCGAGGCGCATATTGCGCTCGGCCTGGACCTCCTGGTCAAAGGCAAGGGTGAAGAATCTCAGCGGTTTCTCGGCGGCGAAGTCCATGTGGTCTCGCCGACCGAAATTACCGGGGTCGGCCACTATATCGGTGGCTGGAACGAAGGCGGTCAGTACGAGGTGTATTTCGATGTGATGGTCGATACACCTTCTGTCGGTGCGCGCACCTGGGTCGACACCGCGTTGAGTACGGCGCAACAGGCGCACATCGACAGCGATCAACCGATCGGTGCGGTACTGGATTATCGGGCTCAGGCGGGCCAGGCAATCCAGGCCAAGGTCGGTATCTCGTTCGTCAGCGCCGAGCAGGCTCATCGCAATGCGACCGATGAAGTGCGCGGCTTGCATTTCGATGTCGTGCGCGAGGCGGCGGTGGCGCAGTGGAACAAGGCGCTGGGCCGCATCGAGATCGGCGGTGCCAGTGCCACGCAGCGCCGCCAGTTCTACACGGCGCTCTACCACGCCATGATGATGCCTTCGGATCACACCGGAGAGAATCCGAAATGGCATTCCACTGAGCCGTACTACGACGATTTCCAGGCGATCTGGGATACCTTCCGCAGCGACGGACCTTTGCTGACGTTGATCGCGCCGGATCGGCAGCGCGACATCCTGCGCTCGTTGATCGATACCTATCGTCATGCCGGCTATATGCCCGACGCGCGCGTGGGTAACGACAACGGTCGCACCCAAGGCGGTAGCAATGCCGACATCGTGGTGGCCGACGCCTATGTCAAAGGGCTTGGCGGCATTGACTACGGCACGGCGTTCAAGGCGATGATCAAGGACGCTACGGTGCCGCCGGCCGATGCACGTAAGGAGGGCAGGGGCGGCTTGGACACGTACAACAAGCTCGGTTATATCGCCCAGCCGACCGAACGTGCCGGGTCGCGTACTGTCGAGTACGCCTATAACGATTTTGCTATCGCCGAGTTGGCTTGCGGACTGGGTCACACGAGCGAGGCGACGCTCTACAAGGCACACGCCGGCAACTGGGCGAACTTATGGGACGCTTCCTGGCAGCAGGAAGGCATCGGCGGCTTCCTGCGCCCGCGCAATGCCGATGGCAGTTGGGCGCCGCAGTACCTCGTGCGGCGCGGTACCTGGCCGGATTTCTACTACGAGGGCGACTTGTGGACGTACTCGCTGTACGCACCGCAGGATGTGCGGCACCTCATCGAGCTGTCAGGTGGGAATGAGGCTTTCGTCAAACGCCTGGATGCCACGTTCGATGGGCTGCATTTCGATATCACCAACGAGCCTGGTTTCCTGATCCCCGATCTCTATCTTTGGGCCGGACGCCCCGATCGTGCGGCCGACCGCTTGGTGACGTATTTGCACAAAGCATTCAAGGACTCGCGTAGCGGTATTCCGGGGAATGACGACTCCGGTGCGATGTCGAGCTGGTACGCCTTCCAGTCGATGGGGTTCTATCCCAATGCCGGACAGGACGTCTACCTGATCGGTACGCCGTCCTATCCGCGGGTGGATATCGATCTGGGCGGGGGCAAGACCTTCACCATCGAAGCGGAGAACCTCGACGGTCATAGCGTGAACCGCTATGTACAGTCCGCCACGCTCAACGGTCATCCCTTGAACCAGGCTTGGTTCCGTCATGGCGAGATCGCCAAGGGCGGTACGTTGAAGCTGGTGATGGGATCGACGCCGTCGGCCTGGGGTACGACGAATCCGCCGCCCTCGCTGTCGGACCCAGGTTTTGCCCTATGTAAAGCTACCGCGCTTTGATGTCACTTCTTTTCAGGATGTTGCCCATGTTTACTCGCCAAATCCTGCTTGCCTCTGGCTTGCTTGCACTGGCTGTGCCCGCATTCGCCGCGGACGACAGTCTGCGGATCAACCAGATTCAAGTCATCGGCACGCACAATAGTTATCACGTCGGCTTCGCCCCTAGCGCGACGCGCTTGATGCAGGCCGAGGCGCCCCAGGTACTTGCCGCCATCGACTATCGCCATCCGCCGTTGACGCGCCAATTGGACGATGGTGTGCGCCAGATCGAGCTCGATGTCTTTGCCGATACCAAGGGCGGTCTCTACGCCAACCCGTCGATCAGCCATATGATCGATATCGCCGGCTTGCCGGACGATCCGCCGATCGCGCCGCCGGGAACGTTCGACAAGCCCGGGTTCAAGGTCATGCATATCCAAGACATCGACCAGCGCAGTAATTGCCAGCCATTCATCGCCTGCCTGGCCGAAGTCCGCGCCTGGTCCAAAGCTCATCCTGGTCATGCGCCGCTGTTCATCCTGGTCGAGACCAAGCAGGAGGAACTGCACGCAAAGATTCCCAGCGTGAAGCCGGAGCCGTTCACGCCGGCGGTGTTCGATGCGCTGGACAAGGAGATTGCCTCTGTGTTCTCACCTGACGAGATCGTTACACCGGATCAGGTTCGCGGCACGCATGCCAGCCTGGACGAGGCGGTGCGAGCCGGCGGTTGGCCGACCGTAGCCAAGGCGCGCGGCAAGGTGGTGTTCTTGCTGGATCAACGCAAGATGGAATCGGTGTACCTCGATGGGCATCCCTCGCTCAAGGGCCGGTTGATCTTTACCAATGCCACGCCGGGTGCCCCGGATGCGGCGTTTACCGAATGCAATGAGTGCGGCGCGGAAGAGATCGATGGGTTGGTGCGTCGTGGTTACCTCGTTCGTACGCGTTCCGACGATCCTGCGCAGGGCCAAGGCTTGCATAACGATGGTACGCGCCGCGATGCGATTATCGGCAGCGGTGCGCAGATGATCAGCACGGATTATCCGGCGGGCGAGCCATCCGAGCATGGTTACGCTGTCGGATTCCCGGGTGGAGTGGCTGTGCGTTGTAATCCGGTGCTTGCTTCGAAGCATTGCAAGGACAGTGCGATTGAGTCGACGGTTCACTAGGGAGCGGTTCGAGGGGCCTGGCTATCTTGTGGGAGCAGCTTCAGCCGGGAGGCGCGGTTACTTCACGGCTTATCGCGACTGAAGGGAGCCTCGAAAAACTTGCTTTCTGTGGGAGCGACTTTAGGGAATCTCGAAAAACTTGCTTTCTGTGGGAGCGACTTTCGTCGCGACAATCGTGCCTCACCGCAAATCCTTGTCGCGACTGAAGTCGCTCCCACAACGATAGGATCCGCTTCGCTATATTCGGGCGATTGAGAGGTTTTTAGAGGTTCCCTTTAGTCGCGACAATCGTGCCTCACCGCAAGTCCTTGTCGCGACTGAAGTCGCTCCCACAACGATAGGATCCGCTTTCGCTATATTTGGGCGATTGCGAGGTTTTTAGACGTTCCCTGAAGGGAAACTCTAAAAACCTCAGCTTTCACTGTCGTCCGGCGAATCCCGCAAAAGAAGGGCCTAGAGCTGGGAACCAGCGCCTCTAACACGCCGAAGCGTCGAGGCGCTGGATCCCAGCATGCGCTGAGATGACGAGTAGAATAGGGTTCTTCGATGTTCCCTGAAGTCGCTCCTGCAAGCTGGGCAGCTATGGGCTCAGGGGCCGTCCATCAGGCTCGTCATGGCTTGATTCAATGCCGCATCGTGCACGACAAAGAACAAGCCGCCACGTCCGTTCTGAGCCGCCTTGCAATTGCCGCTGAGCGAGCCCTGTTCGTTCATATCGCCAAAGATCACCAAGTCACTGCCAGCTGCGGTGCCGACGGCGACCTTGGCGTGGTTATGGTCCGCGCTGGCACCCCCCTGTAGCCCGAACTTGACGCCATCCCAGGTTCCGCTCGTCGCGCTCTCGACAGCGCCCGGCGTACCTAGCGAGGCATCCCAGCAATGGATGGGTGTGCCTGCGGTCGTCGCAGGAATCTTGTCCGGCGTCGTCCACCAGTTGGCGACCTTGAGCGGTTGTCCGCCAAGCAGCGCTGACACCATCTGCCACGGCGGCACGTTGAGTCGCGACGGCTTGGCGATCATCTCCACACCCGTGGACAAGGTATCGACTGAAACCTGTGTGCTAGCCGATTGTTTTCCCAAAGCCGCGACTAACGACTGCACATCGCTCGGTCCGCCATTTGAAACGATCTGCCGATTGCTCGGATCGGTCGCGACGCTGGCGTTGCCCAACGCCGTAAGCACTTTGACCAGGTCATTCTTGGTTAAACGCAGCGAGAAAAAGTGCTGACTGAACTTCATGTTGTTGTCATTGCTGACGCAAGCCAGGGTATTGCCGGCCGCACGGGGGTTAGTCTGGCTGCCCGAACCTGGCCACGATGGCGTCGTCACCTGCATCAGGAACCCGTTGCCGTTCGCATCCCAAGCCACCATGCCCTTGGAGTGCGCCCAGGGTGCCGAGCACTCCTGTGTGCAACCGGGGATGGTGGGATCGTCGTAGAACTGATCGTTCCATAAGACATAAAAGAGCGAGCCGTTGTAGACCTCGTTGAATGTCGCACCGATAGGATCTTGCAACGTTTGCCCAAGGCAGGTGTCGCCCTTCACCAGTTGGCCGCTCTCGCTGTTGGCGGTGACGAACTGCTGCCCGGCACTATTGGTCGATGGCGAGCCCCCGAACAGACAATTTTCGGTTTGGCCGGCACCGCAAAGCGGGAACGCTTTGGCATTGAATTTGAAAGCGAACCACCAATTCACCGGATGACCGGTCGAAGTCTGGGGGGCCGGAGGCGGGGCGATCGCTGTGACCGATAGATCGCTCATGGCGCGCGGTTGCGACGCGGCGGACGATACCTGCCTCTGTGCGCCGGGTGCGGTTGCGCATCCGGCAGCCAGTCCAACGAGCGCGATGGCCACCGTGGCCTGCAAGCCTCGAAACAACATTCTGCTCATGACGTTCTTCCCCCTGAAGAGACGGACAATAGCAACGTTGCTGCTTTAACAGATGGATATGACGATTCTGGCTTCCCTCACCGGCTTTTCTCGAGGAAGGAGTGAGTGAATAGAGTGAGAGAGTAAATACAGGCAGGGCCGGCGTACGGGTTGGCCTTCTCCATACCTCGCTTCTCTTCACTCACTCCTGTATCCGTTCAAGACGAGACGCAGAAGAACATAGGTACACGGGGCACCGGCTCAGAGCTTGTAATTGACTCCGAACATGATTGTGCGGCCGTAGGTATCGTATTCGAGCGGACGACTGACGCTCACCCCATTTGGCAAGCCGGCCACCTGCACTGTCTTCATTGGCGAATTGGTCAGGTTGTTGACCTGGAGCAGGATCGACAAACCGCTCCAATGGCCTTCGGTGAAGGCATAGCCGGCCTGGAAGTCCGTTTGCTTGTCAGGCAGCACCATGGTGTAACCCAACTGGTCGAACAAGGCGACAGCCTCGCCCGTGAACGAGGAGCGATAGCGTTCGGCGATGCGTACGGACCAACCGTGCTTTTCATAGTAGAGCGCCAGATTGGCGACCTTGCGCGAAAGGCCGGGCAGGGTGGATGGGCTGCCCGGAATGGTCGATACCGCACTGACAGGGAGAGTGCTGTTAGTGAGCGAGAAATTGGCCTGCACGCCGAAACCATCAAGCGCATGCGTGATCAGGGCACCTTCGAGCGCACCGGACAGTTCCAGGCCTTGCATCTTGCCGCCCGAGCCGTTTTGCGGCTGGGTAAACGAGCCGATATTGCTGCTGGGCGTCAACGTGGGGTTGTCGTTGATGTACTTGGAGAAGTCGTAGTTCAGTACGGTCTGGTTGTAGATGTAGTTGAGCAGGTTCTTGTTGAATACCGCCACGGCGACATAGCTGGACGTACCGAAGTATTTTTCCCAGGACAGGTCGGCGCCCACGGCGATATACGGCTTGAGTTGTGGATTGCCGCCGGAACCGGACCAAAGCGCTTGCCCGGCGGCCGGGCCGTCGGTGACTAGCGAGACGCTGGCGGACGAGGCGATCTTCTCGTCGTCGATACGTCCGCGCGCCATAGTCTTGGCAAGGCCAAAGCGCAGGTACTGTTTATCGCCGATCTCGGCGACAAGGTTCAGACTGGGCAGCACATTGGTATAGCTGGTTCCCCCATTTAGCCGTCCCACGAGTGCGTCGCCGTTGGTCTGCAGGGCGTCGGACGTCTGCTTGGTATGTACGACCTGCACACCCATGTTGCCGCGCAGCGGTATGCCATCGACTGTCGTATCGATATTGAATTTAAAATAGGCAACCGGAACTTTTTCTTCGACTGTGTAATTGCGGCTCCAGTCAGCTTGACCGTTGCGCTGGGTCAGGTAGAACTGATTAGCCAGAGCGCCAAGCACGTCGTAATTGACGATGCCGGGAATACCGCCATAACTCAGGTCGGTGATGCCGTTCAGGAAGGAAGGATCGATCGGTAGCGCATAACCCGGCACGTAGGTCGCCGCGTCCGAACCGTTGCCGTTTAGCCATGCAAAATAGACGTCTGCCTGCTTGGTCTTCTTGCGGTCGGAGTAATTCATGCCGAGGTTGAAATCGCTGAAAATCCACCCGACCGGATGGCTCACTTCCAGGCGCAGGGCCTTGATCGTGTCTTTCTGGCGATCGTATTCCTCGCGGCCGTCGTAGCCGTAATTATTCGGATCGGTAAAGAAGATAGCCGACGGATCGCCGAAATTGACGCTTGGCGTGAAATTCGGATAGCCCTGGCCCACCGGCGTCGAGAAATCGGTGGAACTGGTCGCCTGACCCGGTAGACCGGCAAACAGATAAGCATCGTGCAGATTCTTTTTGGCGGTCGAATAGGACAGATCCGACGTAATCGTCCAGCTATCGCCGAAGTAGAACTGATTGTTCCAACCCGCCGAGAACAATTTGTCTTTCTCTTTGGTGTAGTCGTTTTGCAAGATCGCCTTCAGGCCGTCGATGTGGCCGGTGGTGACGATCGGGTAGGGGACGGCGGGTACTACACCGACATTGGTGTAGGAAACATTGTCGTACGGGCTGCTGGACCACTGCGCGCCGTTCAAATGTGTCTTCTGATCGAACGTGGAGTAGTACAGGTCGAGCATCGAGTGGTAGTGCTCGTTCGGTGCCCATTCCAGCACCGTCATCAAACCGTTGCGCAACTGATTCTCGGATTTAGCGCGAAGTTGCATGCCTTCCTGTGAAAGCACGTTGTCCGGCATGCCCGGTGTATGCGGCGCCCCCCAATTGGTTTCGGCGCCGCCGGATCCATTATTCAGGCTCCACCACCACGCTTGATATTGTTTTTCCTGTACCGGCGAATCGAGCTGCGCGAAGCCGACTGCCACGCCCAGGGTATGATTGAAAAACTGATCGATGTAGGAAAAGCTCGCGCGATGGCCTACATCGCCTACGTTGCTGCCATGATTGAGGCTGCCGTAGGAGTTGGTTTCGCCGCGCAGATTCGCTGCCAGCGTACGCTGCGGCAGATCCAGCGGCCGGATGGTGTGCAAATCGACCGTACCGGAAAGGCCCTGGCCAATCAGGCTGGCATCCGGTGTCTTGTAGACGGCTGCGCCGCTGATCAGCTCCGATGGATACTGATCGAAATCGACGCCGCGATTCTCGCCGATCGTCGCCTGCTCGCGGCCGTTCAAGGTGGTGCCGGCGAAATCCGGCGACAGGCCGCGGATCGAGATCTGGTTGGCGCGGCCATCGACACGTTGCGTCGCCAGGCCCGACAGACGCGCCAGGCTCTCGGCGATGCTGCTATCGGGCAGCTTGCCAATATCTTCGGCGGAGATCGCTTCGATGATGTTGTCGGAATTCTGCTTGGCTTTGAGCGAATTCTGGATCGACGCCTGAATGCCGGTCACCGTAATCGTATCGAGATTGCTCACGCTGTCAGGATTGGCGGGGTGCTTCTCTTTGTCGGAAGCGGTTTGCTTTGCGGGTGGCGCAGGCTGGGTCGTGTCCTGGGGTTGTTCCTGCGCACGCACGTTGCCTGCGCTGAAAGCCAGCAGGCATGCCGCGGCGCAAGCGGCGGCCAACGGATGCGGACGAAAAACAGGCACGACTAACGATTGCGCCGGGCGGCGACGACTCATGTACTTCCCCTAAGGCGGCTTGGATAATTTGCGTGCCCCCGCACGCTCTTGCGGCCGGCAGGATGGGCGACTGAAACCGGGCTGTCATCCTGCGCTGCAACAGATCGATACTTGTTTATTCAGTAAGGTCCAGCGCAGATGATTGCGCTTACCATTTGGAACGATTTAAATTCACCTTGCCGCGCGACTGAATACGTCGCATATTTGTCTTGCTACCGTCATTTTTTCGTTGTAAGTCACTGATTCGACCTTAACTTTTGCGGCATGCATCACAAAACCGCGCGTGGTAATGGCATGATGGCAGTACGTGTGGAGAGAGCCGCGCCTCGATGAGCTGGGGGCCGGTTATTCTTCACGGGCATGCAGATAACCAACAAGGCCGCATGCCGCAAGAAAAGTTGATTGTCCGCGCGGCGACAGGGGCCTGAGCGGGCTGGCTTGAAGTGTCTTCATTATCAGGGGAAGGACATGTTCCAACGCTCGCTACGAGTGCGCCTGCTATTGCCGGTGCTGGCATTGGTGCTGATCGCGGTTGCCGCGTCGGCGTGGATTCTGGCGGCCTCGGAGGCGACCCGGATTCGCGAGGAAGCCGGTGGAGCGATCGATCGCCAGACGAATGCCTTGCAGAGCCTTTTAGCCGTAACCCGGTCGATCATGCTCGATCAGGTCAAGAGCTCCATGCGACTGTTGCGCAATGAAAGCGACCGTCTCGGCCATCCTGCCGCGGGGCCACAGGTGGATGTTGCCGGCCATGCGGTCAACGACCTGCAATTCGGCGCGGAGCGCCAGGCCAATCATTTCGATCTCGTCGACGACGTTACGCGTATTGCGGGCGGCACCGCGACGATCTTTTCTCGCTCGGGGAACGACGATTACATCCGCATCGCCACGAATGTGAAGAAGGACGATGGCAGTCGCGCCGTGGGCACCCAGTTGGACCCGAATGGTCCGGTGATCGTCAATATTCGCAAGGACACGAGTTTCTATGGGGTGGTCGATATTCTTGGCAGCCCCTATGTGACGGGCTACGAGCCGATCTTCAGCGCCAACGATAGCGTCATCGGTATCTGGTACGTGGGCTACAAGACCGATCTGGATGCGCTCGATCGCGTGATCAGCCAGGCGAGCGTGCTCAATTCGGGCTTCATCGCGTTGTTCGACGGCAAAGGCAAGTTGCGCTTCCATTCCAAGACCGGCATTACGCAGTCGCCGGAAACGATGGAGCAAGTCGTTACGCAGAATCCAGCTGACTGGGTCATTCGCAAGCAGGAAGTTCCGGGCTGGGGGTTCACTTTGGTGGCGGCTTATCCCAAGAGCGACGTGGACAGCCAGATTCATCGCCAATCCATGTGGATTGTGGGCATCGGCCTGTTGATCTGCGTATTGTTGTTGGCGCTGCAGTCGGCATTGATCTGGAGTCGCGTGCTCAAGCCGGTGCAGCGCCTGACGGCGGTCGCCGATGAACTTAGCTTGGGTAAATGGAATCACACCTTGGACGAAGTTAATCTGAAAGACGAAATCGGCACCCTTGCCCGCGCGATCGCGCGTCTTTCCAACAGCGTGCGTCTGGCAATGGAGCGATTGAGCAAGCGTTGAGACAGAAGCAAATGGATACGGCACCGCTGTCGCAGGTAGGATCCCATGGCCAATGAGTCTCGAAGCCTGATCGACATATTGCGTGAGTTGCAGGCGCTGGCGATAAGAAAGTCCTCCGGGTTTTTCTTTATCGCTACCGCGGACAACCACTCGTGCACCATCCGCATGCGCGGAGGTACGATCGAGGACGTGATCTACAGCCGTTCGCGCGGTGACGACGCCGTGCAACTGCTATCGCACACCCAAGGTGGGCGTGGCCGTTTCCAGCCGGATCCGGGCAGCGCGCCGGCCGGTCGCAGCAAGCTCAGTGAGGCGGCGCAGCGCTGGCTGCTGGGCGGTTTCGAGTCCGGGCCACCGAGTGGGCTGGGCGCTGGAGATGCTCGTACGGCCACGTCGGCGCCGGAGATCGCCAGGGCACCCGTGGCACCGTCGGGCCGTGTGACGCCGGGAAGTCAGGCTGCGGAAATTATCGAACGCGTCGCGCTCAACTATCTGGGCCCGATCGCCGGCCTGATTTGCGAGGAGGCGTTCGAGGCGTCCAGCGATACCGAGGAAGTGATCGAGCTGATCGGCAAGAATCTCGCATCCGGCGAAGAAATCCTGCGTTTCAAGAAGGAAGCGAGGGCTGCGCTGGCGGCAGGCTGAGCATGAGGCGGCGCAACCGGTCAGTCGCGCCGCGCTTGAGCCGTCAGCGACGCTTGCCGATAGCCTCTTCGTACTGCTCCCTGCGCTCGCCACCCTGGAACTGGAACATCCAGCCTGGATATTCCGCTGGCAACGCGCTGACTTTGTCCAAGGCCTCCAATTCGGCTGTGCTCAGTGCGATGCCGGTGGCGGCGATGTTGTCGTCAAGCTGTTCGACGCGTTTGGCGCCGATGATCACGCTGGTGACAACCTCTTGATGCAACAGCCAGGACAGAGCGATCTGGGCCACGGATACGCCACGCGCATCGGCAATGCCGCGCATGATATCGATGCAATCGTAGGCGCGATCGACGTTGACCGGTGGGAAGTCGAAAGTGGTGCGGCGGCTACCGGCTTCGCCTTGACGGTCGCGGCCGTACTTTCCGCTGAGCAGGCCACCGGCCAAGGGACTCCACACCAGCAGGCCGACATCTTCGCTGCGCATCATCGGCACCAGCTCGCGTTCAAGATCGCGACCGGCGATGGTGTAGTAGGCCTGTAGCGAGGCCAAGCGCGTCAGGCCGAGGCGATCGGCAATACCTTGCGCCTTCATGATCTGCCATGCGGCCCAGTTCGATATGCCGATATAGCGGACGTGGCCCTGTTGCACCAACGTGTCGAGCGCACGCATGGTTTCTTCGATCGGGGTGACCGGATCGAAGCCATGGATCTGATAGAGATCGATGTGATCGGTCTGCAGGCGCTTCAGGCTAGCCTTGACTGCGTCCATGATGTGGTAGCGCGATGCGCCACGCGAGTTGCGGGTTCCCGTGGAGGTGGTGCCGAATACCTTGGTGGCGATGACGACATCCTCACGCGCGATGCCAAGATCCTTCAGCGCCTGACCGGTGATGATTTCCGACTGACCGTTGGCGTAAACATTGGCTGTATCGAGAAAGTTGATGCCGGCATCGAAAGCGCGGCCAACGATGCTGTTGGCTTCTTGCTGCTGAAGCTTGCCGACATGACCCCAGATCTGGCCTTCTTCGCCGCCAAAGGTCATCGTGCCCAGGCAGAGTTCCGAGACGAGCAAGCCGGTATGGCCAAGTTTCCTGTAGTGCATGGATGACTCCTTGTAGTTGCGGGGGGCGAATAGTATGAAAGAGGCTGTGCTTGGAGGTGCCCTCCGATTCTGCCGATTGTTTGCCTAATCCTGCGAATTATTGTGGGCGCCATCACACAAAGATATGTTTTTATAAAGTGGCAAAAATCTCCATCGGCTACAGCTGACGATTGATGCCAGACTCTTCTTACGTACTATCGGAGTAAATAACTGCATGTCCCATGCGACCGCAATTATTCGCGAAGCGCGCTACGCCGTGTCCATCAAGGCCGGTAGCCACGAACTGATCTCCGACGAAGGTCTGGCTCTGGGCGGACAAGACGCAGGTCCGTCGCCTTATGAGCTTCTGCTCGCCAGTCTTGGTTCCTGCACGGTCATGACCATGAAGATGTATGCCGAGCGCAAGGGATGGCCGCTCGTGTCGGCGAGTGTCAAATTATTGTTCGAGCGCGATGGCGATACGGCGAAGATTCGCCGCGTACTGAAGTTGGAAGGCGATCTGACCGAGGAGCAGCGCGCACGATTTGCGGATATTGCTGAGCGGACGCCGGTGACTCTGACGCTTAAGGCGGGCGTGCCGATACATACCAAACTGGCTTGGTAAACAAGGGAGAGGCAAGCTATTGCATCAGCCTGTAACTATCCTGCTTCAAGCGCCGCCCGCAACCGATCGACATAGGTACGACTTGCCCGCAGCGGCGTTCCGTCGCGCAAGCGCAGCAGACAATCGCGATTGGACAGCGACTCCCATTCAGCGATCCGATCGATTCGCACGATCGTCGAGCGATGGATGCGCAGGAACCGTCGAGGGTCCAGGCGCACGCTCAATTGATGCAGCGGCTCACGCAGCAAGTACACACGCGAACCAACGTGCAAGCCGGCATAATCGTCGTTGGCTTCGATCCAGTCTATATCATCGGCCTCGACGACGGCGACGCGTTGTCCGGTACGCACCGTGAAACGCTCTGCCCAGGCGCGCGGGGTCTCGGGAACGCTTTCGTGTGCGCGGTGGCGCAGCACGGCACGGGCTCTGTCCAGCGCTTCGCGAAATCGTTGATCGTCGATCGGCTTGAGCAGATAGTCCAGTGCCTGCAGCTCGAATCCGGCCACCGTAAAGTTGTCGTCGGGAGCCGCCAGGCAGAAACATGCCACGCATGGCTTGGCCGTCCTTGGCGACGATGGTGCCCTTGAAACGTTCGATCAGTTGCCGGATCTGCATGCGATCGGTCGCATGCGTATCGGCATCCTCGGCATGCAGTGGCACGGCAAGCGACAAGGTCATAAGCAAAGCGAGCAAGACGACTTTCACGGTGCGACTCCGCGGGCGTATGGAGGTGCACGATTTAACGCGTGGTTCGCCACAAGGGCCAGCGCAATGCGGCTGGCCGTGTATCCCATGCGGTGAATGGCGAATCAGGAAACTTTGGCGACTCGCTCCAGGGCGCTCATGGCGACCAAGTAGGGGTAGGGGCCATGGCTGATCCTTGCGACGCCGGCCTCGGCCAGATCGGAAATGACCAGGTCGTCGCTCGTGCGCATGATGTTGAGCGGTAAGGGCGATGCCGAGGCGATATGCCGGATCAACGGCACATCGGTCAAGCCGGGCACGAAGAGTCCATCGGCACCGGCCTCGGCATAGCGCTTTGCCCGTTCGATGACGTCCTGGGCCATGGCGGCATCGTGCTCGGCCGCGGGTTTCTGGAAAAACACGTCCGTACGGATATTGATGAAGTAGCCAGGGCACGCATCGGTGGCCGCACGTCTTGCTGCTTCAATCCGTTGAATGACTTCGTCCAACGGTCGCAGTCTGCCGGTCGCCGGGTCGCTATCCTCGAGATTGCAACCGATGACGCCGGCTTCGATGCTCATTCGAACGGTTTGAGCTACGGCATCGGCGTCTTTGCCGTAGCCGCTTTCCAGGTCCACCGTCACCGGCAGGTCGGTCGATGCGACGATCTGGCCGACTACGCCCAGAAGCACTTCGCGCGAGAGTTTCTCGCCGTCGCCGAATCCCTGCGCTGCAGCAATGGACCAACTGCTGGTAGCAATGGCCTTGGCCCCTGCTTTGCTGACAGCGCGGGTACTGCCCACGTCCCAGGTATTGAACAGAATGAGTGGCTCGGACGACTTATGAAGCGCCCGGAAGGTTTCCGCTTTGGCTTGCTGAGACATGGTGTCGACTCATCATAGTGGGAGAAAAGCGGCGATACAGATCTGTATCGCCAGCGGGTCATTTGTACTAATGTTCCTGAGGAAAGCCAATGACCTGGGAGGTCATCCTCTGAACGCGTATCAGCATGCGACCGATATCCGTGAGCGCATCCTGCAGGTTGCCAGCGAGCTCTTCTATCGGGAGGGGACCCGGGCGGTCGGAGTGGACCTGATTGTTGCCAGGTCGGGAGTGGCCAAGACCAGCCTCTATCGCTATTTCCCTACCAAGGACGACCTGATCCGCGAGTTCCTGTTGAGGGAGGATCGGGACTTCTGGCGCCACTGGGATGCGGCGGCGAACCCGGATTCGGCCGAGGACGAGCTCTTCGCGCAGCTCCAGTGGATGGGCGATCGCATGGTCCGCCCAGGTTACCGGGGGTGCCCACAGATCAATATCGCGGCCGAATATGCGGACGAAAAACATCCCGCACGCGTTGTTGCCGCCGCGCACAAGATGGAATTGCGCAGCAGGCTAGGCGGGCTTGCGCAGGCCATGGAACTAGCCCGCCCCGAGGAATTCGCTCTGACGATAAGCATCGTCATCGACGGTGCTTTCAGCAGTGGCGGTGCCCTGCATAAGCAGGGACCGGCGCGATTTCTGCAATCGGTAGCACACACGCTGCTTGTGGCGGCGCGTGACGCGAAGACGGATTGAGCCGCGCTCTGGCGTAGCCTGGCCGTCACTGCCCCAAAGGCTGCATCGGCGAACGATGCGCCAGCGCCTCGGTTATCTCGTTGGCTGCCGCTCGCAGTAGACGGGTCGCGGTCGCCATCGGCTTGACCTCCGATGCATCCTGGGTAAGCGCAGTCGCCGGAATGACGATGCACGACATCGCCATGCAAAGGATGGATCGGGCAAGTCGTTTCATGGATCGGCCTTTTTTCGATGCAATTGGGCGCAAAGACGGCGGCCTGTGGAGGCATTAGAGGGTAGTAAAGAAGTCCTTGTCAACGAAATATGGCTATTCGATTTGGCATGAACCCGCTGGGTTTTTGCTCGGGATCGGCTTTGTTTGTTCTTATTGAAATGGCGGATCCTCAGAGGGAAATGGTTCCGCCGAAGAGAAAGGGGAGAGGCGCTTTTTGCGTCAAACTTCCCCGATTGCCAAGGTGAAAGTCTGCAAAAAATGAAAATCATCCCGGCGTAGCGCAAAGTCCGCGTGCGCAGGATCGCACAAGCGCATCAATGCTTGCCGATCGCTTTGGGATAGGTAAGGTTGTAGACGCCCACTCCATGTATCGCGAAAAATGGCCTCGACAAGATAACTTTCATCCGCTGGCCGCATGGGGGAGACACGTTCGATCATGAAGGTACGGGCACGGACATTCTTCAACCCTGCCTTACGCAACAAGCCGAAAATCGCGCGAACATCGGCCAGGTCGCGTTCGTCGAGCCGATAACGATCGCGGTAGTACTGACGTACCGCTTCGTTGACCAGGCGTTCCAGTCGGGAATCCCAGGCGAAGTACATGTCCGGCAGCAGCGAACTCTGACCGAGCGCAATACGGCCGCCGGGTCGGAGCAGAGTGCGCAAAGCATCGACGCCCGCAGATGGAGAGCGCAGATGATTGATGACATTGACCGACCAGGCCAGGTCGAAGCTTTCCGGCTCCAGCGGCGGCGCGAGCAGGTCGCCCTGGAGCACCAGGCTGCTTTGGGGTGCGACGGAGCGAGCGGCATTGACATGTGCTGTTGCCATGTCTATGCCGACAACCGCGCCGGGACTCACTTCGGCTGCCAGCCATCCGAGCGCTTCTCCTGTTCCGCAGCCAGCGTCCAGGACATTCATGCCCGGTCGTAACGCCAGGCTCGCAATTGCCTCACGCAGCTCCGGCTCGGCGAAGGCATTGAAGAGCTTCAGTTTCCTGCTGTAGTCGCGTGTCGCGGTGTCGCCTAACAATCCGGCAGCGGTGGTTGAGCCATGGGCCACGGAAGCACCGCTCCAGGGAAAGTCACGATAGAAGTGAGTGCCAGGAAAAAGCGAAAAAGTTGCGGCAGCCTCCCAAGACTTCACCAAAGCGCGCCGGCGGCCGCCGGGGTCGACAATCACTCAGTCGGATGGAATGTCGTCGTGACGTCTCCACCTAGACGTGTATTCTTCATCGGTCGGAGCGAATCGGCTTTCTTTGCCATCGTCCCCTGGCATCCACCGACAGCCCAGCAGTAGGGTTCCAGCCAGGCAAGTTCGGTTTTCTGCTTGGATACG
This sequence comes from Dyella sp., assembly GCF_036568765.1. Classification (GTDB taxonomy): domain Bacteria; phylum Pseudomonadota; class Gammaproteobacteria; order Xanthomonadales; family Rhodanobacteraceae; genus GSA-30. The sequence goes on along the minus strand of NZ_DATCRY010000228.1, from coordinate 3,495 downwards.
TCCTCGAGCACCTGAGTAAATCCACCGCTCTTTGCCTCGAAAATCTTCGGGTCGTCGATACCTTGCAGGGTGCGTTGTGCCAGGCGGGTCAACGCACCATTACCCTCGCCAGCCAGGTCCGTGCCGTTGGCCTTGCCAAACGCTGCAATCATTGCGATCGGCGTAATCGCAAAATTGTGATAGCCCAGTGCGCGTGTCTGGCGCGCCAGTTCGTTAGGTAGGTAACCGTCGGCATCCACCTGGCTGGAAAAAATGCGGTATGTCTTGACGGCCCAGTCGAACTCGTCGCGGCGGTTTTCCACCACACTGGTTGCCATGATGGCCCAGGCGGCCCAGTAGAAGTGATTGTTGATCTTCTCCCGTGGCTCGCTGAGATCCCATTCCTTCAGCACCTTGTCACTGATGCGGCCTAGCCAGGCTTTGATCTGCTGAGTCTGCTGCGGATACGCGGCCAGCGGTTGCGAGCGCGAAAATTGTAGATGCAGGAAGGCGCCGCTCAGGCTGGCCAGCGACCATTTACGCATTGCCTTGCCGGAGTACGATGTCGATTCGCCAAGCAGGGCACCCGCATCGGCCCACTTGGTGTACCAGCCAATCACACACTGCAGCGTGGCGGGGTTGCCAGTGCGCATGTATTTATCGACCAGCTTGTTGACGCCTTTTTCCATCTGGCTGATGGGTTCGCTGCGCTCCTTGTAAGCTGCATTGGCGCTGGCGTTGAACTGATCGCGTGCTTTGCCGGAACCTTCGTACTTGCTGGGAAAATCCAGAGTTTCGGTGTAGGGCTGCGGCGGTGGATCGCAGGTGAACGATTTGTCGGGTTTTTGCACTACCTCCGCATAATAGCCGGGCGGCGGTACGAGACCCGCCTGTGCATCGGCAAAGAAAGGTAACCATGCGAGCGCTGCAATGAAAAGCAGTCGACCGCAGCCACGTTTGATGAAGCGGTTCATGGGTTCACCTGGTTTGCGCCGTAAGTTGCGATGAGCTCCCGCGCTCGCACAATTGCGCGGTAACGCTAAGAGGCTTCGTTGGAGCCTGGTCCAACAACATGGTCACGCCCATGACGGTGGCCGCTGCATAATCCGGCCGATCCGAGCGCAGCTCCGCGATAAAGCGTCCACCATTGTCAACGTATTGCTTGAAGTGCAGCTTTAGCGACTCCTTCATGCCGCTGAAATACCAGACTTCCGCGGCCAGGTCCTTTACGCCGGGATCGCTAAACTGGAACTCAAGCTGGTAGTTGCGGCCGACAAGCGGTCGGATTGCGCCACCGCCATTGAAAAGCAGTTCATTATTGCCCTGGCGCAGGTTTACCGTGCGGGACAGTATCGCGGCTTTGCCCTTGCAGCCATTGTTTACCAGCGGAACTGCCTGGCGATACACCTTGTAGGCACTTTGTTCGGAGTCGGGATAGTCCTGATAAGGCGTTTCCCATATGATGAATTTTGGCGGATGCTGCTGGTACTCCTTGCTCGCGAGGTAATGTAATAGCGAGCCTTCGAACGAGCCACCGGTGATGGATACGTTCAAGATATCGACGCCCAGGCTCTGCTCGAGATAACCGGCGAAGTTGTAACCGCCCAGCGTATCGCTGTTGCTGGTGCCAACCAGTACTACGTCGGGTTGCGATGTCGTGCCGAGCAAGCTGTCGCCGCCTACCGGATCGGTGACATAGATCGGTTCGTATTGCATCGAATAGGCACCGCCGCACAACTGTTCGGCAACTTTTTGCAGCGTGCCGGGCTTGCCGATGACGCCGTTGGTATGCGTAACGAACTGCTTGTGCGGAATCGTGCTGAAGCCTGGGAGCTTGCGCATGGTGTCGGCAACCGCCTCCGCGGTGTGTTTTGCGCCAGCGGCGGTCCAGTGATGATCGCGCCGAAAGTAATAGTCGTACCCCTTATGTTCGTCTACCAGGCGATCGAACGGCGGCACGATCACCCCGGCCTCCGTGCGCATGCGTTGCAGGGTCGACGCATAGTTGTTGCGTGCCGATTCCAGGTTATAGGAGCGTCGTTCCTGGGGTGTCAGCTCGTCGGGGTCCATCAGCCCGCGTGGCGGCTGATAGACCATGACGATCTGCGTACCACGCTGGCGCAGTGCGTCACTAAGCCGATGCATCTGGACCAGGCTTTCATCGGGCACATTGAACTGTGTGGTCAGATCCAGGCCGGTACGAAACAGCCAGCCATGGCGACCGTCGACCAGGACGCGGAAGTCGCTCATGAACTTCGAGCCGGCGTAAGTCTGCGGATCGGCGGCATGGGGGCATAGCGTGCAACATGGCTTGGCGTTGTATTTCGGCGCTTGTGTCGCCTTGAGTGCCGGCGGTGCGGCCGCTTCTACAGCCTCGGACGACGGCGTACCGGCAACCGCACCGTCCGACAGGACAATGGCGGCAACAAGGAATGTCAGGAGTATCCTGTGCATGGCCAGATTTAACCGTTGACCCAGATCAACACCGGATTGCTTCGCGTACCGGTGACGAAAAGGCTATAGGTGCTGCCGCGCATCAGCGTTACCGGTTTGGCGTCGGCCAGCTTGCTGGAGCCATCGAAGACCGCGAGGTTGGCCTTGATTGGATTGACCTCGCGCTGGCCGCTCGCGTTGGCGGCGACGTTTTCGACCACGGCTGTGCCATCGGTCGTTTTCAGGCTCAAGGTGGTGCCGTCGATCATGTTGTAGATCGAAACCAGTGCCTTCAGCTGGCTGTTGAAGCAAGGCTCGTCGAATTGGTGCAGCTTGTTGTCGCTTCCAAGTGCGGCGGTGTAGCAATGGGCGCCTTGCAGGTTCGCATTGTCCGTCGCTGAGCCGATCTTGAGCGGGTATTGGCCCGGCGGGAGAAAAGCATAGGCGCTGGCTTCGAGTGCCGGGACATCGCCGAGCGTCTTGCTACCGACCTGTGCCGTGATCTTGGGTTGGCTGGTGCCGTTGAATGCTCGGATGAAGGCGGAGCCGGGCGGAGCGGCAGGCGGATACAAGCCCGCGGTTACGGTAGCCGCGCCACCGAAAAGAAGGGCGGCGGCCACCGATTGCATGACAAGCCGGGTGCGCGATGTACGTTCAGAGTTTGCTTGTGACATGGCTGAAGGAGCCTCCTTCTTGGACTGATGAGCCGCTTGGAGCGGCAGATGCCACGGTGCTGTTGGGGACGAACGCATCCGGTGGCAGGTGATAGGCATTGAGCGCCCCCTGGGGAAGAGGCAGATACCGCTCCGGGATCTCCCAGATCACCAGCTTCGGCGGCGCTGTGCGGAAGTCGGCCGAACGCATATAAGCCAGCATCGGTGCGAAGGGGCCCTGGCCATCTTTCGCATAGTTGAGCACGTCGGTTTGCATCGCCTGTTCCAGCGCGCCCACGAAGTTCCATTGTGGCTCGGCGCTGTAGCTGGTTCCGACAAGGGCAACTTGCGGAGACGCGTCGCCGCCAAGCAAGTCGCCCTTGTCACCGCTGGAGACCGTATGCGGTTGTGCGAACGTGTCCTGCGGCGG
>NZ_DATCRY010000227.1:0-32623 GCF_036568765.1 Dyella sp. | reverse complement strand
GCGCATTGCTTGTCGGTGGCGGTTACGCGGAGTACGCCGTTGCCCCGCTCCCGCAGTGCCTTCCGATACCCCAAGGCTTTTCGGCGATCGAAGCGGCGGCATTGCCGGAAAACTATTTTACGGTATGGAGTAACGTGTTCGACCGCGGGCGCCTGGGGCAAGGCGAAGGCGGCGAGCATGAAAGCCTGCTGGTGCAAGGCGGCTCGAGCGGCATCGGCGTAACCGCGATCCAGCTCGCGCGCGCTTTGAGTCATCGCGTGTTTGCTACGGCCGGTAGCGATGAGAAGTGCCGGGCCTGCGAAAAATTGGGCGCAGCAAAAGCCGTCAACTACAAGACCGAGGATTTCGTCAGCATCATCCATGCGCAAACCGGTGGCCGTGGCGTCGACGTGATTCTGGATATGGTGGCCGGCGATTATGTACCGCGTGAGCTCGATGTCCTGGCCGAAGGCGGTCGGCTGGTCGCCATCGCAACGCTGGGCGGCAACCAGGCAGGCATCGATATTGCCAAGATCATGCGCCGACGCATCACGATAACCGGCTCGACCTTGCGACCTCGTCCGGTCGCATTCAAGGGAGCCATTGCGCGCAGCCTGCACGAAAAGGTTTGGCCTCTCTTGGCTGCGGGGACCGTTCATCCGGTGATTCATGGGGTGTTTCCGGCGTCAAAAGCAGCGGAAGCACACGCCTTGATGGAGAGCAGCTCGCATATCGGGAAGATTATGCTGAGCTGGTGAATGTGCTGCTGGTTGAAGGGGTCTCGAACAACAACGCGTGGCTTTTTCGTGCGCTGTCTTTGAGACCCTCGGAACGGCTACGAAGCTCGCTCATGTTCCGCGAAAGCTTCGCCGATAGGAGGCCGGCGATGTGGCAAACGCCGCGGCAAAATGCTGCCGCAGCGATACGGTGGAGCCGAAACCGCTCGATTCGGCGATGCGATCCATCGTTTGGTCGGTGGTCTCCAGCAACCGCTGTGCATGGGCCAGACGCTGCGACAGAAGCCATTGCGTCACGCTCGTTCCCGTCGTGCTCTTGAAGCGCCGGGTAAAAGTGCGGCGGCTCATCGCGGCACGATCGGCCAGCGCATCCAGGGAAAGCGGTTCATGCAGATTCGCCAGCGCCCATTCCAGGGTGCTGTTCAGGCGATCGGTGTGATCCATCTTCGGAACAGGTTGTTCGATGTACTGCGCTTGCCCGCCATGACGATGCGGCGCGACCACCATGCGGCGAGCAACCCGATTGGCAACTTCGGCACCGTGGTCGCGGCGCAACAGATAAAGGCAGCAATCGATCGCGGCGGCAGTGCCTGCCGATGTAATGATGTCGCCATCGTCCACGTAGAGCACATCGCGCTTGAGCAAGACATGCGGATAGCGTTCGGCGAAATCGTCCATCCAGACCCAATGTGTCGACGCGCTGCGTCCATCGAGCAAGCCAGCTTCGGCCAACACGAACGCCCCCAGACATAAGCCCACGATGCGTGCGCCGCGCGCGTGTGCCGCCACCAAGGCGTCGAGCAAGGCTTGCGGTGGACGCTCCGCCGGATCGCGCCAAGCCGGGACAACGATGGTGCCAGCGTCACCCAATCGTTCCAGCCCATAAGGCGCATCGATCGAAAAACCCGCCATGGTCCGCAAAGGACCCGGTTCGGCTGCGCAGACCATCAGCTCATACCGAGGGGCACCTAGCCGGGCCAGATCCTCGCCGAACACCATGCAAGGTACAGCCAGGTGAAACGGGCTGATCTGGTGGTAAGCAACCACCGCGACGGTGTTATGGACGCTCTCGGCAGACATGGCCCGATCCTATCACAGAGTGTCCCGTGAGCCACTTATTCGCCCACCGCGCGAAACGAATAATACCCGCCAAGCCGAGCACTGCACTGCACGGCGGCTCGCCGGGCTACGCCCGATAAACATAAATCGTTGATTTAAGGAGAATTAGTATGAAAAGCGCACTCTTCGCCTCATTGATCGCCATGGCCGCCACCGGTCCCGCGGTTGCCGTTGCTTCCGACCACCCCACCCTGCGCGCCATCGGCAGTGCCACTGCTCCGAAGTCGCTCGACGCCAAGACGACTGCCCTGGTAGTCATCGACTTCCAGGAGGAGTACTTCTCCGGCAAGCTGCCAGTTCCCGATGGAGCCAAGGCACTCGGCCAGGCCCAGAAGCTGGTGCGCTTTGCCGACCAGCACGGCATCGAAGTGATTCATGTGCAACACATCACCCCGGCTGGCTCGCCGATCTTTGCCGAAGGCAGCAAGGGCGCGCAGATCGTCGACGGCATCAAGCCAGGCAAGAACCATACGCTGCTGACCAAGAACCAGGTGAGCGTGTTCGCCAGCACGGATATCGATGCGCGCTTGCGCGCCAAAGGCATCAAGACCTTGATCGTTTCCGGTTTGATGACGCACGCCTGTATTGCCGCCGCGTCGCGTGAGGCGGTGCCGCTCGGTTACAACGTCATTGTCGCATCCGACGCGGTGGCTACGCGCCCGATCAACGCATTCGACGGCAAAGGCGTAGTATCGGCACAGGACCTCAACCGTGCAGCGCTGACGGAGATTTCCGATGCGTTTGCCGCCGTGGAGCCGACCGGCGACATTCTTGCCTTGCCGGTGAACTGATTCGCTGTCAAACCGCATCGCCGAGAGCCCGGGCAACCGGGCTCTCTCCTTTTATGCGAGGCGGGCGCCATTGGGAACGCCGCGTTCGACGGTGGTCACCACGATCCCTTCATCGGTATGGAAACCGGTCAACAGGAACTGGGACCGGAACGGACCGATCTGCTTTTCGGGGAAATTGATCACGCCGACAATCTGGCGCCCGAGCAGATCCTCGGGCTTGTAGATGCCGGCGATCTGCGCGCTGGTTTTCTTTTCGCCATACGGACCGAAATCCACCCACACTTTCAACGCCGGCTTGCGCGCCTCAGGAAAGGGTTCCACACGCACTACGGTGCCGGCCACGATCAGTACTTTTTCAAAATCGCTCCAGCCGATAGGCTCGACTTCGTGTGCGGTAACGTCGCTCATCCTTCCAATCTCGTCTTGAACCAGTCTTTGCCCTGCTCCAGCCAATAGCTCGCCTGCGCGGCGAGATAGCCCAGCGGACGGTAGGTATTATCCAGGCCGTAGTGCATGAACGGCTTCCAGGCATCGCTGCCCTCGGCTAATGCCGCGGCCAGTAGTTCGCCCGCGGCACAGGTCGGTGCCAGGCCATGTCCGCCGAACGCCTGTGCCCACCACAAGCCATCGCCCTGCGTGCCGATCTGTGGCATCTGATGACGCGCATAGCTCATCAGGCCGGACCAGGCATAGTCCACCCGGGCATTCTTCAGGACAGGAAACACCTTCAGCATATCGTTCATCAGCAGGCGCTGCACGGCGCGTGCCGAGCGGTCGCGCACCGAGATGCGCCCACCCCAGAGCAATCGGGTATCCGGCAGCGGACGGTAATAATCGAACGCAAAGCGCGTGTCGTACACCGCGGCACGTGTACGCAAGATATCGTCGAGGCGCTCACCTAGTGGCTCGGTGACCATCACATAGGTCGCGATCGGCAGGATTGCGCGATCGATCTGCCGATGCAGGCCGCCCAGATAGCCGCCGCAGGCCATGACCACCTGCTCTGCGAGAACCTCCCCATGCGTCGCACAGATATGCCAGCGCTCGCCTTCGCGCCGAACGCGCCAGACATCGGTTCGCTCATGAATGCGCACGCCCTGCTCATTGGCCGCGCCCGCCAGGCCAATGGCGAAATTGAGCGGATGCAGATGCAGCGCATGGCGCTCGTAGAGTCCATCGAAATAGCGATCGCTACGCACCAGCTCGCGCAGGCGCTCACGCTCCAACCATTCCCATTCGATTCCGTAGTGCTCGGCCAACAATTGTTGGCGGCCGCGCAGGACATTCGGATCGCGAAACCAATTAGCCCAGATCACGCCTTCGTCGACCATCTTGCAGTCGATGGCATAACGTCCGACCAAGTCGCGAATGCGCCTTACCGCATCGGTCGTGCGCTCGAACATGGCGCGTGCCTGCTGCGCGCCGTGCGCCTCCAGCAGGGCTTGCTCGCCGAGCGAATATCCGGCGAAGACGAAACCGCCGTTACGCCCGGAAGCTCCGAAACCTACTTGTTCGCGCTCCAGCAGTACCACGTCGCGAACGCCGCGCTCGGCCAGCCCCAGTGCAGTGTGCAGACCGGCAAAGCCTCCGCCGATGATCGCAACCTTGGCTTCGACACGCCCTTCCAATGGCGCATACGCCTCATAGGCGCTGGCTGTAGCTCGATAGTACGAAGGGGCTGCGGTGTGCTTCATTGTGGTGGGATGCACCAGGGCACGGGAAGGTTGGAAGCATAGCTTGAGTAAAGAGTGAGTGGCAGGAGCACCGGAAAGGGCCGCATTTCTCTAACTCCTCACTTCTCTCCACTCACTGTTTACTCCACAAGACTCACTCCCAGCCCTCGCCGATCGCTCTGGCCCCGATCGTCCACCACGCGCACTTCGTAGTTGCCGGCCCCTGGAGCATCCCAGAACAGCAGCTCGCCTGGGGCGCTATGTCCGACATAGGCGTCATTGACGAACCAGTACAACTGGTGCACTGCGGCATCGGCATTGGCGGTCAATGCGATACGCCCCTGGCCCGACTGCTTCAGGCGCATGGTGTAGATGCTGCCGCGCAGCGGCGAAGTGATGCGTGGAGGTTCGCCGACAGGGGCGCCGCTATCCATGCAAGCATCGTTCAACGGCGGCTTCCGCCGTGGAATGCCGGCCTGGACGAAGACCCGCTGCAATTCGGATGGCCAGAACTCGTACACCTCGACGTGCGTGCGCTTGCCTTCATAAGGCGGGCAGGCCGCCTTGCCAGTGGCATCGTCGATGATCACCGGCCGATGAACCTGGCTGACACGGATCGGGGACTTGCCCGGAATGAACCAGGTCCAGCCCTTCTGTGGGCACCATTGGTTCGGTAGTTCTCCGCTGGCCAGGCAAATCTGCTCCCGCTTGAGATTGGCCGGCATGCGGTGCACCGGCTCAATCATGCCCGGCCATTGGGCGCGCATGGCATCGACGATCTGGAAGAACAACGGCGCGGCCGCCTCGACGCCGACAAAGGCCGGGTTGCCACTGCCGTCGAAATTACCTACCCAGACGATCAGCACATAGGGGCCGAAGCTGCCGGCGGTCCAGGCGTCACGGAAACCCCAGGATGTACCGGTCTTCCAATAGGTCGGCAATCGCGAGGGATTGGCGCCGGTCGCCTCGTCCGGACGCGGATTCTGCCTGAGTATATCCATCGCCATGAAGCTGGCCTCGTCGCTCAGCAGACGTGTACCGGTGGACGGTTGCTCGCTTGCCAGCCAACGCAGCGGCTTCAACTCGCCACGGTTGGCGAGCATGGCATAGAGCCCAGCCTCTTCCTGCATGGTGACCTCGCCGCCACCGAGCACCAGGGCCAGGCCGTAGTGCTTTTCGCTGGCCATGCGGCTGATGCCGGCGCTTTTGAGAAAGTCATACAGACTGGGCTTCTGCAACTGCGACGCCACCCACACCGCCGGAATGTTGCGGCTGCGGATCAACGCATCGGTCGCAGTGATGGGCCCGAGGAAATGCCCGTCGAAGTTTTCCGGCGTGTATGGACCGAACGAGGTCGGCACGTCGCGTAAGACGGTCTGCGGATGCAGCACGCCCTGGTCGAAACCGAGCGCATAGATGAATGGTTTGAGCGTCGATCCTGGCGAGCGCTTGGCCAGGGTACCGTTGACCTGTCCCTGGATCTCGGCGTTGCGGTAGTCGGCCGAGCCGACCAGTGCTTTGACGCCCATGTCGCGCGTATCGACCAGGATGGCGGCGGCGTTGCGCACACCTTGCATCTGGCTGCGCTTGATGAAGCCGTCCACCTGACGCTCCAGCGTATGCTGCATATCCAGGTCCAGCGTGGTCGCAATGCGACTATCGATAGATTGACCGTCGATACGCCGCGTTACCAGAATCTGCTCGACGGCGTGCGGCGCTTCGAATGGCAATTGCGAAAGCGGACGTAGATTCAGTGGCAACGCGAACAATGGCCTGAGCATCGCATCGCGCGGGTGATGCTCTATCCAACGAGCGTAGAGCCGGTTGCGCGCCGTAGCCAGGTATTGGCTGATGATGCCGATCGGCGTATCGCTATCGAGCGAAGGCGCGCGCAAGCGACGACTCGGATCCTGCGGAATCACCGCGAGGGTCAGCGCCTCAGGCAGATTCAGGGCTGCCGGCGATTTGTCGAAATAGACCAGACTGGCTGCGCCCACGCCCTCGACATTGCGTCCGTACGGCGCGTAGTTCATGTACGCCTCCAGAATCCGATCCTTCGGATAGAACAGCTCCAACCGGATCGCCAGCGCGACCTGCTTGAGCTTGCCCCAGGGAGAGCGTGTATTGAGCCGATACAGCAGGCGCACCAGCTGCATGGTAATGGTGGAGCCGCCCTGCGGATTGCCATGGCGTACATAGGTGACCCAGGCGCCACGCATCAAGCCATACGGGTTGAAACCGGGATGCCAGCGGAACCAGCGGTCCTCGTGCAATTGCACGGCCTCCACCAGTGCCGGCGACATGTCCTTCAGCGGCACCCACAACCGATAGCGATCGTCGTTAGCCAGGGTCAGGCGCAGCAGGCGCTCCCGGTCGTCATAGACCGCCGTCGATGAAGGCAAGGCATCGTGCAAAGCCGGATGTGGCCACATCCGGATACCGATCAGCAGACATGCCACCAGACCGGCACCCACCAGCCAGTTCTGCCAACGTCGAACCCAATGGATGACAGCCTGGACGAAAGAGGACAACCAACGGCTCATGCTATTCGATGCCGCCCTCCCGGATGAGAGGGCGGCTCTGCCTCGTCAAGGTTTACGCACGACAGTAATCGTTGCGCCGCCCGGAGCGCGGGCCTGGATCTTGCGGTCGTACAGCGATTCGCCGAAGGCCGGCGGCACGATGAACTTGCCGGCATTAGTGGCCTTGATGCGATAGACGAACTCGCCTACCTCTGGCGTGGCGGTGCCGTAGAGCACCACACGATCTTCGCGCACATCGGCATATTGGAGGTTCCAGGTCCATTTTCCGACCGCGATCGGCGAACGCCAGGCCGAAGCCTTGACCGTGCTGTCGCCCCCCTGATCGCTTTCGCTGTTGTCGCCCGCCTGCTGATCGACCACCGGCGGAGGCGGCTGTATTACCGGATCGAAGCCGCCAGGCAACAGATCGACGATCGCCAGGTCACCCACATAGCGATTGGTGGTGGAGCGGATCTTCAGATGAACGTCGATCTCCTGACCGATGCTGACCTGATCCACGGGTTTACCGTTGGCATCGGTGTAATCGCGCGTGATCTCCACACCGTCACGCTGTGCCTGCGTCGGCGCGTCGCGGTCGTAGCCAGACTGGCTGATCACATACCAGGCCGGCAGCGCCGTATCGTTGGTCAGGCGCAAGCGCGCGGCAGTTGCGCTCCACGTAGCGGTCTGCAACATGCCCTCGGCTTTCCCCACCGGCGCGATACTACCGTCCGCCTTGACCGCACCGATGCCCAGTTTACTCACGTCGACCTGCGTGCCATTGGCATAGGCATCCAGCGCGAGGATCACCATGGACGAAGAGTATGTGTTGAACCACCCCTCCTGCAGCGGACGCACGAGATTATTCAGTGCCTGCGGTGGCAGCGAATGGAGCTGCTCCGGGAAGTGCTTGGCGATCAGATAGAGCGTCAGCGAATCGCGTGTCAGCGGGTCGTAGTAGTAGTGATAGCTCCACGGTTCGCGATCGTCCGGGCCAGTCAGTAACTTGAGGGGGCCGGATAGTAGCTGACCGGCCAATTTGTCCTGCTTGAGCAGCTTGTACGAAGCTGCGATCCAGGCTGCGGTCAGATCGTTCTTCCACTCCTTCGGATGCGTCTCGTCCAGTCGCTTCTGCAACGAGGCGAGGTCATTGGTCATGACATTGCCCTGACGTGTCAGCAAGTAGATCGCGTAGGCCCGTTGACGCAAGACCTCGAGCTCGTCGGCACTATCGTCGGCGGCAATCTGCTTGAGATAGGCATTGCCCGCATCGAACATGTCTCGCGGCACGGTCATGCCGCGCTCGCGCGCTTCGAGCATGAAATGCATGGCGTAATCGGTCAGGAAAGCATCGCCGTCCGGCGTGGCCGTCCACAAGCCGAAGCCGCCCTGCCCGTTCTGCCGGGTATGCAACACGTCGTACAGATTGGCCAGCGCTTCGGCCTGCGTCTTGCCGCCGGTCTTCTGCGTCGCCTCCAGCACCTGCTTGAACTCCGGACGCTGTCCGAAAATCAATGCTGGCATGGCGCCGCTCAAGATCTGCTCCGTGCAATAGTGCTCGAAATTGACCAGGTACGCGGTCAGTCCCTGAGCCAGCACCAACGGCAAGTTCGAGATGGCACCGTCGCGTTTGGCATAGGCATCATAAAGCTTGCGTAAACCGGTGAAATCGGCCTTGTTGCCTGCTTCGATGCGACCGATACCTACTGTGGTGCGGAACGCAGCGGAAGGACGCACCGACAGATCCACGCTTTGCCGCGCCGACTTGTCGCCATAGCTGGCGGTAAAAGTCAGGTTGCCCGACCCCAATTGATCGGTGGCCTTGACACGGAACAATGCGACACCCTCTCGCATCTCGCCCAGGTTGAGGCTCTGCGTGGCATTACCGACCAGTTGCAATTGCGGTCCGGTCTTGAGCGATACCGACACCGGCACTTGCTTGCCGCCAAGACCAGTGAGGTTATTGGCCACACCGACGCTCACTTCGACCTCGTCCCCCGGTGCGAGCGTGGTCGGCACGTTCGGCGACAACACGAAGTCGCCGCGTACAGTCGTCGCGCCCTCGAAGGTGCCGATCTTGTCCGGCGAAACTGTCACGGCCATCACGCGCAGCTTGCCGTTGAAGTAATCCGGCACGTGATACGTCACGTCCTTTTCGCCGTTCACGTCGACGATGCCCGACCAATACGCCACAGGCTTGTCGCGCTTGCGCTTGAACGGATTGAGTTGCCGCCCGATCGCGCCATCCTCGTCACCGCCCGGCGCGGCCATCGCCATCAGCTTGGCGAAATCCGGCAGGATCAGGTCGAGGATCTGCGAGGTGCCGACTTCCAGCATGCGCTTGCGGAAGAAGAACTTCAGCGGGTCGCCCAGCTTGTAGCGTGCGACCTGCAGGATGCCCTCGTCCACCGCGAACACGACCGCCTTGGTTGGCTGTGCCGACGTCAGCTTGAAGGTGACGTCCTGTCCCGGTTTGATCAGCGCGGGCGACTCCACCTTGATGTCGTTGCGACGTGCATCCAGGTTCACCGAGAACGGTATCACGCCGTAACTCAACGGACTCATGAAAATCTCGTCCGAAGAAGGATCGCGGATGTACTGCACGTTGATATAGCCGTTGCCTTCGAAATCCGCCGGTACGGTAATGTGCTGTACGGAACTGGTGGTATCGGCATGGAACCAAGCATGCGCGTAGACCTTGTCACGCTCGATAGTGATCAGCCCGCTACCGGCGTACGGCGCGCGAATGGCGATTTCCACCTGCTCGCCCGGCGCGTAGTCCTTCTTGCTCAGGTTGAGCTGCAGCTCGGCGTTGCGATCGAGCGATCGCGATACGTTGGCATCGCCGGCCACGCTGTACTCCACGCGATTGACCTCGGTGCGGTCGGCGCGGCGGACCACCAGCGCAAAGTTACCCGGTTTGTCGGTCGGCAACGTGTAATCCATGCCTCCGGCTGGAATGTTCAGCGGCTGCTCGCTGATTGGCACTTCCTTGAGCTTGGATTCGTACTTGTAGACGCCCGAGTCCTGCTTGGTCAGCACCGAGATGTAGCGACGTTCGATGAACTGGGCCTTCAGGTCGCCCAAGGCCATGGACTTGGCTTGATGATCGATCGCCACCAGGCGCACGGTGCGGCTGGCATCGCGGCTTACGTAGTCGAGGTTGTCTGTCGCCTTGTAGCCGACCAGCCATTCGTTGCTGGAGACCAGCGTCTGCGTGGCCGCGGCTACATTGCGTCCGCCATCGGCCTCGTAGGCCTTGGCAAGGAAGTACAACTGATACGTGGCATCGGCGTACTTCTTCAAGTCCAGATCGAACTCGGCATGGCCTTTATCGTCGGTCTTGCCGTCTTCGAGCTTTTCCTCGTAACCGTCCTTGGCACGCTTGACGTCGTAGAAGTGATAGTCCGGCCAGCTGCGGAACGCCGGATATGCCGGGCGCAGGGTCAGCGAGGCTTCGACGCGGCGATCGGTCGCCGGCGTGCCGAACAGGTTCTGCACATTCACTTCGCCCTTCAACTGATCGGGCTTGACCCAGCCTTCGGCCACTTGCTGCGAAAGTTGCGCGTCCACCTTCATGCGATCGGGCAGGAACTCCTTGACCTGCACCGTGGTATTGCCGATCTGCGTGTTGCGCTTGCCGTCCTTGACGATATACAGATTGACTGTCCACGTGCCCGTCGGCGCGGTTTCTGCAGGCGCATAAGCAAGCTCGCCAAAACCGGAAGCATCCATCGTCAAAGGAATCTGTTTGACGGCCATGCCGCGCGGATCGACGATTTCGGCCTGCAGGGGAATGCCGGCGACGTTACGCGTCCAGGTGGCTGCTCGCACGATCAGGCCGATATGGAACGTGTCGCCTGGACGGTAAATGCCACGGTCGGAGAACAGGTAGCCCGATAGCTGGCCCTGGTTGACCGCGTTGGGCTCGCCGCCGATATCGAAACGCGAATAGTCGAGTTGGCGGTCATAGCTGCCAATCGGCAGGAACGACAGGTCGTCGCCTTTCTTGACCAGATACATCACCGGCTTCTTGTCGCGCTCCAGGCCCTTGAAGCTCGGGAAATGCACGACGCCGTCGGTGCTGCTGGCTTCGCTGTAGAGCGTCTGGCCGTTGATCGCCACGACCGACACGGTCGCACCGCCCACCGGTTGTCCGCTGGCGATGGATTGCACGAACACATCCTGACTGCCATCGATGGCTTTCTTGACCAACAAGCCTAAGTCGGTCACCACGATCAAGCGCGTGTCCTGCGGTGTCGGCCCGTTATCGGAAGAGGCATCGCCACCATCGTCCTCGGCCCCCTCTTCGCCGCCATCGGCCGAATCTTCGGTATCGCCCGAAGCGCTCGAGGCATAACCCTTGTCGGCATCCTCGGCGGCCTGCTTCGCGGCCTGCGCTTGCTTGGCTTCCGCCTTGGCGTCATAGGACGACAGATGCAGCATGAACACGCCACGCTTGCCTTCCTTCAGATACTGACCGAGATCCACTCCCTCATAGTGCGCTTTGCCCGGATCTCCCGCCGGGAAGCTACGCTTGATTTCGTAACGCTCGACAATGTGATCTTCGCTGAAGCCATAGACCAGCGAAGGCCGGGCGTAGCTACCCTGGTTCAGGCTGACCAGATGCTGGATCTGGTCGGGCAGTACGCGGCCGACTTCAACGCGCATGCCTGGCAAATTGCGCGAAACGACCGAGACGCGTTTGCTGCCGCTCATCGACAGCAACGAGCCGTCGGCCATGAAGCGCAGTAGCTTCGGGTAGTCGGGCACGGTGATGGCTTGAGCCGCAGGCTGACCCGATAGATAGCCGCCGAACGACTTCAGTCCCTTCTCCACACGCACATAGATGCGTTGGCCCGGATCGGCGTGGAACTTGAAGCTTTGCAGCGAAGCGTATTCGTTTTCGGTAGGAACAACCTCAAGCTTCAACGGCTGGGCGGCCTTCAACACAGCGTCGCCGATCTCGTCGATCTGCCAAGGATACGGCGCGGCATCGTCGTCCTGGGTCTCCTTCGGATTGCGCCTGGGCAGCACCCAGGCCTTGATCCGCCCGGCAACATCGCTGTCACGCACGTTGTCGCTCAGCTCGACCAGAAGCACCTGTTCGGGTTCGTACTTGTCGTTATCGACCAGGGTCGGCTCGATGCTGGTGACGGCGAGGCTGTAGAGGCCCGGCACTGCAACGGTGGTTTCCTTCTTTTCGTTCGTACCGTCGCCGCCGCGCGAACTGCGGACGCCCTTGTCGATGCTGTAGGCGACCTCGCCGTTCGCGCTCGGCAGCGCCAACGGCTGCGAATGAATCCAGGCGTGCAGCTTGTACTGGTCGTACGTCACACTGAACTTCAGGTCGCCACCTCTGCCACCAGGCTGGTACAGATCCAGGCCGATGCGCTTTTCGAATTGGGTGGTATCGACCGGATAATTGAAATCCACCGGCAAGATGGTCTTCTTTGCCGTGGCATCCTGCGGATCCTGGTAGAACTCGCCGCGGCCGACGGTCATCTGGAAGGGGGTCGTGTCGAATTCGACCTGATCGTCGGCCATGAGTACATGGCCGGCGAATGCCTTCGGTGCGTCGAAGCGCACCTGGAAATGCTTGCCGACCGGCCAGTCTTCGGCCGGAACGAAATGCAGGGTGCGATCGTCCGTCCAGGTCCACTGCCCTTTCATAACCGGCTGCATCGCAATGCCCGACGTCACCGGTTTGCCGACCAGCTCGATCGGTGCCGCCGAACGGGAAAAATGCACGTCCAGCGGCGCGATAACGATCGGCTGTTGTGCGTAATCGGTGGGCAACGGCGCTTGCACGCTCAGGGTGACGCGCATCGGCTCTTCAGGCTTGGGGCGGTTTTTGTACCACTGCCAGCCGAACCAGCCACCGCTGGCGAGCAGCAATGCGGCGACCAGCACGCCAGCCGACTGCAATGGCTTACGTCGCACCAGCCCGGCCGTTGCCGGCGCCCAGCTGGGAGCCGACCAGGAAACATTGCCGATCAGGGGTTTGAGAATCAGGCCGAGCAGGCCGAACAGGCCGCGCACGAGGCGCACGGGCAACATCAACAGGAACCGCAGCAGATCCATGGTGCTTTCCTAGGAATCGTCCAATGAAATAACGGAAACATACGGGCCGGGCACAGCAAGATCGCCCGCTATACGGACGACATCGAGGTACCGGTTTCCCCATGCCGAATCCTGCCCTCTAAAAATGGCAGGTTCGGGCGCGGATTGTGACATGCCGCCGACGGCGGCGGAAACGGCGCAACAGGTGCATACCGCGATCCTGGCAGATACGCGTCGCCAAGGGGGGCCTGCGGGGCTCAGACCCTCGCCAATGCCTGGGCCAGATCGGCGATCAGCACCTCCGGATCTTCCAGGCCGATAGACAGCCGTACAAGGCTGGCCGGCAGCGTGCTATCCAAATCGACCCTGGCCATCGACGGAAGCGCACAAGCCATCGGCCAAACCAGGGATTCGTAACCACCCCATGACACACTAAGCAGGAAACGTTTCAGCGCATTGCAAAAGCGCTCGACTGCCGCCAGATCCGGCACATCGAGTACAACCGACATAACACCGCTGCCCCCGCGCATCTGTCGCTGAGCCAACTCGTACTGGGGATGCGAAGGCAATTGAGGATAGTTCACACGAGCGATTTGCGGCTGCTGTTCCAGCCAGGTCGCCACGTGGAGAGCGCTTTCAGCGCAACGCTGCATGCGCAACGGCAGCGTACGCAGTCCTCGCAGCATGAGCCAGGCATCGTGGGGCGAAATGACCGCGCCCAACGTCATCAGCGGCCCGGCAAAGACCTTGCGCATCATCGCTTCGCTACCGCATAGCACGCCGGCCATGATATCGCTGTGGCCGTTGAGATATTTGGTCGCCGAATGCATCGCCAAGTCGATCCCCAACGCCAGCGGCGACTGACCTAGAGGCGAAGCGCAACTGTTGTCGCAAAGTGTAAGCGCACCATGCCTACGTGCGAGTTCCGCGACGGCTTGAAGATCCTGCAGCTCGAAGGTCAACGAGGTGGGGCTTTCCAGCACGATCAATCGCGTTTCGGGCCGGATGGCCTGCTCGATCGCGGTCGACTCGGTGCCGTCGACAAAATCCACCGCGACGCCGAAAGCGCTTAGCAGCGTGTTGAGCAGACGCTTCGTCCAGGTATAGGAACGTTGCACGCAAACGACATGATCGCCGCTCGCCACGCAGGCGATCACGCCGGCGGCCATGGCGCCAGCACCGGAGGCGAACACCAGCGCATCTTCGGCACCTTCGAGTGCGGCAACCTTGGTACGCAACGTCGCAACGGTAGGATTGTTACCGCGCGTGTAAAGCGTGGCGGCGAATTCGTCTGCCGCCGCGGCACGCATCGAAGCGACATCGGGAAACGCGAAGATGGCACTCTGGAGCAAGGGCGGAGCTACGGCGCCGTGGTAGCGCTCGCGGTCTTCGCCAAGGTGATTGATGATCCAGTCGATGTCCATGGCGTTAGAGTACCTGGACCGAAGAACAAGAGCCCCCCTCACCCCGCCCCTCTCCCCCGGCAAAGCCAGGGGAGAGGGAGCGATCCGCGCAAGCGCGAAGTATTGAGGCTTACCTCCAGTGTGGCTCCCTCTCCCTGGCTTCGCCGGGAGGGCTGGGCTGAGGGGCAGCCTACAGCGACGCCACCTCAGAGCGCAGCCGCAAACTCACGCACCGTTTGCGCCAGCTTCGGATCCTGCATGGCCATATGCATGGTGGCGCGCACCAGGCCGGCCTTGTTACCGCAGTCGAAGCGCGTGCCCTGGAAGCGATACGCCAGCACCTTGCCCTGCTCCTTGAGCAAGGCATCGATGGCATCGGTCAACTGGATTTCACCACCAGCACCCGGCGTGGTCTGCTCCAGCAGCGAAAAGATGCGTCCTGGCAGCACGTAACGACCGACCACCGCGAGATTCGATGGCGCATCGGCCGGCTTGGGCTTTTCCACCATATGGCGAATCTGCGCGCTGCGCTCGTCGACAGGCGTGGCATCGACAATGCCGTACTTGTCGGTGTCGGTATGCGGCACCTCTTCGACAGCAATCACGCCAGCGTTCTGCGCCTGCGCCAGATCGGCCATCTGACCCAGCGCACCGCGGCCTTTGTTCCAGATCAAATCGTCCGGCAGAATGACCCCGAAAGGCTCGTCGCCTACCACCGGCTTGGCGCATAGCACGGCATGGCCCAGGCCAAGGGCTTCGGGCTGGGTAACGAAGATAGCGCGCACGTGGCGTGGCAAAGTGCCCTGCACCAGCGCAAGCAACTCGTCCTTGCCCTTCTCTTCCAGCTTGGCTTCCAGTTCGTAAGCCTTGTCGAAATAGTCGGCGATCGCATGCTTGTAACGATTGGTAACGAACACCAGCGTGTCGGCACCGGCATCGACAGCTTCATCGACCGCATACTGGATCAACGGACGATCCAGCACCGGCAGCATTTCCTTGGCGACCACCTTGGTCGCGGGCAAAAAGCGCGTTCCCAAACCTGCCACGGGAAAGACGACTTTACGCAACGGCTTGCTCACTCACTTCTCTCCAGATTCAACGCGACGAATCGAGACCACATTTTCCGGCTGCGGAATATCGCTCCAACGGAACGACGGCAGCAGGCCGGAAACACAGGCGCGCAGATTGTCTTCATCGAAGGCGAGCGTGGCATCGGTTGCCTTGGCCAGCTGTACTTGCAGGAGGTCCCAGGAAACTTGCCGATGCTGCGCCAGGAAGATCTTCGCATGCGTGGTGGCGCTGTAGTTTTCCAGCGGATGGAACAGTTCTTCGAATAGCTTCTCGCCCGACCGCAAGCCCGTATAGACGATCGGAATCTCCGTACCGGGCTTCTTGCCGGCAAGGCGGATCATCTGCTCGGCGAGGTCGCGGATCTTGACCGGCTCGCCCATGTCGAGGGCGAATATCTCACCGCCATGTCCCAGGCTTGCCGCCTGCAGGATCAGTTGGCAAGCCTCGGGAATGGTCATGAAGTACCGGGAGATTTCCGGATGGGTGATCGTCACCGGTCCGCCGTTGCGAATCTGCTGGCGAAACAACGGTACCACCGACCCGGCCGAATCGAGCACGTTGCCGAATCGCACCGTGATATAGCGGGTGTTGGACTTTGCATTGAGGTTCTGGCACCAGATTTCCGCAATGCGCTTGCATGCTCCCATCACGCTGGTGGGATTAACCGCCTTGTCTGTGGAAATCAGCACAAAGCATTCGACGCCGAACTGATCGGACAAATCGGCGATGTTGCGCGTCACCAACACATTGTTGCGAAATGCCTGGCGTAACTGCCCCTGCAGCATCGGCACATGCTTGTAGGCAGCGGCGTGGAATACCACCTGCGGCCGGTTCTCGGCGAACAGCTTGCGCATGGCCGCCGGGTCGCCCGCGTCAGCCAGAATGCCCTCGAAAACCAGCTCGGGATACTCGGCACGGAGTTCTTGAGAAATCTGATAAAGATTGAACTCGCTATGGTCGACCACTGCCAGCGAATGCGCCCCCAGGCGCGCCACCTGCCTGCACAGTTCCGATCCGATCGAGCCACCGCCCCCCGTTACCAGCACGCGTCGACCTGTCAGAGTCTCGCGAATGGCCGTCCAATCCAGCTCGACCGGATCGCGACCGAGCAGATCTTCGATGGCGACTTCCTTGATCTCGTTGAATTGCGCGCGCCCGGCAACGACATCCTCGAGCTTAGGCACCGTGCGATACGGCAAACCTGTCAAATCGCACAGTTCGACCACACGGCGCATTTCGGTCGTGCTGGCACCGGGCATGGCGATCAGCAGCATTTGCACTGCCGCCTCGCGCGTCAGTTCGGGCAGTTGGTCGACACGGCCAAGTACCGGGTGACCGTTGATGCTTGCGCCGCGCAGGCTTTCCTTGTCGTCGACGAAACCGACTACGTTAAAGCGCACATCGCGATGCAGATCGCGCGACAGGGCTTCGCCGGCGCGATCGGCTCCGACGATAAGCACCCTTTGTGCGCCCTCGGCCGGGAACATGTCCAGGCGGCTGTCTTTCCAGAAACGATAGGCCAGACGCGGCGTGCCGAGCAGCACCGAAAGCACCATCGGATACAGCAGCAATACCGAACGCGGCACGTCGTTGAGGCGGTTGTAGAGGAACAAGGCCAAGCCGATGGCAAGCGCGCCGATGATTGTCGCGCGCAGGATGTTCCACAAATCGGGCAAGCTGGCGAAGCGCCACACGCCGCGATACAGGCCGGTCCAGCTCAGTACCGCTGCCTGCACCAGCAGTACCAGTGGAAATTCCAATGCGTGGAAGGCATAACCGCCGTCGTTGACCAGATCGTAACGCAGCGTCTTTGCAATCCACCATGCGAGCGCGGCCATCAGCAAGTCGTGCAGAACGACTGCCGTGCGCGGATGGATGACGCCGATCAATTTACGTAACGACATGACGAACCCTGTGCTTGGCGCGCCTCAGGCGTTGGCGCTTGATAAGCGTCCATGCTGCACTCGCAGCAAGGTAGGCAAGGGCACACACCGGAAATGCCAGCTTGGGATAAATCCAAGCCAGGATCGCCAAAGGTGCCGATACCAACACATTCCAAACCAGGAACCACATGCCCCCTGCCGCATGTGACATCCCGCTGCGAACTAGCCATTGGTACAGATGCTCGCGATGGGGAGTGTACCAGCGCTTCCCTGCAAGCATCCTGTTCAACAGCGTAAGGGCAGCATCCACGACAAAAGATGAACTCAGGGTCAAAGCCGGCCAGAGAAGCGTAGTTTCTGTGCGCCACAGCATGGCGGTCAGGGCGAAAATCAGCAGTCCAATCGTCCCGCTGCCGACATCTCCCATGAAAATACGTGCCCGGGGGCGGTTAAAGAACCAAAAACCCAGACTGGCAGCCGCCAGGCAGGCCGCGGCCCCAGCCAGCGCCGGCTGCCCAGCCATCCAGGCGAGCCATCCCAGCCCGGCACCGACGAAGATTGCCTGCTGAGCCAGCAGACCGTCGATGCCATCCATGAAGTTATGCAGATTGATGCTCCAGACGCCGGCCACCAGCAGCAGCGGCAGCCAAGCCAAGGACAATCCACCGTCGCACAAAATTGCGACAGAAGCCGCGGCACAAGCAAGCAACTGTATGCCGAGTCGCGGAAGGATCGGCAATGATCGATGATCGTCCCACCAGCCCACACCCGCCGTAAGCGCCGTGGTCGTGGCCAGGGTAACCGCCACGGGCCAGGACCAGGGCATCGGCAACATGATCAAAGCGATCGGCATGGTCGCCACCGCAGCGGCAACAAGGCCGATGCCCCCGCCACGTGGCGTAGGAATGGTATGCGAACGACGCTGGCCCGGCTGATCGAGCATTCCGCGGCGATGCGCATACGCGATGGCCGCGCGCACGAGCACAGCCGACAACGCCGTGGCGACAATGGCCAGCAACAGAATGGACATGCCGCCGCCCGCGAAACTCACTCGTTGGCTACGCCGTGGATCGGACGGATCGTGCTCCAGCTCTTGCAGCTGGGACACTGCCAGTGATGCGCCTTGGCGCCAAAGCCGCAACGGCTGCAGCGATACATGGCCTGGCCTTCGAGCAATTTCTTGGTCAGGTCGCGCAGGATCAGGAAATTCTCCCGCGCCTCACCCTCGATCTTGTCCATGGTCGCATCGATCAAGGCCATCAAGCCACGCACCGATGGACGCTGGCGCAGCTGCGAGGTAAGGAAATCGATCGCAGCACGCTCGCCATCGCGCTGCTGGTAGAGCCGGGTCAACGCAAGCACAGGCGAGATACCGTGATAACGTCCGAGGATATCGCGAAGGAAATTCTCGGCACGCTCCATTTGCTGCGATCGCGCGTAGCTATTGAGTAGCGGCGGGAGGATTTCCGGCACGAAAGCGATATCCGCCTCGACCGCTTCTTCATAGACCTTGACCGCTTCGACGTGTTCGCCTTCTTCGGCAAACAAACGACCGGTAAGCATGAATGCACGCACACATCCCGGCTGACTGGCAAAAGCCTGGCGCAGATATTCACGAGCTTCCTGGCGTGCGCCATGCTGGCGCGACTGATCGGCTAGCTCACAGTAGAACTGCGCGATCATTCCCGACTCGTCTTCGCCGATCATGGCTTCGAGCCGACGCGCATGCTCGATCGCCTTGTGCCAATCGCGCTCGTGCTGGTAGATCGCAATCAGATGCCTGAGCGCGGATGGCGCATGCGCATCCATCGCCACCAGATCGGAAAACAGGGTTTCAGCGCGATCGAGCAACCCGGCGCGCATATAGTCTTCGCCCAGCTCCAACAAGGCGACCGTTTTCATTGCATCGGAAAGACCCGGCCGCGAAACCAGGTGTTGATGCAGACGAATGGCCCTGTCCACCTCGCCACGGCGGCGAAACAGGTTGCCCAGGGCCAGATGCGTTTCCACGGTGTCGCGGTTGTATTCGGCCAGGCGCAGGAAAACTTCGATGGCCTTATCCTGCTCTTCATTGAGCAGGTAGTTCAGGCCACGGAAGTAGTCCGATGAAAGCTCACTGACCTGGGCACCGGAGCGCCGCGCACCCGAACGGCGCGCACTCCACCAGCCGCAAGCAAAAGCCACGGGCACCAGCAAGGCAAGCACATAAAGCGCTGTCATGCGTTGGCCGTCTCTCCCTTGCCGGCCGCCTTGCGTTCCCGCCGTCGCTGGCGGCGATGCCGGCTGCTGACACCCAGCCACGCGGTAAGGCCTCCCAGCAGCCAACCGACGACCAAAGCCACGAGCACAGCCGCTCCTTTAGGCAGGGACAGATGCGCAAAGGCCAGGTCATAAGTGACGAGGTCGGCGTTGAGCGCGCCTACAACCACGCCCAGAGCGATGAATACCAGAAGGATGACAAGCACGATCAGTCGCATCGCGCGACTTTAGCGTATTGGAAGGTTGTGGCACAGTGGGTTGTGAAGCCGCTTGCCGATGCTTGCTGTGAAGTCGCGCCTGCCGCGCTTCGGGGCGTCAGGGGAACAAAGAGCGCGCTTCCCTCGCCCAGCCTCATTCCCAAGAAAAAAAGCCGGCATGAAGCCGGCTTTTTTTGGGCGGGCCGAAGCTCTTACGCGCCGGCCTGTTCCAACATCATGTTCACGCGCTCACGCAATTCCTTGCCTGGCTTGAAGTGCGGCACATGCTTGCCCGGCAGGGCTACCGCATCGCCCGTCTTGGGATTGCGGCCCATCCGAGGTGGACGATAGTGCAGCGCGAAGCTGCCGAAGCCGCGAACCTCGATCCGTTCGCCGTGAGCCAGCGCCTGGCTCATCTGTTCGATGACGCTTTTCACCGCGAGCTCAACGTCGCCAAACGCAAGATGTGTTTGACGCCGGGCCAGCGCTTCGATCAGTTCGGATTTGGTCATGGGTCCCCAATGTCCGTGACATGAAAACACAACTACATCGATACCGGAGCGGCGGTTGGCCGCTCCGGTATCGACTCACACTTTAGTCAGCCTTGTTGAGCTGCTCTTTCAGCAACGCGCCAAGCTTGGTCGTACCGCCGGTAGCGGACGAGTATTCGGCCATGGCGTCCTGCAGTTCTTCTTCGTCCTTCGCGCGGATCGACAGCTGCAGCTGACGGCCCTTGCGATCCATGCCGGTGAACTTGGCTTCAACCTTGTCGCCCACCTTCAGGTGCAGGGTGGCGTCATCGACGCGTTCCTTGGCGATATCGCTGGCGCGCACATAGCCTTCGATGCCTTCGCCCAGGTCGATCGTCGCGCCCTTGGCGTCGACTTCCCTCACCGTGCCGTTGACGACCGTGCCACGCGGATGGTTGGCCATGAACTGACCGAACGGATCCTGCTCCATCTGCTTGATGCCCAGCGAGATGCGCTCGCGCTCCGGATCGACGGCCAGCACGACCGCTTCGATCTCGTCGCCCTTCTTGAAGTTACGCACCAGATCTTCGCCCGAAGCCTGCCAGGAGATATCCGACAGGTGGACCAAGCCATCGATGCCGCCGTCCAGGCCGATGAAGATGCCGAAGTCGGTGATCGACTTGATCTGGCCCGACACCTTGTCGCCCTTCTTGTGCATGGCGGCGAAGGCTTCCCACGGATTGGAGCGGGTCTGCTTGATGCCCAGCGAGATGCGGCGACGCTCTTCATCCACGTCCAGCACCATCACTTCGGTCTCGTCGCCGACCTGCACGACCTTGGCCGGATTGACGTTCTTGTTGGTCCAATCCATTTCCGAGACGTGGACCAGGCCTTCGACGCCCGGCTCGATCTCGACGAAGCACCCGTAATCGGTGACGTTGGATACCTTGCCGAACAGGCGGCTGCCGACCGGGTAGCGGCGAGCGATAGCGACCCACGGGTCGTCGCCCAGCTGCTTGAGGCCCAGCGAAACGCGGTTGCGCTCGCGATCGTACTTGAGCACGCGCACGTCCAGCTCGTCGCCGACATTGACGACTTCGGACGGATGGCGCACGCGCTTCCACGCCATATCGGTGATGTGCAGCAGACCGTCGATACCGCCCAGGTCCACGAACGCACCGTAGTCGGTGAGGTTCTTGACCGTGCCCTTGACCACTGCGCCTTCGGTCAGACGCTCCAGCAGCTTCTCGCGCTCCTCGGAGAACTCGGTCTCGACGACGGCGCGGCGGCTGACCACAACGTTGTTGCGCTTGCGGTCGAGCTTGATGATCTTGAACTCGAGGTCCTTGCCTTCCAGGTAAACCGGATCGCGGACCGGACGCACGTCGACCAGCGAGCCCGGCAGGAATGCGCGGACGTCCTTGATGTCGACGGTGAAACCACCCTTGACCTTGCCCGAGATCTTGCCGGTGATGGTCTCTTCCTTGTCGAACGCCTGCTCCAGGTCGTCCCACACCATCGAACGCTTGGCCTTCTCACGGGAGAGCTTGGTCTCGCCGAAGCCGTCTTCGAGCGCATCGAGGGCAACCTTCACCTCGTCGCCCACCTGCACTTCCAACTCGCCGTCCTCGTCCTTGAACTGCTCGATCGGGACGATGCCTTCGCTCTTGAGGCCAGCGTTGATCACGACGACGTCGTTGCGGATTTCCACAACGATGCCGGTGACGATGGCACCCGGCTTCAGCTTGGAGATAGCCTGTTGGCTTTGTTCAAACAGCTCGGCAAAACTTTCAGTCATGTTGATTCCAGAAATGAGAAAAGGCCGTAGCCAAGCGCACCGTCGGACTAAAACCTGCGCTTGAAACTAACCGGCCCACCGGTTATGGGTGCCGTCGGGATCGACCCTTAAGGACACCGTTGACCAAACACTCCATGCCGCGACATGGAGCACCAATGCCATCGACAGCCTCAAGGCTGTACGACGGCGAGTACTTTCGCGACGACGTCCCCGATGCTCATGCCGGTACTATCCACCAGCACGGCATCTTCGGCCGGCTTGAGCGGCGCGACGGCCCGCGATGCATCCCGGGTGTCACGCGCCTCAATTTCGCGCTGAAGGCTCGTTAGTGTAACGCTCAGCCCCTTTTCCTTCAACTGCTTATAGCGTCTTTTCGCGCGTTCGGCGGCACTGGCGGTCAGGAACACCTTGAACGGGGCATCGGGGAAGATCACGGTCCCCATGTCGCGCCCGTCGGCCACCAGGCCCGGGCTCCTGCGGAACCCAAGCTGCATGGCAACCAAGGCCTGCCGGACGGTCGGCATCGAGGCAATGGCCGAGGCCGCCGCGCCGGCGGTCTCCGTACGCAGCTCGTCGGTGGCGTCATGGCCGTTGACGATCACCCGGGTATCGCCGCCATCCGGCGCGGCCTTGAACTGGATCCGGGTCGACTCGGCGCAGCGGGTCACCGCTTCGACATCGGACAGATCCAGCCCCGCGGCGCCGGCGGCGTACCCGACCGCCCGGTATAGCGCTCCCGAATCAAGCAGTCGCCAGCCGAGGCGCTCGGCCACCAAACGACTGATCGTGCCCTTGCCGGATCCGGACGGCCCGTCGATCGTGAGTACGGGGGCGGGGTTGGCAGGGGTCATGGCGGCTCCGGCGGGCTAAACCCCACATGATATCGCGTTGACCCGCCGGCCGAGCGCGTGCTATCAAGCCGCGCACCTTTCCACAGGCTTTCCAGAAGTGTCGATCCCCATGAGCGATCTTCGTCCCGAGTTCGAGCAGGCTGCCGAAGACATCCAGAAACTAGGGGAGCGACCGGACAACGACACCCTGCTCAAGCTCTACGCGCTTTACAAACAGGGCTCCGAAGGCGATGTGCACGGCCAGCAGCCCGGCTTCTTCGATTTCATCGGCACGGCGAAATACGAGGCCTGGGCCAAACTGCGCGGCATGAGTGGCGAGGAAGCGCGTCGCCGGTATATCGAGCTAGTGCAGGAGCTGTTGGGGTGACGCTTTAGCTGCAGGAAAGACGTTTTTTTAAAGGCTCCCAGAAGCCGGCGCCCGTCGCTCGAACTTGCGCTTCGCTACTCCTCCCTCGCCCCTTCTCATCTCCCAACATGCCGGGCACTCCCTTGCGCCAGCGGCACCGTTTGCGGCACATTCATACAATCGTTTGAATGAGCCGCCGCCACTCATGACCGCCTACCCCAACCTGTTCGCTCCGCTGAACTTAGGCCATGTCACCCTGCCCAACCGCATTTTGATGGGCTCGATGCATACCGGGTTGGAGGACAAGGCAGCCGATTTCGACAAGCTGGCCGAATATTTCGCCGAGCGCGCCCGCGGTGGCGTCGGCCTGATGGTGACCGGAGGTATTGCGCCAAGCATCCAGGGTTGGCTTAAACCTTTCGGCGGCCGGATGACCATGCCTTGGCATGTCGCACGCCATCGCAAAGTCACTTCGGCGGTGCATCGGGAAGGCGGACGTATCTGCATGCAGATCCTGCATGCGGGCCGCTATGGCTATCACCCGCTGTCGGTGGCGCCGTCGAAGATCAAATCGCCGATTACGCCTTTCACGCCGCGTGCCCTGTCCCTGCGCGGTGTCGAGCGCACCGTGCGCGATTTTACCCGTTGTGCTCAGCTCGCTCGCGAGGCCGGCTACGACGGCGTGGAGCTGATGGGCTCGGAAGGCTATTTGATTAACCAGTTCCTGGCCGAACGCAGCAACAAGCGCACTGATCGCTACGGCGGCGATGCGGCGCGGCGCATGCGGTTCGCGCTCGAAGTGGTCGAGCGTACCCGCGAAGCCGTCGGCCGCGACTTCATCATCGTCTATCGCCTGTCGATGCTCGATCTGGTCGATGGCGGGCAGGACTGGAGCGAGATCGTCACACTCGCCAAAGGTATCGAACGTGCCGGTGCCAGCATCATCAATACAGGCATCGGCTGGCATGAAGCACGCGTTCCGACCATCGTTACCAGCGTGCCGCGCGCCGGGTTTTCCTGGGTCACCGCCAAGCTCAAAGGCGAAGTGACGATCCCGCTGATTACCACCAACCGCATCAACATGCCCGATATCGCCGAACGCATTCTTGCCCATGGCGAAGCCGACATGATTTCGATGGCTCGCCCGTTCCTGGCCGACCCGCAGTGGGCACAAAAGGCGCTGACAGGACGCAGCGATCGCATTAACACCTGCATCGCCTGCAACCAGGCCTGCCTCGATCACGTGTTCTCGCAGCGACGCGCCACCTGCATGGTCAACCCGCGCGCCTGCCATGAGACCGAGCTGAAAATCGTAGCGGCAGCCGCTAGCAAACGCGTTGCCGTGATCGGCGCCGGCCCCTCGGGTATGGCGACCGCCGCCACCCTCGCCGAACGCGGGCACCGGGTCACGCTGTTCGATCGCGAGAACATCGTCGGCGGACAGTTCAATTACGCGAAACGTATTCCCGGCAAAGAAGAATTCGAGGAAACCCTGCGCTATTTCCGCCACCGCCTGGACGATCTCGGCGTCGTTCTGCGACTCGGCGCGGCGGTCGACGCCGCGTCGATCCAGGCCGAGGGCTATGACGAAGTGGTGGTCGCAACTGGCATTGTGCCGCGCAAGGTGAACTTCCCCGGTAGCGACGATCCGCGCGTACTGAGCTATCTCGACGTACTTGCGCGCAATGCCGCGGTAGGCGCGCGGGTGGCGATTATCGGCGCTGGCGGCATCGGTTTCGACGTCGCTGAATTCCTGGCCGAACAGGCACCGTCGCCAAGCACCGATATCGCCCGCTGGACGCGCGAATGGGGGGTGGATAGGCGCTTGGATGCACGCGGGGGGTTGCTGTCGCCACAACCCGAGCCGCCGGCTCGGCAAATCTGGTTGCTCCAGCGCAGCGAGGGACGCCCTGGAGCTCGCCTGAACAAGACCACCGGTTGGGTGCATCGCGCCACGCTCAAGGCCAAGGGCGTCACCATGCTCGGCGGCGTAGGCTACGAACGCTTCGACACGCAAGGCCTGCACGTCACCGTAGCCGGTGCCACGCAAATACTACCGGTCGATAACGTTGTCGTTTGTGCCGGCCAGGAACCCGATCGTCGACTCGCCGATGCCCTGGCCACCCTGGGTATAAAGGCTCATGTCATCGGCGGCGCCGACGTGGCAGCCGAACTTGACGCCAAGCGCGCCATCGATCAAGGCACCCGACTGGCGGCGAGCCTCTGATCGATCACGTGGGCGGAAAAAGAAAGCGCCCCGTCAGTCGACGCTTCGATATCGGTTCGGGGGGAGAGAGACCGGATATCGTGGGGATGTAGCGTCGCTGCGGGGCGGGGGTCTCCGCCACCGGGGGGAGGGGAAGGTGGCGGGACGGAGCGTAGAATAGGATCGATCTAGATCGGCGGCAAATATATATTTAGCACGCCACTTATAGGAATCTCCTATAAGCTGATGCAGCCGGCATTTTGAGTGTGATGGCCGCACTTCCCTTTTCACGCGACTTGTGAGAGTGCTCGATGTTCGATTTCCGCCAGCTGCGCTACTTCATTGCCGTGGCGGAGGAACTCAGCTTCAGCCGCGCGGCCCAGCGCCTGCATCTTTCACAGCCCCCACTTTCCCAGCAAATACAAGCCCTTGAACGCGACCTAGGCGTTTTGCTGTTCAACCGCGACAAACGCAATGTTGCGCTGACCGAACCCGGCAGGGTCTTCCTGGAGCAGGCGCGACAGATTCTGGGCAAGGCCGATGAGGCTCGCAATCAGGTCGCCGAGGCTGCTGCGGGATTCACTGGCTTGCTCAGACTTGCCTACACCGTGTCAGTAACCTTCCACCCAGCCCTGCCCGACGCCCTCCTGCGCTACCGTCGGGTGGCACCGAACGTGCGGATCGCGCTGAGCGAGATGTACACCGAGCCACAATTCGCAGCGCTCCTGACCGGCCAGATCGACGTCGGCTTTGTGCGTGACGAACCGAAGCACGACGCCGATCGCGAAGCTTTGCGGCTCGACACGATCGATCGCGAACCCCTGCTACTGGCCCTGCCCTCGGACCACCCCCTCGCCAGCCGTGCCAGCATCGACCTGCGCGAAGTGGCGCGGGAATACTTTGTCGTGCAGCCACGCGAGCTGGCCGCAACGCTGTACGATCGCCTGGTACAGCTCGCGATGAAATCCGATTTCCACCCGAAGATCCGCCAGCATGCACAGCAGATCAATGGGTTACTGGTCCTGGTTGCCGCGGGCATGGGCTTGGCCCTGGTGCCCGCTTCGATGCGTACCGTGGGCCTGACCGGGGTAAGCTATGTGGCCTTGAACGATCCCGACGCCACCATGTTGCTGGCGGTCGCCACTCGCCGCGACGACCCATCGACGGTCCTGGCCAACTTCCTGTCCATGGTGGCTGAATCACAAACTGTTATGGGCTTGTGATAGGCGATTCAACCGGTTACACTTTTGGGCTCGCTTTTTCGTTTTTCATTTGTATCAGGAGCTGGCCGTGAAGGTGCTTTCCTCTTTGAAGTCCGCCAAGCAGCGGCACCGTGACTGCAAGGTTGTGCGCCGTCGCGGCAAGGTGTTCGTGATCTGCAAGAGCAACCCCCGTTTCAAGGCTCGCCAGCGCTAATTTTTTGCGCGCTGAGGGTCTATGAAAAAGCCGCCTTTCTGGGCGGCTTTTTTTATTTTATGTCCTTAGCTAGCAGGCTTTTCCCAGCCATTCTCAAACATGCAGGCGTCCACCGGCATCCGTTCGGCCCAATGCTCCTGCTCCAGCATAGGACGCTCGTAGAACGCCTCGACCTGCCCCAGGCACAGGATGGCTACCGGGCGCGCCCCCGCTGGCATACCCAGTATCTGGCGTAGCTCTTCTTCGTCGAATAACGAAACCCAACCCATGCCGAGTCCTTCGGCGCGCGCGGCCAGCCACATGTTCTGGATGGCACACGCCACGGATGCAAGGTCCATATCGGGCATGGTGCGCCGGCCAAAGACATGCTTTTCCCGGCCGTCCATCAATGCCATCACCAGCAGCTCGCCGCATTCGAGCATGCCCTCGACCTTGAGCTTCATGAATTCGTCGCGTCGCTTGCCCAATGCGTCGGCCGTCAACAAGCGTTCGCGTTCGACACATGCATGAAGCGACTCGCGCAAGGGGCGATCGGTGATACGCACGATGCGCCATGGCTGCATGAAGCCTACGCTCGGTGCGTGATGTGCGGCGAGGAGGAGGCGTCGCAAGACCTCAGTGTCGATCGGTCCTGGCTTGAAGTGGCGCATGTCACGGCGCTCGTGGATGGCGCGATAGACGGCGGCTCGTTCGGTAGCGTCGAAAGCTGGATTCATGACGTGGAGTTTAACTGGGAAGCCCTCCCCTCAGCCCAACCTTGGCTTTGCCAGAGGAGAGCAATTGTCTTAATCATGCATAAGTGAGCAAGGCGTCACGCATAGGTATGTCGCAACCGCCATTCTGCTCGCTCGGCGGCTAAAAAAAACGCCGCCCAACGGCGGCGTCTTTCTCAATCTATCGCCTGCATCACTCGTAACGCACGCCAGTAATCTCGTACCGCTTCACCCCGTTTGGCGCACGGAACTCGAAGCTATCGCCCGAACTCTTGCCGATCAGCGCTCGCGCGATCGGCGAGGACACCGCAATCAAGCGCTGCTTGATGTCCGCCTCCAGATCGCCAACGATCTGGTACGTCACTGCCTCGCCACTGTCCTCGTCTTCCAGGTCGACCGTGGCACCGAACACCACGCGCGAACCCGCACTCAGACGCGACACATCGATCACCTCGGCAGTGGACAGCGCGGCCTCGAGCTCGGCAATGCGGCCTTCGGTAAAGCTCTGCTGCTCGCGCGCCGCGTGATATTCGGCATTCTCTTTCAGATCGCCGTGCGCACGCGCCTCGGCGATGGCCGCAATGATCTTCGGACGATCGACGGACTTCAGCCGCTCCAGCTCGCCACGCAAACGCTCCGAACCGGACTTGGTGATAGGGGCGCGACTCATGCTTTCAACTCCTTGTGCAACTCTTGCAGGCTATGCACCTCGCCGGCACCGTGGAAATCCAGCGAGTGCACGAGCGCACGGGCGCCTGCCACGGTGGTGGAATACGTGACGCGATGCTGCAGGGCCTCGCGACGGATCGAGAACGAATCGGCAATGGCCTGTTTGCCCTCGGTCGTGTTGACGATATAAACGATTTC
The DNA here is from genome assembly GCF_036568765.1 of Dyella sp. GTDB lineage: Bacteria > Pseudomonadota > Gammaproteobacteria > Xanthomonadales > Rhodanobacteraceae > GSA-30. The sequence goes on along the minus strand of NZ_DATCRY010000227.1, from coordinate 4,259 downwards.
GCCGTTCTTGATAAGGTCCACCACGTGCGGACGGCCTTCCAGCACCTTGTTGATGCGCTCGCATACGACACCGTGTTCGGCCAGGAACGCGGCCGTGCCCGAAGTCGCCACCAGGCTGAAACCGCGCGAGATGGCGTCTTTCGCCACCGGCAGCAGACGCTCCTTGTCCGCGTCGCGCACCGATACGAACACCTTGCCCTTCGGCGGCGTCTTGATGCCGGCAGCATCGTGACCGCGAGCGAAGGCGGCACCGAAGCTGCGGCCCACACCCATGACTTCGCCGGTCGAACGCATTTCCGGTCCGAGGATCGGATCGACATTCTGGAATTTCAGGAACGGGAAGATCGCTTCCTTGACCGAGTAATACTCGGGAATCACTTCACGTGTAGCATTCTGCGCCACCAGCGAACGACCGGCCATTGCACGCGCGGCGATCTTGGCCAACGAGACGCCGGTCGCCTTGGACACGAACGGTACGGTGCGCGAAGCACGCGGATTCACCTCGAGGATGAACACGGTGTCGCCCTGAATGGCGAACTGGGTGTTCATCAGGCCAACGACCTTGAGCTCCTTGGCCATCAAGGCAACCTGACGACGCAATTCGTCCTGCACTTCGGCCGAGAGCGAGTACGGCGGTAGCGAGCAGGACGAATCGCCCGAATGCACGCCGGCCTCCTCGATATGCTCCATGATGCCGCCGACCAGCACATTTCCTTCGGCGTCGGCGATGATGTCCACGTCGACCTCGACCGCATGATCGAGGAAGCGATCCAGCAGCACCGGCGAATCGTTGGATACCTGCACCGCATCGCGAATGTAGCGCGCCAGATCCGCATCGGCATAGACGATTTCCATGGCACGGCCGCCCAGCACATAGCTAGGACGCACCACCAGCGGGTAACCGATCTCGCGCGCCAGCGCCATCGCCTCGTCAGCGTTGCGCGCCGTGCGGTTCGGCGGCTGCTTCAAGCCGATCTTCTCGATCATTTTCTGGAAGCGCTCGCGATCCTCGGCCAGATCGATCGAATCCGGCGAGGTGCCGATGATCGGCGCACCCGCGGCTTCCAAAGCGCGCGCAAGCTTGAGCGGAGTCTGGCCGCCGTACTGCACGATCACGCCCTTGGGCTTTTCCAGCGCAACAATTTCCAGCACGTCCTCGAGCGTCAGCGGCTCGAAGTACAGGCGATCGGACGTGTCGTAGTCGGTGGACACGGTCTCCGGGTTGCAGTTGACCATGATGGTCTCGAACCCGTCCTCGCGCAGCGCCAGCGCAGCGTGCACGCAGCAATAGTCGAATTCGATACCCTGGCCGATGCGGTTCGGACCGCCACCGAGCACGATGATCTTGTCGCGGTTTGTCGGCTGCGCTTCGCACTCTTCCTCATAGGTGGAGTACATGTAAGCGGTAGTGGTCGCAAATTCTGCAGCGCAGGAATCCACGCGCTTGTAGACCGGACGCACACCCAGGGTATGACGCAGGTGACGCACGGCGGCTTCGTCGGTACCGATCAGTTCGGCCAGGCGCGCATCGGAGAACCCCATGCGCTTGAGTTCGCGCATGCGCAGCGCATCGAGCTTGCTGATGCCCTGCGCGGTGACCTGGGCTTCTTCCAGCACGATATCTTCGAATGCGGCCAGGAACCATGGGTCGACATGGCTGAGGCTGTGCACCTCTTCCAGCGACAGGCCGGCGCGGAACGCGTCGGCAAGATGGAACACGCGATCCGGGCGCGGCTCGCGCAGTTCGCGCTTGAGCACAGCCAGACCATCGTCGGTAGTCAGGTCCAGACCGGTCGGATTGAGGCCGGTCTTGCCGATTTCCAGACCGCGCAGGGCCTTCTGCAGCGATTCGTGGAAGGTGCGGCCCATGGCCATGACCTCGCCCACCGACTTCATCTGCGTCGTCAGGCGCGCATCCGCCGAGGGGAACTTCTCGAACGCAAAGCGCGGGATCTTGGTCACGACGTAGTCGATGGTCGGCTCGAACGAAGCCGGGGTCAGGCCGCCGGTGATGTCGTTCTTGAGCTCATCGAGCGTATAGCCGACGGCCAGCTTGGCTGCGATCTTGGCGATCGGGAAGCCGGTGGCCTTGGAGGCGAGTGCCGAAGAGCGCGACACACGCGGATTCATCTCGATCACGACGACACGGCCGGTCTCGGCATTGATGCCGAACTGCACGTTCGAGCCACCGGTATCCACGCCGATCTTGCGCAACACTGCGATGGAAGCATCGCGCAGGCGCTGGTATTCCTTGTCGGTGAGGGTCTGCGCGGGCGCAACGGTGATCGAATCGCCGGTGTGCACGCCCATCGGATCGAGGTTTTCGATCGAGCAGACGATGATGCAGTTGTCCGCCTTGTCGCGGACGACTTCCATCTCGAATTCCTTCCAGCCAAGGACGGACTCCTCGACCAGCACTTCGTGCACGGGCGAGAGTTCCAGACCGCGCTTGACGATCTCCTCGAACTCTTCGACGTTGTACGCGATGCCACCGCCGGAACCGCCAAGCGTGAAGCTCGGGCGAATGATGGTAGGAAAACCGACGCGGGTCTGGATGTCCACGGCCTGCTCGAAGCTGCGAGCGACTTCCGCCTTCGGGCACTCCAGGCCGATATCGGCCATAGCCACACGGAACAGCTCGCGGTCCTCGGCCATGCGAATGGCTTCGCGCGAGGCGCCGATCAATTCGACGTTGTACTTCTCGAGCACGCCGTTGTCGGCAAGATCCAGCGCGCAATTGAGGCCCGTCTGGCCGCCCATGGTCGGCAGCACGGCATCCGGGCGCTCCTTGGCGATGATGCGCTCGACCGTCTGCCAGTTGATCGGTTCGATATAGACCGCGTCGGCCGTTTCCGGATCGGTCATGATCGTGGCGGGGTTGGAGTTGACCAGGATGACCCGGTACCCCTCTTCCTTCAGCGCCTTGCATGCCTGCGCGCCGGAGTAATCGAACTCGCACGCCTGGCCGATGACGATCGGGCCGGCGCCGATGATGAGGATGCTCTTGATATCGGTACGCTTGGCCATCTTAGCGGGCCTCCTGCATCAACTTGGCGAAACGGTCGAAGAGATAGCCGATGTCGTGCGGCCCTGGGCTCGCCTCCGGGTGTCCCTGGAAGCAGAACGCAGGACGGTCGGTGAGCGCAAAGCCTTGCAACGAGCCATCGAACAGCGACGTGTGCGTGACGCGCACATTGGAAGGCAGCGTGGACGGATCGACCGCGAAGCCATGGTTCTGCGAGGTGATCAGCACGCGACCGTCGTCCATATCCTTCACGGGGTGGTTGGCGCCGTGATGGCCGAACTTCATCTTCAGCGTCTTGGCGCCCACGGCCAGACCCATGATCTGGTGGCCCAGACAGATACCGAACAGCGGGATCTTCGCGTCCAGGAAGGCGCGCGTGGACTCCACCGCGTAGTCGCAGGCCGCCGGGTCGCCCGGGCCATTGGACAGGAACACGCCATCGGGCTTCATCGCCAGCACATCGACCGCCGGTGTCTGCGCCGGTACCACGGTGATGTCGCAGCCTTGCTCGGCCAGCAGGCGCAAGATATTGATCTTCACGCCGTAGTCGTAGGCCACGACCTTGAAGCGTTTGGACGGCTGATTGAAGCGGGTGGCATCGAGGTCGTAGATACCCTCGTTCCAGCTATAGGACTTGTCGACGCTGACAACCTTCGCCAGATCCATGCCGTTCAAGCCAGGGAAGGCACGCGCCTTGGCCAGCGCCGCCTCGGCATCGACGTCGGCACCGGCCACGATGCAGCCATTCTGCGCGCCCTTGTCGCGCAGGATACGGGTCAGCCGACGGGTGTCGATGCCCGCGATGGCCACGATGCCGTGCTGCTTGAGGTACTCCGGCAAGCTCATAGTGCTGCGCCAATTGCTGGCCAGGCGCGGCACATCGCGGACAATCAGGCCGGCGGCATGCACCGCGCCGGATTCGGCGTCGACCGGATTCACGCCGGTATTACCGATGTGGGGGTAAGTCAGGGTCACGATTTGGCGGGCATAGGAAGGATCGGTGAGGATCTCCTGGTAGCCGGTCATCGCCGTGTTGAAACAGACCTCGCCGACGGCAGAGCCTTCCGCGCCGATCCCGATGCCTTCGACGACGGTGCCATCGGCAAGCACAAGGAGCGCGGTCGGGCGCGGTTCGGGCCAGCTCGCATCGGCCATGGGCGTTCGCTTCCGGGTCGGGGGAATTTGCGCGGCAAACTATGTCGGGAGCCCCCCGGGCTCAAGGGAAATCGGGCGT
>NZ_DATCRY010000226.1:0-5677 GCF_036568765.1 Dyella sp. | reverse complement strand
GCCGGCCCCCTGTTGCTGGATGCAGCGCATACGCATCGTGCCGACCTGATCGTCATGGGCGCCTGGAGCCGTTCGCGTCTGGCAGAGATGGTGCTCGGCGGCACGACGCGGCATTTGTTCATGCATAGCGATCTGGCGATGCTCGTAGCCCATTAGGGAGCGAAGTCGGCCGCGTCGCGGCCTGTGAGGTCGCTCGCTCCCGCTCGCTGTGGCGCGTAAGGAGAGAAGAGCCGGCTTTCAGGTCCTGTGCGCCTCGTTCCTCACAGATCGCACAGCGCCCCCTCCCTCTTGCGTTCGACACAAAACTGAGCACAAACTGAACTCGACCGGGCGAATTCCCCAACGACCCGTTCCACAACCGTACCCAAGGGCCGTTTCGTTCGGTGCCGTGCAGTCCTTCCTACCCATGTCAGGAGGTTGCTTTATGGTGTCCGCAAGTCTCGCCGTTGCTCGTCGTTTGCATCCCGATAGCGTGCGCATCAGCGCCCTGAGCGTCGCTATCGCCCTCAACCTGGCCGCCCTGCTGCTCGTACTTCGTCCGATGGCACCGCAGATTGCCGAGGCACTGGCGCCCAAGGCCCCCACGCTCGTCCACTGGATCGAAGCACAACCGCTGCCGCCCGAGCCGCCGCCGATCGTGCTACCCAAGGTGCAGCCGGCCACACCCAAGGTCACGGCACAGCCCAAGACCATCGACCAGCCCCCACCGGTCGTGACTGCGCCAATGACCGATGAAGGCACGGCTCCCGCCGTAGAAAACGCGCCCCTCGCGCCCATCGAACCACCGGCAGCCAACACTGCGCCAGTGGAAGCCTCGCTGGCCTATCGCACCGCACCGTTGAGCTATCCACGCGATGGCATCCTTCGCCATCTGGAAGGCACAGTGCTGCTGCGTGTGCTGGTCGACGAAAACGGCAAACCTATCCAGGTCGAGATCGAAAAGAGTAGCGGCCAGCCGATCCTCGATCGCAGTGCGCGCTCGCAGGTATTGGACAAGTGGTTGTTTCAGCCTGCGGTAGTGCAAGGCCAGCACGTCAAGGCATGGGCGCGCGTCCCGGTGACGTTCAATCTCAATCAGATGTAAGCGCGACGCGACGCAACAGCGGCGTATAAGAAAGGCCCGGCTCGCGACAGAGCGAGACCGGGCCTTTCCACGGCAAACCATTAATGTGCCACGGGGCCTTGTGTCGGCGCATGCGGCGTCGAGTGCGTCGCCCGTACGATCAGCCATATCGCACCGGCCAGCAGCAGGATCGGCAATGCGGCGGGCAGCAGCGCCAAAGCAAACAGCGGAGCGAGCACCACCAGCATGATGCCGCCGACGACCAAGCCGATCAACGCGCCGATGACGCTGAAAATCCCGCCGATCAACGTAAACGCAATCTTGAAAACGACACCGATGACTGCGGCAGCAAACCACAGCCCCACGAGAACCATCATCAAAATGCCAATCGTGATCATTGTCGAACCTCCTTGGACTTGAGCATGCCCTTTCAGATGCGACCGCGCCTGCAAGGGTTTAGAGTCCACGGGTTCAAGGTATGCCTCACGCCCGCCGGATACATGGTGCGAAAGTCATAGATGGCATCGTAAGTTCCTTCCGGTTACACCTCTTTAACGACCGCCGTGTTCCACTCCGCGCAACCCCGCAGAGCTTCACAGCATGGGCAAGCATTCTCATACCCTCAAGGCATTGCGCGAAATCGCCTTGAACTATGGATCCACCGAGCAACCCGATCTGGCCGCCATGGCGCGGGATCTGGGCGCGGTGATCCATCGCAATGGCGCGCTCCCGGTGACCGCCGTCTCGCGCCGCAACAAGCCGCAGGTTGGCCTTACGCGCTGGCTGCTCGCCGAGCGCGGCAAGCCAGGTGTCAGCGTGCTGATCATGGCCTGGCCGCCGAATCACCATACGCCGGTGCACGATCACGGCGGCCTGTGGGGATTGGAGCTGGCCCTGCACGGTGCGCTCGAGGTGGAGGCGTACGAGCGCAATCCGGTAAGCAATCATCTTCGCATGCGGGGCCGCGACTGGCTCGGCCCGGGCGACACGGTATGGTTCGAAGGCGGCGAACGCTATGTACACCGCTGCCGCAATCTGTCGCGGCACGAAACGGCACTGACGCTTCACGTCTATGGCGGCAATCTGGCAGAGTACTTCACGTACGAGCGCGCCACGCAAGCCGGCCGCTGGCTGGCCAAGCCGCAACGAGCGGCCATTGCCGGCCCTCTGCTAGCCTGAGCCGACGCTACCTTAAGCGTTAAAGCCCCCAAGGAGTTGCATGTTTCGACGGGTTGCCATTATCGGCGGCGGCGCAGCCGCCGCTACCTTGATCAGCGAACTGCTGGATCGCCCGTCGGCGCAGCCTTTGCATTTGGACTGGTATACCGGCACGCAGGAAATGGCGCGCGGTGTAGCCTATGGCACGCGATCGTCGCGCCACCTGCTGAACGTGCGCGCGGCGTCGATGAGCCTTTTTACGGGTAAGCCGCGTGGCTTCCTCGATTATGCGCAACGCGGCGATAGCAGCGTGGCTGGAACCGACTTCCTGCCGCGACGTCTCTATGGCGATTATCTGGAGGCCGAGGTCCGCGGCACCCTCGCGCGCGCCGCCGATCGCGGCCATGACGTGCAGGTCAAACCCTTCGACGTCGATGCACTGGTGCCGGAAAAGGACGGCGTAACCGTTATCCAGGGCGACGAAAGCCAGCGTGTGGATGCGGCGATCCTGGCGATCGGCTCGCTGCCGCCGCAACCGCTAGGCGGCGTGGAACCCACCGTGCTCGACAGCGGCAAGTACATCGTCGATCCATGGCGCTTCCTGGCCACCGCACAGTTCGATCCAGCTCCACGCGAAGTCGTCGTCATTGGTCTGGGCCTGACTGCGGCCGACGTGTTGCTCGAACTCGGCGCACAATGGCCGCAAGCTCATTTCATCGCGCTATCGCGACACGGCAAGTTGCCGGAAGCGCATATGCTCGACCCTTCGATGCCGCTGGACGACGGTGGCGAACTATTCGAAGCGCTGCGCGACGCGCCGGATATGCGCTCATGGATGCGGCTGATGCGCGAGAGCATTGCCGACGCCGACGACTGGCGCAGCGTCGTCGACGGCTTGCGCCCGCACCTTCCGACGTTGTGGCAGGAGCTGCCAACCACCGAGCGCGAGCGTTTCCTGCGTCATGTGCGCTGGGCATGGGAACGCGTCCGCCATCGCATGCCGCCCCAGGTGGCCGAAACCCTGGCCGGCCTGGAACGTGACGGACGCTTGCTACGACGGCCAGGACGCATGCAACACGTTCGCGCGGAAGGCGACCGCTTGCGTGTATCCGTCGCCCCACGCGGCGGCCGCCAGCCCGAAAGTCTGACCGCCGATCTGGTGGTGCAGACGGTCGGCCTGAACACCGACGTCCGCCGCACGAAGCACGCGCTCGTGCGACAGCTGAGTACGAACGGCCATGTGCTCGCCGATCCCCTCGGCCTGGGCTTGCAAGCCGAACCCGACGGACGACTGCGCTACGAAGGCGGAGCCTGGCCCAACTTCTTCGCTATCGGCAGCATGCTGCGCGGGACGTTGTGGGAGACCACAGCCATTCCGGAAATCCGCCAGCAGGCGCGGAGCCTGGCTGAGCGTATTTTCGCGCCATAACCCAAGCCGCCTTGCAGGAGCGACATCGTCGCGACAAGCGATTACGTCAGGGCTTATCGCGACTGAATCCGCTCCTGCAAAGTCAGAAAAGCAATTCGCTCGTCAGAACCCGCTCAGCACCACCTTCCCCAGCGTGCCGTGGCTTTCCAGTTGCGCGTGCGCACGCCGCAGGTTCTCCGCATTGATGACGCCCAGGTTTTCGGTCAGCGTGCTTTGCAGCGCACCGGCATCTACCAGGTCGGCCACCTCGTTCAATATCCGATGCTGCGCTTGCATGTCCTGCGTATGGAACAGCGAGCGCGTGTACATGAATTCCCAATGCAGCGAGATGCTCTTCTGTTTGAGCTTGACGATATCCAGCGGTGCCGCCGGATCGTCGATCAAGCCAAACTTGCCCTGTGGCTTGAGCAATTCGACGATCGCGGCGAAATGTTGCTCGGTATGGGTAAGGCTGAGCACATAGTCGATACCCTGCGGTGCGATCGCACGCACCTGCTCAACCAGATCGCCGCGGTGATCCACCACATGATGCGCCCCTTGCTTGAGCACCCAGTCGCGGGTCTGCTCGCGTGACGCGGTGCCGATGACGGTCGCGGAGGTGAGCTTGCGTGCCAGTTGCACCGCGATCGAACCGACGCCACCGGCGGCACCAATCACCAGGATCGTACCCGCAGGTCCCTGGCGCGGCACGCCGAGACGATCGAACAGCAATTCCCACGCGGTAACCGCCGTAAGAGGCAGCGCCGCGGCCTGAGCGAAATCCAGCGACGTCGGCTTGCGCCCGACAATGCGTTCGTCGACCACCTGAAACTGCGCATTGCTGCCAGCCCGATCGATTGCGCCCGCGTAGTAAACCGCATCGCCCGGCTTGAACAGGCTGACTTCGCCCCCGACGGCAACTACGGTGCCTGCCGCATCCCAGCCAAGCACCTTGTCGCCCCCCTGGGGATCGACACGCTGGCGGATCTTGGTGTCCACCGGATTGACCGAAATCGCCTCGACGCGCACTAGTACGTCACGTGCCTCCGGGGCGGGCTCGGGCAGCTCGGCATCGACGAGGCTCTGGGGGTCGCTGCTGGGCAGCGATTTGCGGTACACGACAGCTTTCATGCAAAGGTCTCCTGGAAGGTAAGCTCGGCATACTATGAAACTTGCCGCGCAGACGGTGTATTGATCAAACTAGGTTGACCAAACTAGGGCGGCATCGTTTCCGTCCCATGGCAGATGATCGAGCTTAAAGGCACACGGCCCTACGCAGGCGCAGTTACCTACGGCGGCCCGAACGCCGCCAGCTTCGCGTGCCCGCCTCCGGGGACGCTCCATGCTTAGTGCGGCACTGGCCCTGCTCGTGCTGCTGCTTCATCTGGCGGGCCTGGTCGCCGCGATCAATGCGGTCATGAATACCCGTACGGCTCAGGGTGCCTTTGCCTGGGCGCTTGGCCTGGTATTGCTGCCCTATATCACCCTGGTGCCGTATCTCTACTTGGGCCGCAGCCGGTTTCGCGGGTACATCCGGCGTCATCGCGTCAGTCGGCTGCGCATGCGCCGCGTGGCCGGCGTACCGGCCCATAGCGATGCGACCCATTCACCCCAGGCGCAGCGCTACCACGCCATCGCCACCATGCTCGATACGCCTTTCCATGCCGGCCAGCGGTTGCGTTTGCTGATCGACGGCAAAGCGGCATTCGAGGCCATGCTGGCGGCGGTCGCTGGGGCCGAGCGATACGTACTGATGCAGTTTTTCATTTTCCACGACGATGGGCTCGGCCGGCGCGTGCGCGACCTGCTGCTGGAAAAGGCAGCCGCCGGTGTCCGCGTATGCGTTCTGTTCGACGGCATCGGCAGCCATGCCTTGCCCAAGCGCTACGTGGAGATGCTGCTGGACGGTGGCGTGGAGATCCACGCGTTCGCGACCCGCCGCAAGAGCAATCGCTTTCAGCTCAATTTTCGCAACCATCGCAAGATTCTCGTCGTCGACGGCGATATCGGCTTCACCGGCGGCCTGAACGTGGGCGACGAATATCTGG
>NZ_DATCRY010000225.1:0-2864 GCF_036568765.1 Dyella sp. | reverse complement strand
GGCGGGAAGGACCGCCGCTGCCGACAGGCGATGCGCTATGCCGCTGTTGGCATAACCCTGATTCGTTTCGGCGATCGCCAGCAAAGCGAAGCCGACAGGATCGGCCAGCGAGCTCATGGCCTTATCGCTGAACAGCACCATGACCTGAGCATCGCCGGTTCCAGCCTGACGGGCTTCCGTGGGCGTGACGGTCGCATGCGTCGTGGCTAACGACTCCCAGCCAACGGGGTGATCGGCTGGTAGTCTGGCGGTATCGACGGCAACCACCGCATGACCGCCAGAACGCAACGGACGTATGCCGTACAACTGGCCATCGACATGCACGGAGCCGCTGATGCGGCCTTCGTGGCTGATCAGAACAACTTCATTGGCTGCGCGTACAAGCGCGTCGGTATCCTCTCTCAGCGCATCCCAATGTCTGACGTCATGCCAATGGCCTTGCCAGACAATGCTGCCGTCCCGCAGTGTTTCGCTGTGCGTGAGCCGTGCCTCGCCTCGCAACTCAGGTGTCAGATTCAAAGCAAGCGTCGGTGTTTGCGCGCGCATCGCCTGCGTTGTGGCGTTGACACGCCCGATGACGGTAAATGCAGGAGTTTCATGCAGCGCCAGCAGCGTCGGATCTTCGGACGCGTGAAGGGTGGCCAATGGCATGGGGTGGAACAATTCGGCCTGCTGAGCGATAGCAAGCCCGGGGAGCAACAACAAAGCGATGGCGATCCTTTGCCTCATGGCATGGTCCTCGAAAACGCGGCGAAGCCGCAAAAGGAACAGCATGCGCCCAGGCAATGTTTGCCCGGCAGACGTCGATCGCGCGCCACGATGTAGTTGAACGCGGCGTGGCCTCGTGCGTAATAGTCAATCCATGGCTATGAAAAGGGTGGCGCCATCGCGTCGGACGGCGCCACCGGATGACATCAGTAGCGGTAGTGATCCGGCTTGTACGGACCTTCCACCGGCACGCCGATATAGGCGGCCTGTTCCGGGGTGAGCTTGGTCAGCTTCACGCCGATCTGCTCCAGGTGCAGGCGGGCGACTTCTTCGTCCAGCTGCTTGGGCAGGCGATAGACCGTCTTGGCGTAAGCGTCCTTGTTCTTCCACAAGTCGATCTGCGCCAGCGTCTGGTTGGAGAAGCTGTTGGACATCACGAAGCTCGGATGGCCATGCGCGCAGCCCAGGTTCACCAGACGGCCTTCGGCCAGCATGTAGATACTGTGGTTGGTCTTTCCGAACGTATAGCGATCCACCTGCGGCTTGATGTTCTCGCGCGTGACATCCTTGGCGGTGTTCAGGCGATCGATCTGGATCTCGTTATCGAAGTGGCCGATGTTGCACACCAGGGCGTTGTTCTTCATCGCCGCCATGTGTTCCAGCGTGATGATGTCCTTGTTGCCGGTGGTGGTGACATAGATGTCCGCGATACCGAGCGTGTCTTCCACGGTGGTGACCTGGAAGCCTTCCATCGCCGCCTGCAGGGCGTTGATGGGATCGATCTCGGTGACGATCACGCGCGCGCCGAAACCCTTCAGCGAATGCGCGCAACCCTTGCCCACGTCGCCGTAGCCGCAGACCACGGCGACCTTGCCGGCCACCATCAGGTCGGTGGCGCGCTTGATGCCGTCGGCCAGCGATTCGCGGCAGCCGTAGAGGTTGTCGAATTTGCTCTTGGTGACCGAGTCGTTGACGTTGATCGCCGGCACCAGCAGCTTGCCGGCTTCCATCATCTGGTAGAGACGATGCACGCCGGTGGTGGTCTCTTCCGAGACGCCCTTCCAGTCGGCCGCGACCTTCTTCCAGAAGCCGGGGCGCTCCTTGGCGGTGCGCTTCAGCAGATCCTTGATGACCTGCTCTTCATGGTTGCCGCTGGGCGTATTGACCCAGTCGTCGCCATTTTCCATGTCCACGCCCTTGTGGATCAGCAGCGTGGCATCGCCACCGTCGTCGACGATCAGCTCGGGGCCGGTCTGGCCAGGGTGGGTGAGCATGTCCAATGTGCATTCCCAATACTCCTCCAGTGTCTCGCCCTTCCAGGCGAACACCGGGATACCGGCGGCGGCGATGGCCGCGGCGCAGTCGTCCTGGGTGGAGAAGATATTGCACGAGGCCCAGCGCACCGAAGCACCCAGGGTGCTCAGGGTTTCGATCAGGACCGCGGTTTCCTTGGTCATGTGCAGCGAACCGGACAGGCGCACGCCCTTGAGCGGTTGTTCCTTGGCATAGCGGGCGCGAATCTGCATCAGGCCGGGCATTTCTTCTTCGGCCATGCGGATGCGGCGGCGGCCGAGTTCGGCCAGGGAGATATCGCGGACCTTGTAGTCCTGGAAATGGGTGTCTTTGGTAACGGCGTTCATCGTTGGCTCCGATGGGTTGATCGGGCGCCGTTATGGAACATGCCGCGCCGAGCCTGGCCGTCCAAGACGGTCGCAGCGCCCCTCGGCGGGCTTACGGAACCCCGATTCTAACCCGGGGCGCAGGGCGAGGGGAGAATAAATTGTGCTTCGCAACACAGCGGGGTAGTCTCGGGCCCCTGCCAACCGGGAGCTGCCGATGCAAGAGCGTGAGCACGATTTCCTACCCCATGACGGCCCGCTGCGCGAGGACGTCAGTCGCCTGGGTGCCCTGGTCGGCCGCATGCTGGCTGAACAGAAGGGCGAGGCGTTCTATCGCCGGGTGGAGTCGGTGCGCACTGCCGCCATCGCGCGTCGCCGCGAAGGGCGCGACGTGGCCGCGCTGGCCGATACGTTGGCCGGTCTGGATACTGCCGATGCCGAGGCGCTGGCACGCGCCTTCGCCAGCTATTTCCAGGCGGTAAATATTGCCGAGCGGGTCCATCGCATCCGCCGCCGCCGCGATTACCAGCGCGAAGG
>NZ_DATCRY010000224.1:0-6361 GCF_036568765.1 Dyella sp. | reverse complement strand
GTTGCGGCATGATGGGCCACAAGGTGCCGCCGACGGCGCAACCGCCATTGTTGCCGCCAGCCAAGCCACGCATCGGGCTGGCGCTGGGTGGCGGAGCCGCCAAGGGCTTCGCGCACATCGGCGTCATCAAGATGCTCGAAGCCAGCGGCATCCATCCTGACGTCGTGTCCGGTACCAGTGCGGGCAGCGTGGTAGGTGCGCTCTATGCCAGCGGCATGGATGCCTTCCAGTTGCAGGAACAAGCGTTCGCGCTGGACGAGTCCAAGATCCGCGATGTGCGCCTGTTCGCCGGTGGCCTGGTGCAAGGACAGAAACTGCAGGATTACATCAACCAGCTGGTCGCCAATCAGCCGATGGACAAGCTCAAGCTGCCTTTCGCAGCCGTGTCCACCGACCTGGAAACCGGACAGCGCGTGGTCTTCGTGCGCGGCAATACCGGTCAGGCGGTGCGTGCGTCGAGCAGTATTCCGGGCGTATTCGAACCGGCCGTTATCGGCAGCCATCGCTATGTCGATGGCGGCGTGACCAGTCCGGTACCGGTCGATGCGGCGCGCCAGCTCGGCGCCGATATCGTCATCGCGGTGGATATCTCCACCAAGGCCGCCGACAGCAAGCCCGATGGCATGCTGGGCACCATCGGCCAGTCGATCAACATCATGGGCCAGAAGCTCGGCGAACAGGAACTGGCGCGCGCCGACGTCGTGATCCGACCCAAAGTGGGCGGCATCGGCGCGGCGGCATTCGAGCAGAAGGATCGCGCCATCCTCGAAGGCGAACGTGCGGCGCTTGCAGCCATCCCGGCCATCCGCGCGAAGATCGCCGAGCGCGAAGCGGCGGCGCAACACGCAGCAGCGATTAACCGTACGCCTTAGAACCGCACGCCTTAGGACACGTTTCATACCGGGGATTATCGGGATAGCGCCGATGAACGACGTCTCGCGCGGCGTTGCGCAAATTTTTGCGTTGGATCGATGCAAACCAAACTGCTAGCGTTGCGGCTCCGTTCAGCCAATCGACGAGACCGACCGCGTATGCGCTCTCCCATCCCCTTGCTTGTTCCACTGCTGTTTGCCCTGGCACCGGCGGCGTATGCCGCACTGGATAGCGCCGCCGCCGATCCCCGTATCAAGGATCTACTCACTGAACTGGGCAAGGCCCAGCGTATCGATCAAGTCGAGCTGTCGCCGGACGGCCACCGACTGGCTTGGGTGCGCCGCCACGATGGCCACAACGCGATCGAGCTGGCTGATGCCGCCGGCAAGAATGTGCACGAAGTTGCGCTGGGCAACGATTGCGACGGCAGCGCGCTGGCTTGGTCGCCCAGTTCGGCGGAGCTGGCTTTTATCGCCGACTGCAAAGGCAAGGGCGATGCGGCTGCGCACGACAAGAACCTGTCGGTACTCAACGTGGACACCGCGGGCGCCGCGCCGCGCAAGCTCGCCGCATTGAACGGTTATGCGCACGCGCTGGAATGGTCGAGCGACGGCAAGCGACTGGCCTTCCTGTATGTGGAAGGCTCCAACCGGCGCGCCAGCGCCACCGCAGCGGCCGCGCCGTCGCTGGGCGAGATCGGTGTCGACGGCGTGGTTTCGCAGCGTATCGCCACGGTGGCCGAGCAGGGTGGCGCCATCGAACAAGTCTCGCCTGAATCGCTGCATGTCTATGAATACAGTTGGTCGCCGGATGGCAGGCGTTTCGCCTACACCGCTGCGCCCCCGCCGGGTGACAATAACTGGTGGGTCTCCAATCTCTATACGCAGGAGACCCGCGCAGGTATCGAGCCGATCGTCGTGGTCACCCCGAGCGATGTCAGCGGTTCGACGCTTGGTCTGCAGATGGCTGTGCCGCGTTTCTCGCCGGACGGCAGCCGCATCGCCTTCATCGGAGGTTTGATGAGCGACCAGGGCGCCACCGGCGGCGACATCTACAGCGTGGCGACCGATGCCCATGCGAAGCCCATCAACCTCACCGCGGGCACCCATGTCACACCGGTATGGCTGAGCTGGACGGGCGCCGACCAGCTGCTGGTCTCGCAGATCAGCAACGGCCAGAGCCAGGTTGCCAGTTATGCCGTATCGACCGATGCCGCCAAACTGACGCACACCTACTTCAACCTGCCGGCAAGCATCACCAGTGGCGACTTGGCGATGTCGCTGTCGCTTAGCCGCGATGGCAAGCAGCTGGCATTTGTGCAAAGTGACTACGCTCACGCGCCTGAAGTGCATGCCGGCGCGTTGTCCGATCGGGCGCCGCAGGCAGTCACCGCCGTCAACGTTGCGCTCAAGCCGAGCTGGGGCAAGGCCGAGTCGGTGGAATGGAACAACGAAGGCTTCCATGTGCAAGGCTGGTTGCTGTATCCGGCCAACTACGATCCGTCCAAGTCGTATCCGATGATCGTTACCGTGCACGGCGGTCCGTCCAGTGCCGTCACGCCGCGCTGGCCGGGTGTGGGCTTCGGCGGCGTGCCATTCTCGGCATTGGGTTATTTCGTTTTCATGCCCAACCCCCGCGGTAGCTATGGTCAGGGTGAGGCGTACACGCAGGCCAACCGCAAGGATTTCGGTTATGGCGACCTGCGCGACGTGCTGGCCGGCGTCGATGCGATCGAGAAAAAATTGCCGGTCGACGACAAGCGTCTGGGCCTGACCGGCTGGAGCTACGGTGGCTTCATGACCATGTTCTCAGTCACTCAGACCCAGCGTTTCCACGCCGCGGTGGCCGGTGCGGGCATCTCCAACTGGCAGAGCTACTACGGCCAGAACCTGATCGATCAATGGATGATTCCGTTCTTCGGTGCGTCGGTCTACGACAATCCGCAGGTCTACGCCAAGAGTTCGGCGATCAACTTCATCAAGCAGGTCAAGACGCCCACGCTGATCGTCGTCGGCGAGCGCGATGCCGAATGTCCGGCGCCGCAGTCGTTCGAGTTCTGGCATGCATTGCGCGCGCAGCATGTGCCGACCTCGCTGGTGGTGTACGAGGGCGAGGGCCACGGCTTCGTCAAGCCGGAGCATCAGCGCGATGTGCTGCAACGTTCTTTGAACTGGTTCGGCAAGTACCTGCCGGCTAACTGACAGCAGGCTTGCGTTTCGCAAAGCCGCGTTGCGCTTCATGCGCAGCGCGGCTTTTTTTGTCTGTATTGCGGAATATTTTGCGTACCGCGCGAGCCGTTACATTCGTTGACATTTTGGACGTCCAAACCGTTTGGACGTCCAAATTCACACGCCGGTTCACTGTTTCGGAAGCTGCTACTCAGATATGTCGCGCATGCATGCGCAAAGTACTGGACGCTGACATAAAGGCGCGAGCAAGATCGCCTGCCCTCGCGGGCCGCCAGTCAGGCGCAACGCGTTGCCAATGAAACCTTCACGTCGTTCGCATCGAACGGCTGCGGTTTCTTGCGCCTCGCCATCGGGAGACATCCCGATAGAAAGAGGAGGTCGAACAAAACGAACGGTCGTGTAGAGAAGAATCACAGGGGGATTCGTCTATTTCTTGGCATTATCTTTCAGGAGAGAAAGTCATGAGAAACGAGCTTGTGATCGGCGTATCGATCGCCCTGGCCGTGGCCGCGCCAGGCTTCAGTCTTGCCGGCGAGACCGCCAACGCGGCCTTGTCGGGTATCGACACCGTCGAAGCGCCGCGTGTGACGGCCACCGTCGACAACGGCACAGTCACTGCACTGAGCAACACACATCTGAAGTTGGCAACGCAAACCCCGCCGGTGGAAAGTGTGGCCGATTCGCTGCCGATGAATCATTTGCAGCTGGTACTCAAGCGCAGCGCGCTACGCGAAAAGGCGCTGGCAAAGTTGATCGCCGACCAGCACGATCCATCGTCGAAGAAGTTCCACCAATGGTTGACCCCTGCACAGTTCGGGCAGACATTCGGCGTCAGCGATGCCGACATCGCCGCCGCGTCGTCCTGGCTCAAATCACAGGGCTTCACCGTCAACGGTGTCTACCCCAACAAGATGCAGATCGACTTCAGCGGTAACGCAGGTGCGATCAAGCGCGCTTTCCACACGCAGGAGAACCGTTACACCGTGGCTGGGCAATCGCATATCGCCAATGCCAGCGACATCAGCGTGCCCACTGCGCTCAGTGGCGTGGTGGCCGGCGTAGCGGGCCTTAACGATATTCATCCCGAACCGCAGCATATCGCCCCGCAGGTCGGTTCCTTCGATGCGGCCAAGAAGATGTTTACCGTGGCGCAACAGGGCGGCAAAGTCGATTTCGCCAAATCGTCGCTGGCTGCCCTCGGTCCGGACGCGGTGCCGTTCAGCACCGGTATCCGCGGCTTCGCACCTTATGACATGGCGAAAATCTACGGCGCAGACAAGTTGCAAAGTGCCGGCATCACCGGCAAGGGCATCACCATTGCGGTGGTCGACGTGGAATCGATGGTACCGGATGACTGGACCAACTTCGTCCAGCAATTCAATCTCGGCAGCTACGGCGGCACCTTTGCACAAGTCCAGCCGCAGGCCGATGGCTTCGCTAATTGCGTCGATCCGAATATCGCAGCCCCGAATTCGGATTTCACCGAGACCGTGCTCGACGCCGAATGGGCGACCGCCATCGCACCGGGCGCGAACATCGTGGTTGCCACCTGCGATAGCAGCAACAGCAACAACTTCTTCGGTGGCGTCTTTACTGCGGCGACCAACCTGATCAACGGTACGGATCGTCCCAATATCATCAGTGCGAGCTACGGTTTCGGCGAAGGTTCGACCGATACGGCGAGCAAAGCGGCTATCGATCTGATGTGGGCACAGGCCGATGCCGAAGGGATTTCGGTGTTCGTCTCCAGTGGCGACTCTGGCGCGAACCCCAGCTTCAACGGCAACGTCATCCACGGCGCGGGCATCGATGCCAATTCGCTGGGCACCTCGCCGAATGTCACCGCCGTAGGCGGTACGGATACGGCCGATGTGCTCGATGGCACCACCAAGAAATACTTCAGCCCAAGCTTCAACGATGTGTATGGCTCGGCGTTGTCGTATGTGCCGGAGATTCCCTGGAACCAGTCCTGCGGCAACGACGTAGCCGCCAAATCGCTCGGCTTCAGCGACGCGATCAGCTTCTGCAAGGAGGCATTGATCTTCGATCCCTTGAGCATCTACACCACCTCCGAAGGCGGTAGCGGCGGTCCATCGTCGGTAGATGCGAAACCCGCATGGCAACGCCTGGTGTTCGGTGCGGCCAAGGACCAGTCACGCGATTTGCCCGATGTATCCCTGTTTGCCGGCTCGTACGGTGCGCACTCGGCCGTCATTCTGTGTACCGCTGCTGCGCCTTGTGTGCCGGGTTTCACCAGCCCCGTGGTACTCGAAGGCGGCACGTCGCTCTCGGCACCGATGTTCGCCGGCATTCAGGCGCTGATCGACCAGGGCCTGTCTGAGGCCGGGCTGCCGGCAAGCCAGGGCAACGCCGCACCGACACTCTACACCTTGGCCGCGCAGGAGTACGGTGGCCCGAGTGGACAGGCACCGGCGACGTTGGACGCATGCAGTGCGGATAACGGTGCCAAGGGCACCGGCAAATGCGTCTTTCACAACATCGTGCGAGGTGGCATTTCCACGCAGTGTTATCAGCTCGATGGAGCGGCCGTACCGACATCCGATTGCTATTTCTACGAGAGCAACCCGCAGTTCCTGCTAGGTCCTGGCCAGCTCGGCCTGATGTCGCTCGACCCGAGCAAGAAGTTCAGCAGCAAGACCGAAGCCTTCGCGGCGCAACCAGGTTGGAGCTTCGCCGCCGGCCTGGGCTCGGTCGATGCAGCCAACCTGCTCAAGGCATGGAAGTCCTTTGCGGGTGTGAAGTAAATGTCTGACCCTCCCCGGCGAACGCGTTTCGCCGGGGAGGGTCACATCGGCTGCAACCGGTCGATAGATCGAAAAGTTCAGGGAACGGGCGCCGGGGACTGTGCGAATTCGACGCCCACGACGTGTCCATTGGTCGAGTTGAAACATAGGTTGACGGCCCGGTTTTCTTCATAGGCCTTGGTCAGCATGGCGTCAAGCTTGGAACTGTTATCCGGCTTTACGATCGCGGCCACCCAGACGAAATCGCCGACGACTCTATAACTGGAAACATTGTAGGTGCCCAGTTCGTTGAGGTAGTACAGACCGGTCATGCGATCGAGCGTGCGGTTTTCGCGGTAGGAATAACCGGCGCCCTTGAGATCGCAATTGTTCTGCACGGTGTAATCCACCGAGGCGCGGGAGTTCCGGGTTTCGGCGGCAGAAACGGGGGAAGCCAAGGCGCTGGCTATACACGCAAAGACAAACAGTTTTGCTTTCATGGGACATTCCTTTGTCACAGTTCGGATGACCAGGGCGGAAAGCGGCCTGGCCGTT
>NZ_DATCRY010000223.1:0-5838 GCF_036568765.1 Dyella sp. | reverse complement strand
AAAACCTCTCAATCGCCCGAATATAGCGAAAGCGGATCCTATCGTTGTGGGAGCGACTTCAGTCGCGACAAGGACTTGCGGTGAGGCACGATTGTCGCGACTAAAGTCGCTCCCACAGAAAGCAAGTTTTTCGAGGTTCCCTTTAATGGGTGGGACCGAAGTGTGCCGCTCACCCAGCCCTCTTCCCGTCTGAGACGGGGAGAGGCGCCTACTGCGGCAAACTTCAGTGTTTCGCACTTGTGCAGACCGCTTGGGGTGAGGGAGAAGCTCGCGATGCGCCAGCGAGCAGTCCCTGGCATACGCCTTGCTTCCTCAAGCTTCGTCCGCTCCCGCCGATCAAGGGAGACGATCTATAACAAGGAACCCGGCAGTCCATGAGCTTCATCCGCAGCAAGCAACTGGCCGCACTGGCCCAGGCGGCCGCCCAAGGCGATACCGCGCAAGTGGACCGGCTATCGCGTCAGTTTCCCGCGTTGGCTGCCGCACTGGCGCCGCTGCTGGCGCGCGTGGCACCGCGTGAACCGGCCGCAGTGGCATTGCAGGCGGTGGAACAACAAAGCCTGATGCTCAACGCAGCGCAGGCGCTGTTGCGCGAACACGAAGCTCTGGAAGAGGCCACCGGCGAGAGCCGTGCCAGCGTCGGTCGTTTGACGGACGGTGGCGCCGGGATTTCGTCGGGCCTGCAACAAACCGCCGGCAGTGTCGAGCAGGCGCGCGAGACCACGCGCCACGGCGCGGCAACCGTCAACGAAGTCGATGGCCAGCTGCGTCTGTTGCGCAGCGCGCTATCGGCGATGAATCGCAACCAGGCCAAGCTGGCCGAACAAGTAGCTCAGATCCGCAAGCTGACCTCCAGCGTGCAGGAAATCGCACATCAGACCAATCTGGTTGCTCTGAATGCGGCGATCGAAGCGGCTCGTGCCGGTGAAGCCGGCAAGGGTTTTGCCGTGGTCGCCGACGAGGTCAAGCAACTGGCCGAGAAGACCAGCCAGGCCACGGGCGAAATCGAGGCAGTCACTGGCTCCATCGGCGACTTCTCGCAACAACTCGACGGCGACGTACAGCAAGGCATGTCGCGCCTGGAAACCGCACAAGAGCGCATCGGCCACACCGCCACCGCATTGCGCGACGGTGCCGATGCATTGCATGGCGCAGCCAATCGCCTGCAAAACCTGCAACAACATACGGATGCGCAAAGCGCACGCATCGCTGGCGCGCAGGCCGCGCTCGGCGCGCTGCAAAAACGCACCGTCGAAGCCCGCCGTCAGGCCGAAGCGCTGGATCGTGCCAGCGTGCTCTCGCATCGCTTGTGCCTGGGCTGGCTGGATCAAGCCGCCGAACACTCGCTCGCGGGCCTGAGCCTGAGCTTGCGCGAGTCGATCCAGGGGCTACGCCAGGCGATGGAACTGGCCCTGCACGAGCCAGCCGCGCTCGACCGTCGCTGGTTCGACACCAGCGTGCTCGATCATGTGCTCGCGCGACTGGCCGGCAAGCATGCACAGCACCCGGCGGCATTGCAGTTGATTGCCGCCGGTGAGCGCCTGAGCTCCCATGCAGGCAGTTTCGTCAGCCTGATCAGCCAGGGCGACCTGCAAACCGCCGCTAACTACCCCAGCCGCGTCGAAGCCGAGCGCGAAACCATCCACCAGCAGCTGAGCGCCCTGCTCGCGGATGCCGAAGCATGAGCTATACCCGATACCAGGTCATCGCCGCAGCCAGCGCGTGCATCGCGCTGCTCGGCCTGGCCGGTTCGGTACGGGCCGCCGAAGCGCCCGACCGCCTGCGTCAGGCGGCCGAAGATGCGGTGCGCCAACATTTTGTCGGCAGCGGGAATCGCGCGGTCGTGCAAGCGGACAAACTCGACACCCGCCTGCAACTGGCGGCCTGCGCATCCCCGCTCAAGGCCGACCTTTCACCCCAGGCTCGGCCGTCGGCGCGCATGGCAGTCGAAGTCGCCTGCCCCGGCAGCTGGCAGATCCGCGTACCAGTGCGCCTGCAGCTCTATCGTCAGGTGCTGGTCACCGTGCACCCCCTGCAACGCGGAGATGGCATCACCGCCGCCGACGTACGTAGCGAGGAGCGCGACATCACCCGGCTGGGCTACGGTTATATCGATTCGCTCGACCAGGTCGCCGACCGCGCCGTCGCCCATACCTTGCTTACCGGCAGCGTGCTGACCCCGGCAGCGCTCGGCGGTCGCCAGACGGTGCGTGCCGGCGACCATGTCCAGCTGATCGCCCTGCTGGGCGGCATCGAAGTGCGGGCGGCTGGCGTGGCACTGGGCAGCGGCGACACCGGCGCCCGCCTCCGGGTACGCAATGACAGCTCGGGCAAGCCGGTCGACGCCATCGTCCGTGGCGCCGGGCTGGTAGAGGCGTTACCGTGATCGACTATGTATTAATTGCGCAACCGCCGCCCGGGACAGGCTAAAGTTCGCCGCTGGACCGCCGATAGCCTCAACAAGCAAGGCCCGAAGCCCGCAAGGGCGGGCATAAAGAGACGAGCCATGAACACCACAATCACTTCCAATGGACTGCCGGTGCTACCGCAGGCGCAAAGTGGCCAGAGCGGAGGCAGCACGCAAGAAACCACTGCGGCCAACGCCAAGCCGGCGAGCGCCACGCAGCCCAACGACAGCGTCAAGCTGACCGATTCGGCGCGCGCGCTGACCGAGGCGGCACAGGGCGGTGGCCAGATCGACCAGAAAAAGGTCGACCAGATCCGCGCCGCGATCGCCAATGGCAGCTACAAGCCAGACCCGACGCGCATCGCCGATCGGTTGGTCTCGCTCAACAGCCAGATCGACGGCAAGTAAGCCATGGCCGCCCGGCTGCTCGCCGAAATGAATGACGCGCTGACGGCCGTACTGGCCGACATGCAGAGCGCTGTCACCGACCTCGACCAGGTGCTTGGCGACGAGCGCGCCGCTCTGGATCAGGCCGATGCCGATGCGCTCAACCGCGTCGGCGAGCGCAAGCAGCAGCTATTGCTCCAGCTCGAACAGCTCGATACCGAGCGTGTGCAGCTGGTGCGGCATATCGATTCGCAAAGCGACAGCCAGCAACAAGCGTGGGATGGCATTCTCAGACTGGTGGCGTGCTGCCAGCAGGCCAACCAGCGTAACGGCGATATCGTCGAGCAGCGCCTGCAACATGTCAGGCGCGCCTTGTCGGTGCTCACCGGCGGCAAAGACGAAGTCAACGTATACAACCCGGCAGGCAAGGTGCGCGGCGGATTTCGTTCCGTACCGCTGGCCCAGGCCTGACGCCGAGGGGAACAACACAGATAAGGTTTTCAGGGCGCCGGCGCGCTTTTGTCGCGGCGACGGCGGGAATGATTTGCACGGGTCGTTCGTCTACGAACCTCCCGGATGGACATCGATGAACCTCCATGACTGACACCACCGCTGCCAGTACCGTGCCTGAAGCCTACTTAGCCGCCACCTTCAACGAAGTCCCCCTGCCGGTCGTACGCGTTCCCATGCTCGACCGCGACCATCAGCTGGTTGCCTACGAGCTGCTGATCCAGGGCGACGGCGATGACGAATCCAGCCTGATGCGCCGCGTGCTGTCGACGATCGTCGACGGCTCGGTGACCCGTCTGGCCCGTGACAACCGCGTGTTCGTGCGTCTTTCGCACGAGCTGATCATGGAGCAATCCGAGCTGGTACTGCGTTTTCCGCGCATCGGCCTGGTGATCGACCCGATCTGGGCCGAAGACGAAGCCATGATGGGCAAGCTGCAGGTGCTCTCGCAGCGCGGGTGCGCATTGCTGCTCGACTTCGGCGCGCAACCGATTCCGCAAGTGGGCGCCGATCGTTCGGCCAATATCCTGCTGAGCCTGGCGCGCTTCGTGCGACTGGACGCCGGCAAGCTCGACCCGGCCACCCTGCGCGACCATTGCGAGCAATTACATGCACGCGGTTTGCAGGTGATTGCCGGCCACGTGGAAGATCATGAGACCTGCCAGCGCTGCATGGCCCTGCCGTTTGCGGCGATCCAGGGCGGCTACCTGCTGTTGCCGGAGAAGGTCGATGTGCCGGTGCTCACCGCCAATCGCCTGAGCGTGCTGCGCTTGCTGCGTGCGCTGGAGGAAGAATCCGCCGGCCCGGTCGAATTGGGCCAGGTCATTCGCAATGACGCGATCCTCAGCTACAAATTGCTTGGCTGCGTGAACTCGGCGTATTTCGCCCTGCCCAAGCAGCTCAAGTCAGTGGAACAGGCGGCAATCTTCTTTGGCTTGAACCGCATGCGCAACTGGATCAGCACGATGGCGCTGAGCGGCATGAACGATCGTCCGCCGGAATTGCTCCGTGCCGCATTGATTCGCGCACATATGTGCGAACAGTTGGCGCAAGGCATGGCGCGTGCGGAACGCGAGATGGCGTTTACCGCCGGTCTGTTCTCGTTGCTCGATACCTTGATGTGTGCACCGATGGACTTCCTGCTGGAACACCTGCCGCTGGCTCCGGATATTCGCAACGCGCTGCTCGGTCGTCGCGGGCCGTTTGCACCGTTGCTCGAGCAAGTCGTGCAGTGGGAAGCCGGCGAAATGCGCAGCAACGGTACGCAGCCGCAGCAGATTCGGCGCATGGCGGGTGCCTATCTGGAAGCCACGCGCTGGGCAGATCACGTTTATTCGTTTGCCGAGCAGCGGCCGAATTAATTGCGCCTTTCTGCAGATTGCAGAGCCCCCCTCACCCCAACCCTCTCCCCCGGCGAAGCCAGGGGAGAGGGAGCCGAATGAGGAAAACCTCGGTACTTCGCACTTGCGTAACCTGCACCCTCTCCCAACAAGCCATGGGAGAGGGAGCCGACTGCGGCAAATCTTGGTGTTTCGCACTTGCGTAACCTGCTCCCTCCCCCGGCAAGCCAGGGGAGAGGGAGCCGACTGCGGCAAATCTTGGTGTTTCGCACTTGCGTAACTTGCTCCCTCTCCCCTGGCTTGCCGGGGGAGAGGGTTGGGGTGAGGGGGGCTCTTGGCCTATTCCCCAGCACGCAACACGCGCACTCGCCAAGCCGCTACGCCTGCCCCAATCGCGGCGACCAGCAGCCAGCTGACAGCATGCATACCGTCGCCACCTATCCAGCACGCGCCCGCCACCGCGCCGATCGCCAATACACCGATCCCCGCAGCAAGCAACACATCGCGCGATCGCCCTTGCAGCAGCAGAAAAACGCCTAGCGCACCGAGCAATACGGCAATAACGCGCCGCGCCCACAACAATGCAGGCTCCGACGGCACATCCGGCAATACATCGTCCAATCGACGATCGCCAACCTGTACCTCAAACCCCTTGCCATCGGACACATCCGCGGCCGGCACCAGGCGATCGCCATCCACGCGCGCGAACACCGTCAAAGTCTGCAGCGGCACCGCTTCCCAGCTGACGCGAATATCTCCCAAGCGCGGATGCCCCGGCTTCGCGCTGGTCACCAGGTATCCGTCATAAAGCGTAAAAGTAGCTGCCATGTTCGCCGGCATATTGCTCGTTTCCGGCGCGACGGTTTCGCTGCCCGGCAAGGCATGCAACAACGCCGGCGCCAGCGCCAATCCGTTCAAGCGAACCAATCCCGCATCGAACTGCTTGCCTTCGATGGGAAACGTACCGGGATTCTCATGTCCGCCCGGCTGTGCGAAACGACTGGAATCCACTGGCCGATCGACCCAATCCACCTCGTAGTGGACCTGCTCGCCTAAACGCACCTCACGCCACTGGAACATCTCCACATGACGCACCAGCACCGGCG
The DNA here is from genome assembly GCF_036568765.1 of Dyella sp. Lineage (GTDB taxonomy): Bacteria > Pseudomonadota > Gammaproteobacteria > Xanthomonadales > Rhodanobacteraceae > GSA-30. The sequence continues at coordinate 88 of NZ_DATCRY010000223.1, read as the reverse complement.
TCTTCGCATGCTGGTTGAAATCCGGATCGTACGGCGCCTCGATCACTTCCGGCTGCCCGACGGCGCGCACCATATGCCCATACTGCTC
>NZ_DATCRY010000222.1:0-14634 GCF_036568765.1 Dyella sp. | reverse complement strand
GTCTACCACCCTGCCGGCGGCGATATCGACATGCTAGTTCCGCTGGCTACCGCGGCAGAAGTCGATTACGCCGTACGCGCCGCGTTGGCCGCATTTCCCGTCTGGGCGGAAACCTCCGCCCTGCGGCGCGCACGTATCATGTTCCGCTACAAAGAACTGCTGGAACAGCATCGCGACGAACTGGCTGCGCTGATCACGCGCCAGCACGGGAAGATTCTTTCCGACGCGCAAGGCGAAGTAACGCGCGGCATCGAAGTCGTTGAATTCGCCTGCGGCATTACCAGCCACTTGAAGGGCGATCATTCCGATGCCGTCGGCGGCGGGATCGACAACTGGAACCTGCGCCAGCCGCTGGGCGTCGTGGCTGGCATCACGCCGTTCAACTTCCCGGTGATGGTCCCGATGTGGATGTTCCCCGTCGCCCTGGCCTGCGGCAATACCTTTGTGCTGAAGCCTTCCGAACGCGATCCGGCCCCATCGATTCGCCTTGCCGAATTACTGGCCGAAGCGGGTTTGCCTGCGGGTGTTTTCAACGTCGTGCACGGCGACAAGGTCGCAGTGGATGCCTTGATCGAGCACCCGGATGTAGCCGCGCTGTCCTTTGTCGGTTCGACACCGATCGCCGAATACATCCACGCCGAAGCAAGCCGCCGCGGCAAGCGCGTGCAAGCACTGGGCGGCGCCAAAAATCATCTGGTGGTCATGCCAGATGCCGATCTGGAGCAGGTGGTCGATGCCTTGGTCGGTGCCGCTTACGGATCGGCCGGCGAACGTTGCATGGCGATTTCGGTAGCGGTTGCCGTGGGCGATATCGGCAACAAACTGGTACCGCTGCTGCGCGAACGTGCACTCGCGTTGTCGATCGGCGATGGCACCCGTAACGACGTGCAGATGGGGCCACTGGTAACCGCGGCACATCGCGACAAGGTCACCGGGTTTATTGCCGACGGTGTCGCCGAAGGCGCCGAGCTGGTGGTCGACGGGCGCACGCATGCCGTGACCCAGGAGGCAGGATTCTTCCTTGGTGCGAGCTTGTTCGATCACGTGACACCGGCGATGAAGATTTATCGCGAGGAGATTTTCGGTCCCGTTTTGGCGGTGGTGCGCGTGCCCGATTTGAAGACGGCGGTGGAACTGATCAATCGTCATGAATTCGGCAACGGCGCAGCCTGCTTTACGTCCGACGGCGCAACCGCGCGTGCGTTCGGACGGCAAGTACATGCGGGCATGGTCGGTATCAATGTGCCGATTCCCGTACCGATGGCGTGGCATTCGTTCGGCGGATGGAAGCGCTCGCTGTTCGGCGACCATCATGCCTATGGCGACGAAGGCGTGCGGTTCTATACGCGCTACAAGAGCATCATGCAGCGCTGGCCGGATTCGATCGGCAAGGGCGCGGAATTTACGATGCCGGTGGCGAAGTAAGAGCCATCGATGAGGAGTGAGTGGAGCGAAGTGAGAAGGTAGGAAAAAGCCAACAGGCGTCTCGGCTCACTTTGCCCACTCACTCCCCACTCCTGTTCGCTTACTCCTTCTACGGAGTGAGTCCCGATATTCGAGCAACACCTTTTGCGCACCGCATCGCCATGGATGCCTCCCGCGCTCTTTCTCACGATCGCACCAGGCCGTCGCAGTTACTTGCAGCGACCGACAATGCTGCACAGCAACTTGACCCCTATGCCTCTGCAGGCGGAGTCTAACTTCGACATACGAAAATTTTTTCGCATTCCGAAGTTTCGCAGCAGAGGTCGCTCATGGTCAAGTCACTCGATAGCGCCACGCCGCTACGCGTTGCCGGCACGGGTACAGCCGCGCCCGACATGCGCAGCACGGTGCAATCGCTCGCCAAGGGCTTTCGTGTCCTGGAAGCCTTCACCGCCGATAACCCTCAGTTGACGATGAGCGAGGTCAGCCTCGCCGCCGGACTCGATCCGGGCACGACGCATCGCATGCTCGCCACCCTGGTCGGGCTCGGCTATGTCGAGAAGATCCCGGAGACCAAGCGTTTCCGCCTCACGCTCAAGGTGCTGGACCTGGGTTTCAACGCCCTCGCCCATCAAGACTTGCGCGCCATCGTTCGCCCCTATCTGCGCGAGCTGGTCAATCATCTGGGCGAGGCGGCGAGTTTCGCGGTACTTGAAGGGCCTGACGTGCTTTACATCGAACGCGTACGGGCCGGCCACATGCGCATGGGCGTGGATATTCGCGTGGGCACTACCCTGCCCGCACACATTAGTGCGATCGGCCAGAGCATGCTGGCGTTCCTGTCCGAATCGGATCTGGCGCGCGTGATCGCCGCCGATGCCAATCGCGCGCATACCTACCAAGACAAGCGCAGCGTGGCGGACGTGTTACCCGCATTGCGCAAGATCCGCAAGAAGGGCTATGCCCTGGCGCCCTCCACGCTGACCGAAGGGCTGCGCATCATCGCCGCGCCCGTGCTGGATCCGGACGGCCATCCGGTTGGCGCGATCAGCGTGGCAGCGCCAGCGGTGCGCACCACTATCGAAGAATTCGAGGCATCCGCACTCGAACCCGTGCGCGAGGCGGCGATCCAGATCGCCCGCGTACTGGAAGCCAGTGGCAGTACCAGTTTTTGATTTTTCCCCGAACCAATGGAGTCGCATCATGAGTCAGGTGTACAAGGGCATCCTCCCTGCCCTGCAAGTTCCTTTTCAATCCGATCTTTCGATCGACGAACCCGAGCTGCGTCGCTTCGCCAGTTGGCTGCTCACGCATCAAGGCATCGGCGGCCTGGTCACCAACGGCCATACCGGCGAAGTCTTCGCGCTGACCGCTGAGCAGCGCGCTCGTGTCACGCGCATCGTGGCCGAGGAAGCCAAAGGCAAAGTGCCGGTCGTGTCGGGCATCTGCTGCGAAGGCATCACCGAAGCGGTCGAGCACGCCAAGATGGCCCGGGATGCCGGTGCCAGCGCGATCCTGTTGATGCCGCCGCACGGCTGGCTGCGCTTTGGCATGCAGCAACCCGAGAACGTGGTGGACTATTTCCGCGCCGTCGGCGAAGGCTCGGGACTGGACATCATCGTGCACATCTACCCGGCATGGACACGCGCCTCGTATTCGTTCGAGACATTGGCCGCATTGGCCAAGCTGCCGCACGTCAAATGCATGAAGATCGGCACGCGCGATATGAACAAGTACGCACGCGATATCCGCACCATCCGCGAGGCCGATCCGAGTGTCACGATCCTGACCTGCCATGACGAATACCTGCTCGCCTCGATGGTCCAGGGCGTCGATGGGGCGCTGGTCGGCTTTGCTTCGTTCATTCCGCAGAAGATCGTCGACCTCTATGCCGCGGTGCAGGCCGGCGACCTGAAGACTGCAATGGCGATCCAGGCCGAAATCAACCCGCTCAAGGACGTGGTCTATGGCGGCGGTGAGCCGACCGGCGATGCGCATGCGCGCATGAAGGTGGCCATGTCCCTGGCTGGCATTCTCAAGTCTGCCACGGTGCAGCCGCCGACGCGCTTGCCGGAAGGCGCGGCCTTGCAGGCGATCGAGACGGCCGTAAAGAACGCGGGCTTCCTGCGCGCCAAGGCGGCGGCATGAAAAGCCATCGGCGTGACGATTTGACGACGCACACGCCGACGGCCCCTTAGACACCCTTTGAGTCCCTAAGGATGCGGCGGCGTTGGCGCGCCGTCCGCATCCCAAGCCTAGCACGCGATTTGAGGCATCACGCGGCCCAACGCCGCCTTGGGACGGTTTGACGGAGACCTGCATGACGATCAAAGAGAACGCGGACGTGGACGGCTCGGCGGCAGGTATTGTCGCGCGGCTGGAGCGACTGCCTGTATCGCGGCCACTGCTATGGGCCCGGGTGGTAGTCGGATCGGCTACTTTCTTCGACGGATACACCACGCTCGCGATTGCCTATGCGATGCCAGTGCTGGCCAAGCTCTGGCATCTGCCCCCTTCGAAGGTCGGCTTGGTGATTTCTTCCGGATACCTGGGGCAGCTCATCGGTGCGCTGTTCTTCGGTTGGCTGGCCGAACGTATCGGCCGCCTGCGCACACTGACGATAACGGTCAGCATCTTCGCGGTGATGAGCATCGCCTGCATCTTTTCCTGGAATGCGGCCTCTCTGATCGCTTTTCGCTTCATCCAGGGCATCGGTACTGGCGGCGAAGTACCCGTGGCCAGCGCCTACGTCAACGAATTCGTCGGCGCACGCAGTCGCGGGCGCTTTTTTCTGTTGTACGAGCTGCTGTTCCTGGTCGGCCTGGTATTCGCTGGCCTGATCGGTTTCGAGCTTGTGCCACGCTACGGTTGGCAGATGATGTTCTGGATCGGCGTGCTACCGGTCATGCTGACTGTGCCGCTTCGCTTCTTCCTGCCCGAATCCCCGCGCTGGCTGCTGACGCATGGGCGGATACCCCAGGCCGAAGCTGTGATCCGCCGGTTGGAAAATGACGTTACTCAGCGCGGCGGCATGCTTGAGCCACCGGTCGTTGCCAAGGGCATCGTCACCTCGTTCGAGCGCGGTTCGTGGCGCGACCTGTTTTCTGGTATCTACCGCAAGCGGACGTTGACGCTGTGGTCGTTATGGTTCTGCTCGTATTTGATCAACAACGGACTGGCGACCTGGCTTCCCACGCTTTATCGCACGGTATTCGACATGTCGCTGCGCGATAGTCTGCTCTACGGCTTGATCATGACGACAGTTGCCGTAGCGGTATCGTTTATTTGTGCCGTCTCCATCGATAAGGTCGGGCGACGCCCCTGGTATATCGGCGCGTTCGCGCTGGCCGTGATCCCTCTGCTCACACTGTGGTTCATCGGTGCGAGCACAGCCATGCAGGTACTGGTATTTGCCACTTGCGCTTATGCCATCATCCAGACAGTGACTTATTCGCTGTATCTGTATTCGGCGGAGCTTTATCCGACACGCATGCGTGCGGTAGGCGCCGGCATCGGTAGCGCCTGGCTGCGCGCAGGATCGATGGCGGGTCCTGCGTTGATCGGATTCGTTGTGGCCGAATCGGGAATCCGAATGGTCTTTGCGAGCTTTGCGGTGGTGGCTGTGGTCGGCGCGGTGGTTTGCGCGTTATTTGCAACAGAAAGCAAAGGTCGCGTGCTGGAAGAGCTCTCTCCCTGACTTTTGCATACTCCACCCCTGCATGCAGGGGTGGAGCATAGGACAATGCTTAACCTGGCTACGCTATCGCCTGCAAGCCAACGGAAAAACCAAGACGCTAGAGCTTCAATTCCATATCCGCCACGAACGTTCGCTGCGGAAACGGGTGGTACAGGAAATACTTCTCGTTGGTGAAATTGTCCACGCCCATCGCTGCGGTCAGATGTTCATTGATACGGTATTGCACGCGCGCGTCGAACACGCGGAAGCTGTCGAACGCGCCAAATACATGCGACGTGTTATCCGTGTTGTCCAGCGTCGAGTACTGCCTGCCGCTATAGCGTCCGGCCACGGTAAAAGCCCAGGAAGCGCTCGGCCGATACGTTGCCACCGCCGTTGCACGCCAGCGCGGCACGTTCGGTGAGTGCTTGCCGACCGATGTCGTACCCGTCGTGCTGGCGAAGCTATCGTTGGACAGGATGGTCGAATCGACAAAGGTGACGCTGCCTGACAACGCCAGGCCACGCACCAATACGTCGCGTTGTTCCGCGACCAGCTCGACACCTCGATTGCGCACTTCGCCTACATTGGTGGTGTAGCTTACCGGCACCGATACGGTGGGCAGGAACGCGGTCTGGGCGATCAGCGCATCGCGCGTGTTTTCCTGGAAGAGCGACGCTCGTAGCAAACCTTGCGCTGTAGCGTATTCGATCGCCAACTCGCCACTGCGCACTTTTTCTGGCTTAAGATCGGGATTGGGCGAAGTAAAGGTCGAGCCGGTCGAGACCAGCTGATACAACTCGCTAACCGTAGGAAAACGGATCGCACGCCCCAAGGAGCCGATCAGGCGCCACGATGGTGCCAGGTTCCATTGCAATGTGGCCTTGGGCGAAAAGCCGTCGCTCTTCTCCACCGGTTGCCTCACGGCCTTGCCACCGTTGAAGTTGAACCCATCGCTGGCCTTCCACCACTCGTAACGCCCACCGACAGTGAGTATCCAATCCGGCGCCAGTTGCCAGTTGTCGGCCAACCACAGGGCCTGCGTCGTCGTCCTGCCACTGCCAGCCGAATAAAGGTTCGTCACGCTCGAAAGATCCGTGCGATCGCCAAGATTCCAGGTCGGGTTGGCCAATTCGTAGCGGTCGCCGTGCGCACCGAACGATATCTCCTGGGCGCCGCCATAACCTTGCGGCCGCCAGAAACCTTTCACATCCAGCGTCGACCAATTCGTACCGCCGTAGCTGGCCAGCCTTCCATTGCTACTGAAGTCGGTACCCGAAAGCACGCTGGCCGGAGACCATTGCCGATCCTTGAGAAAAGCGTAATGGGTCGCTACGACCTCACCATCGAAATCGCTACGCGTATCGCTTTTGAGTGACAACGCTTGCATGAGATGCTTGGCGCTCAGCTGGTAGCTATTGCTGGCGAAGCCGGCGGTGCGACCGAAACTCGGTGCACCGGTCGCATCGGTGAGATAAGTCTGTACCTGCGACTGCCCGTGATTGGTCCAGAGACCCGCCATGTAAGTCGCTCGCCATACCGACGAGATGTCGTAAGTGAGCTTGCCATTGAGGTCAAGCATGCGAGTGTGCAATAAGCCACCCGCACCTAGCACGTTGGCGCCCTGCCCGAGTTTGTTCTTCGCTGGAATGGCGCCGTGAGTATTGGCGGGAAAACCGCTGCTGGTGATGTACGACAAGGGCTGGCTGAAGCTGTTGAGCGCATTGGCTGAAACGAACCAACCCAGTCGCCCATCGCGGCCACCGGCGGTGAGGCTAGTCTGATTGGTGAAGAAGCGATCGTGCGTTCCGTACTGGCTGAAATTCTGCGAAGCCAGGGTTTGCTTGATCGTCACCTCAGTCCGCTCCGGCATGCGCGTGACGATACGCATCACACCGCCCATCGAGTTGCCGGCGTATTCGGCCGAGAACGGCCCGTAAAGCATGTCGACGCGATCGATCGACGCCGGTGAAGCCATGCCCCAACGCGGCGCGCCGATGGTGTTGTTATTGGCGATCAGCGCGGAAATGGGGATGTCGTCGATATACACCAGGGTGCGCGCACTGGAACCCAGGCCCCAGGTACGCGTTGCCAGCACGGGCTGGGTATCGCCGTAGTTGCGCTTGCGAACAAAGACACTGGGCAGGTATTTAACCGCGTCTTCGACGTCCACGGCATTGACGGTTGCAGCGACGCGGGCGGCAGGCACGCTCACCTGCACGGCAGGGAAACGCGGCTCGCCAGGCGCTCCTTGCGCGGAGACTTTCATGCCCCGCAGGTCGGTAACTTGAGGATCGGGCGGCGCATCGGCCGCACAGGCCATGGCGACGCAAAGGCACGACAACGGCAAGGCCACGAGCCGCCTGTCAAATGAAGCATTCATGGTGGTTCCATTCGGCAATGCGCCCCGGGCGTGCGGGCGCCAAAACAACAGCCATGCGGCATCGATGCCGCACGAACGTCAAAAGAAGTTCAACCGAAGGAAAACGGTGGCGGCCCGCGCGGGGCCGCACTGATGATGGGGGTGTTGCCGCCACGCGCGGCCGGGAGTTGGACGGGCGCCGTAGCCAGCCATGGCGCGGCCGGAATAGCCAGCCGATAGACAGTGGGCGTGACCGGCGTGTGGCCGAACAGCGTGCAATACCCACAAGCGTCACCATGCGTGATCGCCTGCGGATCCGGTGTGGCGGCATGGTCCGCATGCCCTGCATGCTCGGGACAATCGGCAGCAAGCGCTGGCATGGCATGGGCGGCCACGAGATATCGGGAAATATCCGGTGCCAACACAAGCAATGCCATGGCCGCGATAGCCAGCCACGCCACAAACCGTCGTTGTGCAGCCACGCGCCGCATATCGTCTTGCAAACCCCTCCACGCTACCGGAGTCATCATCCCACAAACCCTGGACCAGGGTTCAGAGTTCTATTGCGACAAAGCGTCACGCCGCACACTTTCGACTACGGGTGCCTCCCCCAGTATCTCGATCGTCTTCTCGACTGCTTTGTCGTTGTTGTAGACCTTGTGACCGGAGTCGACGATGGTGGTGGAAACCGCACCGGGAATCACCGCGCTACTCAAGGGCACCACACCGTCGCCAGGCTCGCCGGCACCGCCACGTTCGCCAGCAATGGTGTAGTAACGGATGCCCGGTGCCGGCATCAGGTTCTGCGCGGCATGACTGACCGGTTGCGTCTTGCGCAGGGTGCTCACGCTGCTCAATCCAATCGACTGATAGATAGCCAGCAACGCACTTTGCACCACGGCCGGATGCTGCGTGGACAGCCGGCGCAGGGCATCGAGTTCCGGCGCGCGCGGATTGAGCACCAGTACGGCAATACGCCCCAGAAAGCGCTCTGACAATGGGCTGCCCAGATGCGGCGACGCCATGAAGACAGCGCGTTCCACACCGGGATATGGATGAAAGAAGAACAAGTCCTTGAGCATCGTCATGTCCTGCTCGCTGGCCGGCATTTGCTCGGGCGGTACGGTGAAAGCGGTACGCCAGAGCAAGTCACCGCTTTCGGCGCACAACAGACGCGCAATCACGCCGCCCATGCTGTGCCCGATCAACACCATGTCCCGCCGCGCCAGCGCCGCGCCCGAAGGATCGAGCCACTGCCAACCGCGGTCGAGAAACTGTTGCACTCGCAGACGATTCAACAGCACCGGCGCGTTACTCTGGTACACCACATGCCAGACTTGATAGCGCTCACGCAGCGCTGGCGTGCCGAAGATGCGGTTGGTAAGCCTGCCCCAGATCAGCGGACTGGCTCCCAGGCCATGGATCATCACGACCGGGATCTTGTTTGGATCGTAATCTTCCAACAAATACAGGCCTTCGCGCTGACCGATCTGCTTGCCGCCGATCAGGTTCCAGATGGCCAGGCGCTTGAGTTTCGATTGATCGAACAGCAGGGCATAAGGCGCAGTGGCATCCATCGCCAAGGGATACTGCCGCGCGCCGATCGTGGGCGATGGCTCGCGCAGCGGATCGGCGATGCGCAAGCGCGGCTGGTCGTTGTCATCGAGATCGATCCATGCAGTAACCGCCCGAGTTACGCCCTCTGGCGGATAGAGCCTGCAAGCAGATCGGTCGTTACACCGGCGTGTAACGGCAACGAGCGCAACACCGATGCCCTTGCGCTCATAACGCCGATCGAAGCTTTCGGGTATCGCTACTTGCCTGGCGGGAACCAGTTGCAACGCGCCATGGAGACTGGCCGGCATCGGTGCAATGGCTATCTGCAGCTTGTCCTGGCCCAACGACAATACGCGCGATGTCCAGCCATCCGAATCGGTTTCCAGCAAGTCGTCGACCAATTGCTCGGTACATCGCTGGTACCAACCCAAAGCAGAGGTCGGGTCGGAGGCACCCCGCATGGACCGATAGCTCAGAACCGCACATTGCAGCCAGTCCCGGCGGGCGAACTCAGGGCGTTGCGCATGGGAGGCATTATTGGCAAGCATGCGTGCCTGCGCGACAGGATCGACGACGGCGGAAATACTTGTCGCTGCTGGAGTCGTTGTTGGGGGAAAGCCAGCCGGAGGCTTGGCGACAAGAGCACACGCGGAGAACGATGCAAGCGTCGCGGCGAGCAGGATAGACCGCCATAAACTCATGCTGTGCATCATTCGGCTCCGGTGCGCACGTTACGGCGCCGAGGCCGCCGATGCAGGCGCGCGGGATTGCGGCAAGGCGTAGGCCATCAGCGTATCGCCCATCTTGGTGCCGAGCGAACCGTGGCCGCCTGCCATCAATACCACATACTGACGACCGGACTTGTCCGACACATAGCTCATCGGAACGGCCTGCCCGCCGGCCGGTAAACGCGCCTCCCACAGCTTGGTACCCGTACGCAGGTCATATGCGCGCAAGTAGTTATCCGTCGTAGCGCTCATGAAAACCAGCCCGCCACCGGTAACCATGGCGCCGCCCAGACCGGGCACACCGAGCGGCAACGGAATCGGCAGCGGAGATTTGTCGACTACTGTGCCGTTGCGATGCATCCAGACCTTGCGCATGGTTTGCAGATCCACAGCAGCGATATAACCCCACGGTGGCGCCTGGCAGGGAATGCCCAGCGGCGAAAGCAAGGGATTGAGAGCGACAGCGAACGGCGTGCCAGTCATCGGCTGCAAACTCTGCTCGCTGCCGGCGGCGCGCTTTGCCTCGACCTTCTCGCGCCGATAGAGCCTGGACACATAGGCAACGTAATCAGGATTGCCCACCAGCACCTGTCGAACCGGATCCACCGCGACCCCGCCCCAGTCGAATATGCCGTAGTTACCTGGATAGATCAGCGAGCCTTGTTCCGACGGCGGGGTAAAGATGCCGTCGTAACGCAGCTGTCTGAACTTGATGCGACAGATCAGTTGATCGTACGGCGTCGTACCCCACATGTCGCTCTCGCGAAGCGGTCGTTCAGGCTTGAATGAGAGTGCCGAGAACGGCTGGGTCGGCGCGCTGTAGTCGCCCTCGGCCGCTCCCTGCGGCACCGGTTGTTCCGGCGCCGGTACGATGGGTTTGCCGTCACGCCGATCGAGCACGTAGATGTCGCCGCGCTTGGTCGAGGCGATCAGCGCGGGGGTCTTGCCGCTGGGCGTGTCCAAATCGACGAGGCTGGGCTGGCCACCGATATCCATGTCCCACAGATCGTGATGCACCGTCTGGAAAGACCAACGCAGCCGACCGGTGGCAATGTCCAGCGCGACGATGGCGCTGTTGAACTTTTCGCCTTCCGGATAGCGATTGCCGCCCCACATGTCCGGCGTCTGGTTACCCATCGGGATATAGACCAGCCCAAGCTTTTCGTCTGCGCTGGATACACTCCAGGAATTGGGCGAGTTGTGCTTGTAGTACTCGCCTTCAGGCAATGGCTCGGTACGATCAGGATCGGCCGAGTCCCAATTCCAGAGGAGGCGGCCAGTATCGATGTCGTAACCACGAATGACACCCGACGGTTCGTAGGTGGAATCGTTGTCGGCAACGCTGGCGGAGACGATCAGCACATGCCGGGTTGCCAGCGGCGGCGAGGTGGGATTCAAGACGCCGCGTTCGGTCATCGCCATGCCCTGGTACAAGGCAATGACGCCGTTGTTGCCGAAACCGGTGCAGAGCTGGCCGTTGTCGGCGTTGATCGCCACTATCGTGGCGTCGGCGGTGGGCGCGAAGATCCGTCGCGGGCAACTGTCGAAGTGGATCGACTCGGCAGCAACGGCACCATGCGGAGCCATCACAGGACGATCGGGCGCGCTGGGAGCGGCGCCAGCTGTGGGCGATGCTGCTGGCGTCGACGCGGACGGATAGCTGCCTGAGTCGTAATAAGCCACACCACGACAGATCATGTGTTGATACGTCTTGGCATCGCGATTGATCTTCGGATCGAAGCGCCACAGCTCCTTGCCTGTATCCGGATCGAGCGCGATCACGATGTTGTGCGGTGTACACAGGTACAGCTTGCCGTTGGCCTTGATCGGTGTGACTTCGTTGGCGATTTCGACCGGATCGCCTGGCCCCTTGAAATCGCCTGTGTGGAATGTCCAGGCCACTTTGAGTCCGGCGACGTTGACCGGGGTGATCTGCGTCGCCGGCGCATAGCGGTCGCCCAGGCTGGACCGGCCGTAAGCCGGCCAATCGGCTGACGGGACCCCAGAGCCGTCGTCGCCAACCGCCAGCATGCTCGCCTCGGGAACGCTGCCGGCCAGGGTGCGATAGTCGGTGAAATAGCCGATCGCCCCGACTATCAGGGCCGCGCCGATCGCCGCTCCGAGCATGCCGGCACCGGGCTGGCGCCATGTGCCTACCGCAGGCGGGAGTCGTCGGCGGATCCACGGCAGCAGCAACCACATCGCCAGGATCACCCAGACAGCCAGGCGCGGGACCAGTTGCCACCCGTCGAAGCGCACTTCGGCAACCGACCAGATCGTGGTGCCGAATAAAATCAAAGCGTAAAGCCACAAAGCTGTAGCACGACGGCAGATCAGCAGATAACCGTCGAACGCCAGCGCCAGGCCGGCGAGAAGGTAATACCAGGAGCCCCCCAAGCTGACTAGCCAGCCGCCCCCGACAGCCAGAACCAGACCAAGGACAATAAAAAACACCCCTGTAAACCACAGCCAAGGCGCGGCATGCGATGTCCGGTCCATAAAAAACGGCCCCGAATTAGTAGGACAAATTCCGGCGGTGAGCCCGACAATGGTTGTTGACCTTTCGTCACGGTTTCGTGACGGCCGCTACCGCATAAATCGTGGAATTTCTGTCGTCTCGACGCCGGATTTTGCTTTACATCACAATACGCTCAAGGCGACTCCAATCGCCCCCCTAAACGAGGGCATCGCTGCTAACATCGCGACCCAAAGACCGCTCGTCGGGGGATGAGGGGACACCGACGGCGTTATTCCATTTAACGCTTGACCCGTAAACGGCGATTCTGGGAATAGCCGTTTTCCAAGAGGGAGTGCGGGAATGTTGAAAGCAAGGGGAATGCCCAATTGGGTACAACACGTGGCCGTCGCGCTGGGCTACGCGGCTAGCTACTACCTGTTGCGCCAGATTTCTGTATCGCATTTTCAGCTTTTCTCCGGGCTACGTCTGTTCCTTCTATTGGTCGTGCCTTATCGGTTCTGGCCGGCGCTGGCCGTGGGCGAAACGATTCCATTGGCTGAGCTCGCCATAGAATGTGGACCGCTGTACGGCTGGGATTGGGCAGTCGTTCGCGCAATCGCGCCAATACTGCCCTCCTTCATGATCGTTCGCTGGTTCCGTGAGCGCTGGCCGAGAATGGCCGACAAGTTCTCGGACCAGATGGCGCCATGGCTTTTGTGCGTCATCGTGGTATCGACCGCTTGGTGCGCATGCAATATGGCGGTCTTTGCAATGACCAAAATGCCGGCCGATTATGAGGTACCGCCTTATCATGTCGTCGCTGGCCGTTATTTCGTGGGCCATTGCGTAGGCATCTTGATGCTTACCCCCTTGCTCCTGTGGGGACGAGAGATTGCGCTGAAAGGCACGTGGCGCGCGCTCCCGCAGCAACTCATTTCAAACACGAAGGCTTTGGAAAGCATCGCGGTCCTGATTCCTTCGCTGGCGTTTTTGACCTGGCTTGCCATCAAGAACGATAACGACCTGGGCCAAATTGCCCGCATGACCATGTTCCTGCCCGTTGCGATACTGACTTTGCGCCACGGTTGGCGCGGCGCGGCCATCGGCACCGCCATCGCAGGCACCTGCGTGATCATAGCCATGCCGCATATTCACGATCTCACGACCGTGACGGCGCACACCTTCATCTCTCTTACCAGTAGCATCTTGTTACTTCTGGGTAGCCGGATCAGTGCGCTGCATGCCAAGGAAAAGCAGGAACGCATGGACGAGCGTCGTGCCATGCAACTGGCGCAGCAAAGCATCCTGCTGAGCGAGCGGCGCTTGCACAGTGCCGCCGAAGCGCTCGAAGACATCCGCGACATCATGGCGGTTTCACAGGAATACATGCTCGACCGTTTCCAGCGCTTGCTTTCGCCCGATGAACAGCGCGGCTATCGCCGCACGGCTGCGCAAACGCAAGCGCAGCTTTATCAGTTGGCTAGCGGACTGTCTCCGCGCATTCAGCGCGAACAAGATCTGCCTGTGACTCTGAGCAGCGGAGCCTTGGCGCGGGCGCTGGACGAGGCCGGCGTGGCCTATAGCTGCGAAATACAAAATCAAATCCCTGGCCAAATGGGCCCGATGCTGCCGATTGCGCTGTATCGCCTTGCTTGCGAAGCGTCGCTACTGTTGTGCACGCACTATCAGAGCACGCGCATTCAGTTGCGTCTGCGCGTCGGCCTCACTGGCGAGCGGGTCTGGGCCATGTTGATGATCGACGGCCGCGAAGCGAGCAACGAGCCGGTTATTCGCTCCAATATGCTGCAGCGTAATCTCGGTGCGGGCGGCATGGATCTGGCTATGTTGCGCAACCAAGCCAAGGTCTATGGCGGTAACTTGCGAATGCGGACTTCGCCCGAAGGTGCGCGCATCACGATGCTGCTTACCGATACGGAAGCTGCGTGACAAATCGGCGACTTGTCACGCAACCTCCTCAGGGCTTTCTCTTTCCGATTACCTGATGCCCGACCCGCACTCTTCCGGATCTTTGCAGAGGCTGGTGGTCATCAACATTGCGCCATTGCTGAGCGGCGTCACAGTCACCTGTGTCTGCGAATCGGTATCGGTATAAACCGTCTGCGGCGTACCGGCAGTCACCCCTGACGGCACCTGCGCAGCCGGTGTTTGCGGCGTGCTGACACGTTGCGAATCCGAACCCAACGGCAACACCAGGAACTGGCCGCCGGCGGTAGCAACTGCACCGCGCACCTTACCGGCCGAGTCGTTCACCTGCAGATAGCGCACGCCATCGCGAACGAATACATAAACATGGTAATTCGGGTTATTGCTGACATCCTGGCTATTAGGCCAGGACTGGCCCAAGCCGTTCTGCGGGTCATCGGCAAGCGCCGGCGTGGACAATGCCAGAGCAAGCAGACCGGCCATG
>NZ_DATCRY010000221.1:0-12844 GCF_036568765.1 Dyella sp. | reverse complement strand
GTCCCGGCACCGCCGCACCCGCGCCGCCGTCACCGCAGACGGCGCCGAAGACCACATCCGTGCCACCGCGTTCCGCTTGAACGCGCGGCATATCACTGAATAAGCGTTTGGAAGGAGGGGTCCATGACGTGTAAGCATTCGAGTTTCTATCGGCAGCCATCGTCGCGCCTTGGCGCGTGTGTGCTGTCGCTGGCCATTGGCATCGTCGTGACCGCCGGCGGGGAGGCCAGAGCTGACGATGCCAACAAACAAGCAGCGGATAACGGCAACCAGGTTGCCGCGTCGGCAGAGCATCCCGGCTATCTTTTCGACTGGCGCGATGTAGGTCGTTCGTTCGGCGAGCGGCTTGCCGATCATGGCGTGTATTTGCACGGCTTCTACCAGCAGGCGTACATGAACGTCGTGGACGGAGGCAACAAACGCAAGGGCAATTATCTGGGCCTCGGTTTCTGGGGTTTCGACATCGATACCGACAAGGCCTTCGGGCTGAAGGGCGGCCTGTTCGATTTCACGCTGTCCAACCAGGCGGGTGCGACCGCGACGGCGGGGACCAGTACGGGCTCGCAGACGCAGGTACCGTGGGGTTTTGGCGATGAAATACGGCTGGTGGATTTCTACTACGACCAGAGCATCGCGCATGGGCGCGTGCACGTGACCGTCGGGCGTATGAACCAGCTCTCCAATCTGCCCGGATTATCGCCAGGCTTCCATGTCATGCCGTGGCTATGCACATTCTGGAGCAACTCCTGCGGTACGCCACACGCATACAACTTCAATGCCAGCCATCCGGGCTATCAAGTGGGTACCTGGGGTGGCGTCATCACCGTGCATCCGGCGCCGTCCTGGTACATCAAGGCGGGCGCGATAGAAAACTCGCCCAACGAGAACATTTCGCGCGAGCATCGGGGCTGGCCGGGCCGCGACTGGGGCCTGGACGAAGCGCACGGCGCCTTCATACCTGTGCAAGTCGGCTACATCACCACGCCGGCGACATCGCTTTATCCGACCAACGTGCACATCGGCGGCTATTACGACACGGCGCGTTATACCGACAAGTTCTATTCGACGACCGGCTTGCCACTGGCATCACATCCGGGTGCGCCGCAAACGCACACCAAGGCGACTGGCCTGTTCGCAGGACTGACCCAGACAATCTTGCGCTTCAGCGATAACCCCAAGAGCACACGCGGTCTGGCACTCATCGCCTCTGCCGACCGTGACATCACCGGTTATGGTGACGATCGCGAGCAGTTCGAGGCAGGTTTCCTGCTGACCGGACCGTTCGCTTCGCGTGCGGCCGACTCGTTGAATTTCCTGATGACATACCAGACCTTCGATGCGCGCCTGCGAGCCGCGCGCCATGCCCTCGCTGCCGCGCACGGCATCGACTATACGATGAAGCCGCAAACCGGCATGGAGTTGAACTACGGCTTTGCGGTGGCGCCGGGCGTGGTGGTTTATCCCTATGCGCAGTATGTATGGCACCCGGATCAGCTACCGCTGGCTATTCCCAATCCGCACAATACTCACGCGACTGTGTTGGGTGTACGCATCACCACCAGCTTCCATGCGCTACTGGGGCTACCGCAGCCGGAGGGATGATGAGGGGAGCGCTCGATCCCCCTGGCTTCCTGCCAGGGGGCAAGCGCTAAGCTGCAGCATCCTTCGACCACTTGCGCAACACATGGTCCAACACCTGCGGATCCACATCCGCGCGGTTGGCCAGGCTCGCGCCGATGCGCTGGAAGTGCTCGATACCCCCAACCATCCATTGACGCAGCCAATCCGGCACGCCTTCCAGATCGCCCTCCTTCGCGACGGCCTTGCGCGCTTCGATCGCCGCGATCCACCCGCGTTCTTCGTCGCTCACCCAGGGCGCCGCTACCAGTTCGGCAAATCGAGTGGGCGGCTGTGTCCGCGCCTGCTCGATCCAGCGGCAGCCAAGTATCGGGCGCAGGAAATAAAACAGCTTCTTGATGCGTACCTGCTCGCTGCCCAGGTAGTCGGCATAGGTCCCGCGCGCCATGCTGAGATAGTGATACAACGCCCGAGCCGGCTGGAAGCATGCTTCGTTGACCGCACGGATGTCGGCAGCGAACGCCTCGTCTTGCCGATAGACGATGGGCGAACCGAACCACTCGTTGAAAGCCAAATTGCACTTGGACGATAAACGGAGCGCTTTACGCAAATCCCAACCGCTGACATCCAGGTCGCCTGGCAGCATACGCTCGATCACATCTCGCTGTTCGAACACGCTTACATACCAATCGCGTGGATGTGCGTAAACAAACCGCACATCGTAGTCGCTATCCGGCGAAGCGAAGCCCCAGGCCCGGCTCCCGGATTCCGCCGCATAGAGCACGCGAACGCCGCACTCGTGCTCGACCGTGTCGATAGCAGCTTGAATGGCTTCCATCATGCGCAGCGCGCCTCCCATTGTCCGCTCACTTGTTGTAGCAGCCGATCGGCCGCCGCGGTATCGATGACAGCGGGCAAATCACGGTGCCCAGGTAACCGTTCGCAGCGCGCGATGATGTCGGTCGCCATAGCCATGATCTGGTCGTAGGTAAACCGACCTTGTCGAATCGACATCAGCAACGCCAGCGGCTCGCCGCTGAAACGCACGATTGGCTCACCGCGCAGCAGGATCGATTCGCCTGAAAGCAACAAGCGTACGGTGTGCATCAAGTTCTTGGCATCGTAGTCCAGTTCACCGGCCTCCTGCTGGCGCCAGCGTGCTTCATTGCGCTCGCGGCGCCACGTCCAGTAGTTCTGATGATCCGCTACCGCCTGTTTCCAGGCATGCTCGTTGTAAAACAGCAGGCCGGCAAAGCGTGGAACCTCATCTTCCTGCGGTATGGATTCGCAAACCAGCATGTCTTCGCGAAATACGCCGCGCGCATCCGTGCCGTAACGATAAAGGCGATAAGCGTCACGCGCGTGCTCCAGCCGCGAAGCGTGATAGTCGGCCAGGTTCCAGCCCAGGCTCTTTAGCGATTGGGGTCGGCTAGGCGGCGCGTCGTCGCCCAGCAGGCGCTCGCGCGGCACGATGTAACAAAAATCCTCTTTGGCGGGTGGCCGCTCGGGCTGCGGCTGGTTGATCCACTTGTTTTGTCCGCGAGCCTTCTTGATCTGGCTGATCGCATAACCCAGATGCGTTTGCACGCATTGGCGCGAGATGAACAAGTGACGCTGCGCGATCAGCGCATGCATCTCCGGGGAGCTGGCACGCACGCAGTCGGCCGGCATGAACAGCAGCTCCAGTACATTGGGGTTCGCGTTAGCCAGGAGCTCGACAGTGCGACGCAGGCTGTAGTAAACGATGTCGTTGCGTTCATCGGCCACCTGGCTCGAAGGCGCGTTCAATCCCAGATAAGCGCGACTGGACAGGGCGAAGACGCCACGCAGATCGCGATCGCTCTCGGGCGTATGGGTGCCATAGGCGTGGCTGCCGCTGACGCACTCGAACAGCAGCGCGGGTGTGTCATGCGCGAGCAGGCTGTCGAGAGTGACCATGGCGGGGTCCTGACTAGAAGCGATCAGGCATTAGGCCACAGCCAGAACGCGATGACGAGCGCGCGGGTCGGCATTGAAGAGCTCCTCTCCCTGGATCTGCCGAGGAGAGGAGAAATGCGCCTCGGAGCTTATAGTGCGCTGTCTTTCGCGACGAGCTTCAGTGGCACTGCCGTGCTTTTCTGGACACCCTGCCCATCGAGCAGCTTCCGCGCGGTCTCTATGCCGAGGCGGCCGATTTCCGCAGGCTGCTGCGCTACGGTTGCTTCCAGCTGGCCTTGTTTCACCGCCTCGATCGCATCCGGCGTGCCGTCGAACGAAACGACGACGACCGGGCCGTGCTTGCTACCGCTCAGCGCGCGCAAAGCACCGAGCGCCATCTCGTCGTTCTGCGCGAAAATAGCGTTGGCATTCGGGTGCGCTTGCAACAGGTTCTCGGTCACGGACAGGCCTTGCGCGCGATCGAAGTTGGCCGGTTGCTGTGCGACGATCTTCAACCCGAGCTTTTCGGCTTCGTCGTTGAAGCCGTTGCCGCGGTCGCGGGCGGCGGATGTGCCGGGCACGCCCACCAGTTCGATTACATTGCCCTTGCCATTGAGGCGCCGCGCCAGGAACTGCGCTGCCATGGCGCCACCGGCGACATTGTCCGAAGCGATATGCGAGGCAACCTGGGCTCCGTTGACTACGCGGTCCAGCGTGATCACCGGAACATGCGCACGGTTGGCCGATTGCACGGCTCCGGTCAACGCAGACGAATCCGTCGGATTGAGCAGGATGGCACTGACTTTCTTCTGAATCAGATCCTCCACGCCGGAGATCTGCCGCGCGGGATCGTCTTGCGCGTCGACCACGACCAGCTGGAGCCCCGCATCGGCGGCTGCCTTCTGTGCGCCATCTTTGAGTTCGACGAAGAACGGGTTGTTCTGCGTGGAAATTGCCAGCCCGATGGTCCTGGCGCTGCCCGCGGCGGCGGCCGGTGCGCCCGATTCCCCAGGTCCTTGCTGGCTGCAGGCGGTGGCGAAGACGGCGAGAGTGGCGATGGCGATGAGCCGTGGTGTACGCATGATGTTTGCTCCTTGCATAAAAGACCGGGTTACTTGCGTCGATCGAGCAGTACGGCAATAAGAATGACCGCACCCTTCACTACCTGCTGATAGAAGGACGACACCCCTACGAGGTTCAGGCCGTTGTTGAGAAACCCGATCAGCAGTGCGCCGATCAAGGTGCCGAACAACCAGCCGCGGCCGCCCGAGAGGCTGGTGCCACCAAGCACGACGGCAGCAATGGCATCGAGTTCGTAACCGACGCCAGCCGTCGCCTGCGCCGAGTACAGGCGCGACGTCAGGACGATGCCGGCAAAGGCGGAAAGCAGTCCCGATAAACCGTAGACAGCCAGTTTGATCGACGGCACGCGCACACCGGAGAGGCGCGCGGCTTCTTCGTTGCCGCCGATGGCGACGACATGCCGGCCCAGGACCGTGCCGCGCAACAGAAAGCCGCTTATCGCGAAAAGCGCGAACATCCAGATCACCGGGATCGGAACCAGATGGGCCACATAGCCGTCGCCGAGCAAGGCAAAGCCCGGGTTCTCGACGCCGATGGGTCGGCCTTGCGTATAGGAAAGCGTCAAGCCGCGCACCAGCGTCATCATGCCCAGGGTGGCGATGAAGGGCGCCACGCGTCCCCACGAGACCAATGCGCCATTGACCAGGCCTAGCAATAAGCCCGTACCCAGGCCCGCGGCGATCGCCAGGCCCATGCCGTGGCCGGCCGCCATCGTGTCCGCGGTGACCGCACCTGCCAGCGCAAGCAATGCGCCGACCGAGAGATCGATGCCGCCGGTGAGGATCACGAAGGTCATGCCGAACGCGATCAATGCATTGATCGATACCTGGCGCAGTACGGTAAGCAAATTGCCGGCGATGAGGAAGTCCGGACTCAGGATGCTCAATACAACAAACAGGAGCAGCAGCCCGATCGCAGGCCCCATGCGCTGCAACACGCTCAGGCTGCGCTGCAGGCTAAGCGACGATTTGGGAGTGCGTAGAAAGGCTTCAGTCATCACTGTGTTCCAGAGAAAAGTCGAGGGTCATGGCATAGCGTGTGTACGCTGAAAAAACGACGGACACGATCAACGCCCCCCTGTCGCCGCGTGCATCAGCTGTTCCTGGGTCGCACCGTCCGCTTCCAGCAACGCGGTCGCCCTCCCCTCGTGCATCACCAGGATGCGATCGCTCATGGCCAGGACTTCCGGTAGTTCGGAGGAGATCATGACGATCGCTACGCCACGCTCGGCCAGCTTGTTGACGATGTGGTAGATCTCGGCCTTGCCGCCGATGTCCACGCCGCGCGTAGGTTCGTCCAGCAGCAGCACCTTGGGTTCGAGCGCCAGCCATTTGGCCAGGACCGTTTTTTGCTGGTTGCCGCCAGACAGCGCGCGTACGTGCAACTCCATGTCGCGCGCACGGATATGCAGCTGTTCGATCAGTTCGCGCGATCGCGTACGTTCGGCACGTCGATCGATCAGTCCCAGGTGTGCGGGCACGCGCGGCAGGCTGATGTTTTCGCGCAGGCTCAGATCCAGCACCAGCCCTTCGCCCTTGCGGTCTTCGGTCACGAACCCCATGCCCGCGGCGATCGCCTGTATCGGTGTGCGTAACTGCAATGGCTTGCCGTCGAGCATGACGGTGCCTGCCTTCGGTTTGCTCAAGCCGAACAGCAGCCGCGCCAGTTCGGTACGACCGGCGCCCATCAGGCCCGCAATGCCAAGCACTTCGCCAGCGCGCACGTCGAAGTCGATATCGCGGACATGGGCATCGCTAAGACCTTTGACGGCCAGGCGCACCGAACCGGGCACGGCATTGCGCTTGGGGAAGCGTGCATCGAGCGTACGCCCGACCATCATGCGCACGACTTCATCCAGCTCCAGTCCAGCGATGTCGCGTACGCCGACGAACTGCCCGTCACGTAACACCGACAAGCGATCGCACAAAGCAAAGATCTCTTCCATGCGATGAGAAACGTAAACGATGCCTGTGCCGTTCTGTCGCAGCTCGCGGATCAGCGCGAATAGCGTGGCGGTTTCCCGCTCGGTCAGCGCTGCGGTGGGCTCGTCCATGATCAGCACGCGCGCCTCCAGTGCGAGTGCCTTGGCGATTTCCACCATCTGCTGTTGACCGACCGAGAGTGTTTCAACCTTCGCCTCGGGCGATAACGTGTGCATGCCTATGCGGGCTAGCCACTGACGCGCTTTGGCGCGCATGGCGCCATGTTGCAGTACGCCGAAACGGCGCAGTTCGCGACCGAGGAACAGGTTCTCCGCTACCGTGAGGTTGGCGATCAGATTCAGTTCCTGATGGATGATGGCAATGCCATAACGTTCGGCGTCGGCAGGCGAGGCAATGACCGCCGGCTGGCCACCCACGCGAATCTCGCCTGCATCGGGCCTGTGTTGCCCGGTAAGAATCTTCATCAGGGTCGATTTGCCTGCGCCGTTCTCGCCCATCAGCGCGTGCACCTCGCCGGCACGCAGTTCGAAATCGACGCCCCGTAACACGGGCACTGGCCCGAAGGCTTTATGCATGCCGTGCATGCTGACCAGGGTACTGCTCATGATGACTTGTTCTAGGAGGGCGTGCCCGCACGCGGGCCGACGTTGGCATAAGGCGAGATTTCGCCGGTTCGTATCGCCGGATGGGCGGCATGGCGATCGGCCGATTCGATCGGACCGATTCGCTCAGGTGTGCAGCAAGCCGTCGCGACTCACGCAGGCTTTCCGAGAAAGGCGTCGAGCTCGGCGCGCGTAGGCATGCCTCCGCGTGCGCCCAGGCGGGTGACCGATAGTGCGCCTGCGGCACAGGCCTTGCGCACGGCAGAGGCCACATCTTCGTTGAGAAATACCGCCAGCGCGGCATTGAACGTGTCGCCCGCACCGGTACTGTCGACGGCGTCGACCTTGAAACCGCTCTGCTGCACCAACTCGCCACCGTCGCGGTACCAGGCACCTTCGGCGCCACGCGTCATTACGATGGGGCAGGGTATACGGCGTATGAGTTCGCGCGGATCCTCGCTGGCGTCGGCGCCGAGCAGGATCGCCAGTTCGTGCTCGTTCGGCGTGACAAAGCGCGCCAGCTCGAGCCATTCCGGCGGCAGCGGTTGCGCCGGGGCAGGATTGAGAATCACCGGCTTGCCCAGTTTGGAGCCCAGCCGCAGCGTGGCCTCCACGGTTTCCAGCGGCGACTCCAATTGCACCAGGACGGCATCGGCGCGGGCAATGGCGTCGGTCGCGCGCTCCACGTGGGCAGGCGTCAGACGCGCATTGGCGCCCGGCACGATCACGATGGCATTTTCGCCACCGGCCACGGTGATCGAGGCGGTGCCGCTGCCGCAATCGTCGATGCGATGGAGATGATCGAGCGCGACACCTTCGCGTGCCAGCCCTTCGTACAACTGTGCGCCGAAAGCATCGTCGCCTATCGCGCCGACCATGGCGACCTCGGCGCCGAGGCGTGCGGCGGCCACTGCCTGATTGGCGCCCTTGCCACCTTGTAAGGTCACGAAGCGCTCGCCGAGCAACGTCTCGCCCGGAGCCGCGAAGCGCGGCGCGAGCGTAACCAGATCCATGTTGATGCTGCCAACCACGACGACTCGGGTCATTGTGGGGGTCCTTCCACGACTGCAAGACCTTACAGCATACGCGATCTTGGACTTACAGACAGCGAGTGAAAGGGGCCAGGCGGCTGCGGCACAATGCCGCCCGGCCCGATCGATGTCTTACTGACCATCCGATGGCGAGGATTGACCATCCTTCTTGGCGTCGCGGCGCTGCATCATTTTTTCGCGCATATCGGCCCAACGCTGACGTTGCTGGTCGGTGAGCACAGCGTTGACACTCTGCTGGGTAGTCTGCATCAGTGCCAACAACTTGCTGCGTTTGTCGGCAGGTTTCAGGCTGCTGTCGCCGCGAATGGCTTGGACCTGTTGCTGGCGCTGGGTCAGGATCGCGCCGATCTTGCTCTGCTGATCGGCGGTCAGTTGCAGGCGCTTGCTCAGTCGCGCCAGTTGTTCTTGCGGATCCATGCGCTGACCGTGCTCTGCGGCGGCCGGCGCGGTGGTATCCGACGCGTTTTGCTGGGCCAGTGCCGGTAGCGCGGCAAGGCCGAAAACCAGGGAGAAAGAGGCAAGCATCAGGCGCTTCATCGTCCGGTCCTTTGGTTGGGAATATCTGTCGGCTGAACGCGGCGGTCAGCACGGCGTTGACGTGCTCTGGGTTGAAAGCCGTGCGGCAGCCCCGAAAATCTAGGTTTCCATCACGGTCCGCCCAAGCATTCATCAGCACACCGAGGATTATCCATGATCGAGCTTTACTACTGGCCGACGCCCAATGGCCACAAGGTCACCTTGTTCCTTGAAGAAACCGGCCTGCCCTATGCCATCAAGCCGGTCAACATCGGTAGAGGCGATCAGTTCGAGCCCGCTTTCCTGGCTATCTCGCCGAACAACCGCATGCCGGCGATCGTCGATACCGAGCCCAAGGACGGTCAGGGCCCGCTTAGCGTGTTCGAGTCCGGTGCCATCCTGCAGTACCTGGCCGACAAGACCGGCAAGTTCCTGCCCACGAATGCACGAGCACGCTATGCGGTGCTGGAGTGGGTCTACTGGCAGGTGGGCGGACTGGGCCCGATGCTGGGTCAGAACCATCACTTCAACCGCTATGCGGCGGAAAAGATTCCCTACGCCATCGACCGTTACGTCAACGAGACGCGCCGCCTTTACGGTGTGCTGGATAAACGCCTGGATGGCCGCCAGTTCATTGCCGGCGACGATTACACCATTGCCGATATGGCCGCCTATCCGTGGATCGTGCCGCATGAAGCGCAGGGTATGGATCTGGCCGATTTTCCGCACCTGAAGGCCTGGTACGACCGCATTGCGGCGCGGCCGGCCACACTGCGGGCCTACGCGGCTGGCGAGCCGCTGCGCAGCCAGCAGCTCGACCTCAGCAAGGACGAGGAAGCCCGCAAGGTGCTGTTCGGCCAGGGCGCCAAGGCATTGGGTTGACCACGGCGTGCGCATGAATAGCTGGTATTGCGTCACACAACCGGTTCTAATTCTTGACGGTTTTGTGTCGGCGTTTTCCGGGATGTCTTCATGCGCACTTTTCTGTTTGCAGCCCTCATGACGGTAGCTGTGCCCGCCATGGCTGAAAAATTGACGATCGAGCGGATCTTCGATGGCGGCAGCCTTGCCGGTCCCGCACCGCGTGGCCTGCAGATTTCGCCGGACGGCACGCGAGTGACCTTCCTGCGTGCCAAGCCGGACGACCAGAATCAGCTGGACCTGTGGGAATACCGGCTCAAGGACAACAGCACCCATCTGCTGGTCGATTCCAAGAAGCTCGAGCCGCAGGGCGAGCACCTTTCCGACGCGGAAAAAGCACGTCGCGAACGCGCGCGTACCGCCGGCATGCACGGCATCCTGAGCTACCAGTGGTCGCCGGATGGCAAACAGTTGCTGTTTCCCATCGGTGGCAAGCTCTACCTGTACGACGTCGGTAGCGACAAGCCGGTGCCACGCCAGCTCGATACGGGAGGCGATGTTCTCGATCCGCGTATTTCGCCCAAAGGCCGCTACGTTTCCTACGTCCGCGACCAGAACCTGTGGGCGATCGAACTGGCGACCGGTACGGTGCGCCAGCTGACGCACGATGGTGGCGGCGCCGTACACAACGGTGAAGCCGAGTTCGTCGCGCAGGAAGAAATGGAGCGCAGCGAGGGTTATTGGTGGGCACCGGACGATAGCCAGATCGCTTTCGAACGTTATGACGAATCGAAAGTGCCGACGATCAAGCGCACCGAAGTCTATGCCGACCGTACCGACGTCATCGAGCAGCGCTATCCGGCGGCTGGCGATCCGAATGTGCAGGTCAAGCTTGGGCTTGTGGCGCCAGCCGGCGGACAGGCACGCTGGATCGACCTGGGTACGGATCAGGATATCTATCTCACCCGTGTGAAGTGGCTGCCCGATGGCAAGCACGTGAGCTACCAATGGATGCCGCGCAGCCAGCAGAAGCTCGAACTGCGCCTGGTCGACGCCAAGACGCTGACCCAGCATACGCTGGTGACCGAAACCAGCCAGACCTGGATCAATCTCAACAACGACCTGAGCTTCCTCAAGGATGGCAAGAGCTTCCTGTGGGGCAGTGAGCGCAGCGGCTACCACCACCTCTATCTCTACGGAATCGACGGTCAGCTTAAGCATCCGGTGAGCCAGGGCGAATGGCAGATCGATGGCGTGCTTGCCGTGGACGAAAAAGCGGGCAAGGTCTACGTCAGTTCCAATCGCGACTTTGTCCCCGATCGCCAGGTCTATGCGCTAAAGCTCGATGGCAGCACTGCCAATGCGCCGCAGCGGGTCAGCCAGGGTAGCGGCACTCACCAGGCCGAATTCGCGCATGACGGTGCGTTCTATCTGGATACGTACTCCAACGCCCAGACGCCCCCACAGGTGAGCGTGCGCAAACCCGATGGCAGTTTGATCAGCTGGATCGAACAGAATCCGCTCGATGAGAAGCACCCGTTCTGGCCTTATCGCGACAGCCTGATCAAACCCGAATTCGGCACCCTCAAGAGTGCCGACGGGCAGGTGCTCTACTACCGCGTGTACAAGCCGGCAGATTTCGATCCCGCCAAGAAGTATCCGGTGTTCGATACTTATTACGGCGGCCCGCATGCGCAGCTGGTGGTGGATAGCTGGGGCGATTACTTCAATCAGTACATGGCCAACCAGGGCTTTGTCGTTTTCACCCTGGACAATCGCGGCATGGCGCGCCGTGGCCGCAAGTTCGAGGATCCGATCTACCAGCAGCTCGGCGCGGCGGAAGTCGAAGACCAGCTCGCCGGCATCCACTGGCTTAAATCGCAGCCCTGGGTCGATGGCAGGCGCATCGGTGTATTCGGCTGGAGCTATGGCGGCTATATGACCACCATGATGCTCAGCAAGGCGTCGAACGAACTGGCGGGCGGCGTTGCCGTCGCGCCCGTGACCGATTGGCGCTTGTATGACACGTTCTACACCGAGCGCTACCTGGGTCGGCCGCAGGATAACGATGCAGGTTACACACGCAGCTCCCCGTTCGCCTGGCTGGACGGCCTGACGTCCAAGCTCTACCTCGTGCACGGCATGGCCGACGACAACGTACTGTTCGTCAATTCGACGCGACTGATGTCCGAGCTGCAGAAGCGCGGTACGCAGTTCGACTTCATGGCCTATCCCGGCGCCAAGCATGGCTTGAACCTGCCGGGGCAGCGCGCGCATGTGTACCACCTGATCGAGGATTTCTTTCAGGAGCAGGTGAAGGGGGCCGGGAATACCCATCCTTGAGGCAAGATGGCTTCCTTACCCCATCGTCTTCCTCGGCGAAGCCGGGGAAAGGAAGCGGCCTGCGCTGGTACGAAGTACTGAGGCTCGCCTCGGTCAAGCTCTCTCTCCCCTGCCTTCGCCGGGGGTGGGGGTGAGGGGTAGCCCTGCCTCAGTTCCACCTTCTTACCGCGGCGGCTTCCCCACGACCTGCCGCACATCGTTCCAGATCTGCTCGATCTTCTTCTGCCGTTTCGGCTGGGTCGAACAACGCGGAATGATGGTGTACTCGCCCTTGGCGAACAGCGTGAGATCTTCGTTGCCGCCGCCTATCGGATTGGGACAAGGCGGGTTGTCGGCCAGCTTGTCGAACGCACCGTCCTTGCGCAGCGTCGCATACAGAGCGTCGTAGTCGGCAGCATCGAGCTGCCCAGTGCTGTCCTTGTCTCCCTCGTTGCTGGCCCAATGCACCGTCTTCGTGCCTTTGGCATCGATCTCGACGGAATACTTCCACCACATCGCCGTCGAAATCGACGGACTGCTCTTGGCGTACTTCAAGGAGAAATCGTCGGGCCGCTGATGGCGATGCATGACGCTGCCGCAGCCGGCAGCCAGGACGGCCATACCGACCAGCGCGGTGGCGCGAATCGATGGAATGAACATGCACGCGCGCTCCCACAAATAGTCTCTGGCGATCATAACAACGCATCTGCCGGATGGGTTTGCGATCTATGTCACCGGTATGAACTTGCGATTTTCACGCAAGCTTGACTACAGGCTCCGAGTCGTGAATCGTATCGACGCTTGCAGCCATCGCATATGGCCATGCAAACGCGACTCACGAGGGGAAGCGATACGATGAGCAGGATAAGGAAATTTGCGTTGTGCTCGGCAGTGGCGATGCTGCTGCCGACGCTGGTATCGGCCGCCGATTGGACGCCCTATTGGGCGGCCGGCGCGCACGGCTTTGCCG
>NZ_DATCRY010000220.1:0-8858 GCF_036568765.1 Dyella sp. | reverse complement strand
GTTCAGTCACTGCCTGCCGTTGCGTCGCAATGTGAAAGCGACCGATGCCGTGATGGATTCGCCCGCGTGCATTGCCATCGACGAGGCAGAGAACCGCCTGCACGTGCAGAAGGCGGTGATGACTTCGCTGCTGGCGGGACGCTGAGACCGTGTACACGCCTGGCGCCTTTGCCGAGAGCCGCAGCGAGGTACTGCACGCGCTCATGCGCGCGCATCCGTTCGCGACGGCGATCGTGCCGCGGTCCGAGGGCGTGGCGGTCAATCACCTGCCGTTCGAGCTGATCGACGGAAAACTTTGCGGGCATGTCGCGCGCGGCAATGAAATGGTTGCATGCGACGGACTGCAGGCCTTGCTCGTTTTCCATGGGCCGCAAGGGTACGTCAGCCCGAATTGGTATCCGAGCAAGCGGGAGACCGGCCGAGAGGTTCCGACCTGGAACTACGCTGTGGTGCATGTGCATGGCCGATTGCGTGTGATCGACGAGCGGAAGTGGCTGCGCGGTCTGCTGGATGCGCTGACGTCGCGTCACGAGGCAGACCAGCCCGAGCCGTGGCGCATCGACGAAGCGCCCGCCGATCACATCGAACGCCTGCTCGGTGCCATTGTTGGCCTACAGCTCGATATCGATCGTATCGAGGGTAAATACAAATTGAGCCAGAACCATCCGGCGGACAACCGCCTCGGTGTAATCGACGGCTTGTGCAAGCGCAATGCGCCGGGCGATGCCGCGCTGGCCGATCTGATGCATGCGACCGAGGAGGCTGGAGATGAGTGCTGAACAGCATCGTTATACCGTCGATGTCCGCTGGACCGGCAACCGGGGCGAAGGCACGCGCAGCTATGGTGCGTACGGGCGCGATCATGAAGTCCGCGCCGAAGGCAAGCCAGCTATCCATGGCTCGTCCGATCCGGTGTTCCGTGGCGACGCATCCCGGTACAACCCCGAAGACTTGCTGGTCGCCTCGGTAGCCTCGTGCCACATGCTTTGGTACCTGCATCTGGCTGCCGACGCAGGCGTGATCGTGACAGCGTATGAAGACCGCCCCGAAGGCACGCTAAGCCTCAACCGTGGCCAGGGCAGCTTCACCGAGATCGTGCTGCATCCCCAGGTGACCGTGACGGCGCAAAGCGATGCCGGCAAGGCGGCAGCCTTGCACGCGGATGCGCATCGCGCCTGTTTCATCGCCAATTCGCTGAATTTCCCGGTCCGCTGCGAACCGCGCATCGTTACCGAAACCCCTTGACCCCAACCGTTTGATTGTTCGATCAGGATTCTTCAAGACCATGAGCAAAGACATCGTTCTCGCCTTTTCCGGCGGTCTGGATACCAGCTTCTGCGTGCCGTACCTCAAGGAGCGCGGTTGGGCCGTGCATACCGTGTTTGCCGACACCGGCGGCGTCGACGCCGAAGAGCGCGCTTATATCGAGCAGCGCGCCAAGGAACTGGGCGTTGCCAGCCATGTCACCGTCGATGGCGGTCCGGCGATCTGGGAGGGCTTCGTCAAGCCGTTCGTGCAGGCCGGTGAGGGCTATCAGGGTCAGTATCCACTGCTGGTATCGGACCGCTACCTGATTGTCGATGCGGCCATCGAGCGTGCCGCCGAGCTCGGTACGCGTGCCATCGCGCACGGCTGCACCGGCATGGGCAACGATCAGGTGCGTTTCGATCTTGCCGTGAAAGCGCTTGGCGATTACGAAATCGTCGCGCCGATCCGCGAAATCCAGAAAGAGCATACGCAGACCCGCGCCTACGAACAGAAGTATCTGGAAGAACGCGGCTTCGATGTGCGCTCCAAGCAGAAGAGCTACACCATCAACGAGAACCTGCTGGGCGTGACACTGTCCGGCGGCGAGATCGACCAGTGGAAGACGCCGGGCGAAGGTGCACGCGGCTGGTGCAAGCCGCGCAACGAATGGCCGGCCGAAAAGCTCAGCGTCACGATCGGTTTCGAGAAGGGCGAGGCCGTGTCGCTCAATGGGCAGAAGCTGCCGGGAGCCAAGCTGCTGGCACAGCTCAACCAGTTGTTCGCACCCTACGGCGTCGGCCGTGGCATGTATACCGGCGATACCACGATCGGCCTCAAGGGGCGCATCGTGTACGAAGCCCCTGGCCTGATTTCGTTGCTCGCCGCACACCGTGCGTTGGAAGAAGCCGTACTGAGCAAGCAGCAGAATCGCTTCAAGCCGGAAGTGGCGCGCAAGTGGGTCGAGGTGGTGTACGAAGGTTTCTACCACGACCCGATCAAGACCGACCTCGAGGCTTTCCTGGCCTCCAGCCAGGAGTGTGTCACAGGCGAAGTGGTGCTGGAGACCACTGGCGCGCAGGTGACCGCCGTCGAAATCCGTTCGCCGCACATCCTCAATGCCAAGGGTGCGACCTACGCGCAATCGGCCGACTGGGGCGTGGCCGAAGCCGAAGGTTTCATCAAATTGTTCGGTATGAGCAGCACACTATGGGCCGAAGTCAATCGCGCCGATTCCAGCCGACGATAAGAAACTAAGGAAACCGATTCCATGAATGCACTGCTGGACGCCACCCTCAAGCATCTCGCCGCGCTGGTCAGCCATGACACGCGCAACCCGCCGCGCGAGATCGGCACGGGCGGAATCTTCGATTATCTGCGTGCCCATTTGCCGGGGTTTGACGTGACCGTCACCGATTTCGGTGCCGGTGCGGTGAATCTCTATGCGGTACGCGGCAACCCGAAGTACTTGTTCAATGTGCATCTGGATACCGTGCCGGATTCGCCGCATTGGACGCAGAATCCGCATGAGCTGAAGGTAACGACCGATCGTGCGATCGGCCTCGGCGCCTGCGACATCAAAGGCGCCGCCGCCGCGCTCGTGGCGGTAGCCAATGCCACGCAGGGCGACATGGCGTTGCTGCTGTCCACCGATGAGGAAGCCAACGATGCGCGCTGCATCGACGGTTTCCTCAAGACGAAGCCGAAGTACGATGCAGTGATCGTCTCCGAGCCGACCAAGGGCGAGGCGGTGCTGGCGCATCGCGGCATCCATTCGGTGCAGATGCGCTTCAAGGGCAGGGCGGGCCATGCGTCAGGCGAACAGAAAGCGTCCGATAGCGCTCTTCACCAGGTTATCCGCTGGGGAGCGGCTGCGCTCGATTTCGTCGCCGCGCAGTCGCACGAGCGTTTCGGAGGCCTCACTGGCTTGCGCTTCAATATCGGCAAGGTCGAAGGCGGCATCAAGGCGAACGTGATCGCGCCGACCGGTGATGTACGCTTCGGTTTCCGTCCGCTGCCTTCGATGGACGCCGACCGAATGCTGGAACGGTTCCGCACCTTGGTCGAACCGCACCCAGTCGAATACGGCGAGACCTTCCGCGGCGATTCGCTGCCTGCGGGCGATACCGCCACGGCCGAAGCGCGCCGCCTGGCTGCACGCGATCTGGCCGACGAGCTGGGTATCCCCGTCGGCAATGCTGTGGACTTCTGGACCGAGGCAGCGTTGTTCTCAGCGGCCGGTTACACCTCCTTTGTCTACGGCCCAGGCGATATCGCCCAGGCGCATGCGGCCGACGAATGGGTCGCGCTCGATCAATTGCAGCATTACGCAGAAACCATCTACCGGATCATCGACCGTGGACAATCTTGAGAACGCCGGGACGGAACCCTCCCGGCTGGAAAAATTCAGCGAAGCCTTGAATACCGGAGCCGCTTCCATCATGACGAGCGAAGCCAAGACTCGTAAAACCATCGTGCGCCTGCTTTCGAGCATGGGCAGCGCGAAGGAGATCCAGCAATACCTGAAGCGCTTCTCGCAGCTGGACGCCAAGCGCTTTGCCGTCGTGAAGGTGGGCGGCGCGGTATTGCGTGACGATCTGCCGGCGCTGACTTCGTCGCTGACCTTTCTGCAACAGGTCGGCCTGACGCCGATCGTATTGCACGGTGCCGGTCCGCAGCTGGATGAAGAGCTTGCCGCTGCCGGCATCGTCAAGCAAACCGTCAATGGCTTGCGCGTAACCTCGCCGCAGGCGCTGGCCATTGTGCGCAAGGTGTTCCAGGATCAGAACCTGCGCCTGGTCGAAGCCTTGCAGGCCATGGACACGCGCGCTACTTCAGTGCCATCGGGCGTGTTTACCTCCGAGTACCTCGATCGCGACACCTACGGTCTGGTCGGCAAGGTCAACAGCATCAATCTGGCGCCGATCGAAGCCAGCCTGCGTGCCGGTTCCATTCCGGTGATCGCGAGCCTCGGCGAAACCGCCGAGGGGCAGATCCTCAACATCAATGCCGATTTCGCCGCTAACGAGCTGGTGCGTGTGCTGCAACCGTACAAGATCGTATTCCTCACCGGGACGGGTGGCTTGCTCGACGACAAGGGCAAGGTGATCGACTCGATCAACCTGTCCACCGAGTTCGAGCATCTGATGCAGCAGCCGTGGATCAATGGCGGCATGCGCTTGAAGATCGAGCAGATCGCCGATTTGCTGGCCGATCTGCCATTGACCTCGTCGGTGTCGATCACGCGCCCGTCGGAGCTGGCTAAGGAGTTGTTCACCCATAAGGGCTCGGGCACGTTGGTACGTCGTGGCGAGAAGGTCCTGACCTTCGACAATTGGGATGGCGTCGATCTCGACCGCATGAAGACATTGATCGAATCGAGTTTCGGCCGCGCGTTGGTACCGGACTATTTTCAGCGTACGAAGCCGTATCGCATCTACGTGAGCGAGAATTATCGCGCCGCGATGATCCTCACCCAGGAAGAAGGCCTGGCCTATCTGGACAAGTTCGCCGTGCTCGACGATGCCCAGGGCGAGGGCCTGGGGCGTGCGGTGTGGCTGGTCATGCGCGAAGAAAACCCGCAGCTGTTCTGGCGTTCGCGCCACGGCAACGCTGTCAACCCGTTCTACTACTCCGAATCGGACGGTTGCCTCAAGCAGGAGCGCTGGAAAGTATTCTGGTACGGCCTGGGCGAAGATTTCGCTCTTATCGCGCGTTGTGTCGCCCATTGCGCCACACGCAAGCCGACCCTGGTCGATTGACGGGATACAAGCCATGGCAGACAAGAAAAGCATCGGTATTGTTGGGGCGCGCGGTCATACCGGCGCCGAACTGATTCGCATGATCGCCGCTCATCCGGCATTGGAACTCGGCTTCGTCTCCTCGCGCGAGCTGGACGGCCAGCGCGTGGCCGACCACATCGGCGAATTCCACGGTGAGCTGCGCTACGCCAACCTCGATCCGGAAGGCGTGGCCGCGCAGAAGGCGGATGTGGTGATCCTGGCCCTGCCCAATGGCAAGGCCGCACCCTACGTAGAGGCGCTGGACATCGTCGCGCCGGAGACGATCCTGCTGGATCTATCGGCCGATTATCGTTTCGATGAGCGCTGGTACTACGGCTTGCCGGAACTTACTCGGGAGCGTTGGCGCGGCGAACACAAGATCAGCAATCCTGGCTGCTATGCCACGGCAATCCAGTTGTCGATCGCGCCGGTCAAGGATCTGCTCGCCGCACCGCCCGTCTGCTTCGGCGTTTCCGGCTATTCGGGCGCTGGGACGACGCCTTCCGATCGTAATGACCCGGAAAAGCTGCGCGACAACTTGATTCCGTATTCGCTGACCGGGCACACGCACGAGAAAGAGGCCAGCCGTCATCTTGGCTTGCCGATCGAATTCCTGCCCCATGTGGCACCGCATTTTCGCGGCCTGACGGTCACGACGAACATGTATCTCGCACGGGTGGCCAAGCTCGACGAGATCGTGCAGCGCTATCGCCATCGGTTCGAGAACGAACCCCTGGTCACCGTGCAGGACGACGCGCCATGGGTAAGCAAGATCGCGGGCCGGCATCACGTGGAAATCGGCGGCTTTGCACTTTCCGTCGATGGCAAGCGTCTCGTTGTCGTCGCTACACTGGATAACCTGCTCAAGGGTGCAGCCACGCAGGCAATGCAGAACATCAACCGTGCGATCGGCGTGCCCGAACTCACCGGCATTCCTCTCGAGGACTGATCGCTTCAGCGAGACATTTTTATGCGTTTGTCACGCTATTTGTTACCCACGTCGAAAGACAACCCCGCCGAGGCGCAGATTGCCTCGCACCGTCTGATGTTGCGCGCAGGGATGATTCGCCAGGAAGCGGCTGGCATTTATGCGTGGCTGCCGCTGGGCCTGCGCGTGTTGCGCAAGGTGGAAAACATCGTGCGCGACGAACTTAACCGCGCCGGTGCCATCGAACTTCTGATGCCGACGCTGCAGCTCGCCGATTTGTGGCGCGAAAGCGGCCGCTACGATGCTTACGGGCCCGAGATGCTGCGTATCCGCGACCGCCATGAACGCGAGCTTCTTTACGGGCCGACCAACGAGGAAATGGTCACCGAGATCTTCCGGGGCGCGGTGCGTTCCTACCGCGATCTGCCGATGAATCTCTATCAGGTGCAGTGGAAGTTTCGGGACGAACAACGCCCGCGTTTCGGTGTGCTACGTGGCCGCGAGTTCCTGATGAAGGACGGTTACTCTTTCGATCTGGACGAAGCCGGTGCGCGCCGCTCGTACCAGCAGATGTTCGTCGCCTACCTGCGCATGTTCCGGCGCATGGGTATCACCGCCATACCGATGCGTGCCGAAACCGGTCCGATCGGCGGGGACCTGTCGCACGAGTTCATTGTGTTGGCCGAGACGGGCGAGTCGGCGGTGTACGTCGATCGTGACTTGCTCTCGCTGGATGTGCCTGGCGACGATGTCGACTACCGGGGCAATCTCTCGCCGTGGGTGGACGCCTGGAGCACGCCTTATGCGGCTACCGAAGACGTCCATGAGGCGGAACGCTTCGAGCGCGAAGTCCCGATGGAACGTCGCGTGCAGACGCGGGGCATCGAGGTGGGGCAGATCTTCTATTTCGGTACCAAATACTCCGAGCCGATGCGTGCCCTGGTCACCGGCCCGGATGGCGCCGATCGCCCGATTCATGGCGGCTGCTATGGCGTAGGCGTGTCGCGCCTGCTCGGCGCGATCATCGAAGCGGCGCACGACGAGCGCGGCATTGTCTGGCCCGACGCGGTCTCGCCGTTCCAAGTGGGCCTGGTCAACCTTCAACAGGGCGATGAGCAGACCGACATGGCATGCGAGGCGCTCTATACGGAACTTGGCCGGGCAGGTATCGAAGTGCTTTACGACGATCGAGACGAGCGCGCCGGCGGCAAATTCGCCACCATGGACCTGATCGGCCTGCCGTGGCAGCTCGTCGTCGGACCGCGCGATCTCAAGCAGGGTCTGGTGGAACTCAAGCGTCGCGCCACGGGCGAACGCGAAACGCTGCCGATCGATACGGCGTTGGCAAGACTATTGAAGGATGCGCATCGCGCGCCCGCTTCGGAAAGGACAGCAGTATGACGCAGCCACTGTGGCAAAAAGCCGACATCAAGATCGACGCACGCATCATGAAATTTCTTGCCGGCGACGACGTCATTCTCGACCGGGAATTTTTCCTGCACGACATCGCCGCGAGCAAGGCGCATGTAGAGGGGCTTGCCAATATCGGCGTGGTTTCCGCCGATGAGGCGCAGGCGCTCAAGCGCGAGCTGGATGTATTGGCCGAGGATTTTCGTGCAGGCCGGTTCGTGCTGGATGAGCGTTACGAAGACGGTCACTCCGCCATTGAAGCGCGCCTGACCGAGCGCCTGGGCGATGCGGGACGGCGGGTGCATACCGGACGCAGCCGCAACGACCAGATCCTGGTCGCGACCCGGCTATGGTTGAAGGAGCAATTGGCCGTACTGGAGACCCATTGCCGCGCCATCGCGCAGGTCTGCCTGGACCGCGCCGGTCAACCGGCGTTGCCGTTGCCCGGCTATACCCATTTACAGCGTGCCGTGGTGTCCTCGACCGGCATGTGGTTTGCCGGCTTTGCGGAAGGCTTTATCGATAATGCGTTGCGTGCGCGCCAGACCCTGGCCTTGATCGATGCCAATCCACTTGGCACGGCGGCAGGTTATGGCGTCAATCTCAAGCTCGATCGCGAGCACACTACGCATGCGCTTGGATTTGCCCGCATGCAGGTCTCGCCGATCTATGCGCAGCTATCGCGCGGTAAATTCGAAATGGCAGTGCTTGAAGCCATTGCCGGCGCACTGCTGGACCTGCGCCGTCTGGCATGGGATCTGTCGCTATTCACCACCGCCGAGTTCGACTTCGTCAAGTTGCCGTCGGAATACACCACCGGCAGCTCGATCATGCCGAACAAGCGCAACCCCGACGTTGTCGAGCTGCTGCGCGCCAGCTACGCCAGCGTCGCCGCGGCTCGCACGGAAATCGAGCAGTTGCTGTCGTTGCCGTCCGGCTACCAGCGAGACCTGCAGTTCTCGAAGGGATCGTTGTTCCATGGTTGTCGTCATGGTTTGGCTGCGCTGGAACTGGTGCCGGATCTGCTGGCGCGGATGCAGTGGAACGAGACGGCCATGCGCGCCGCCATCGAACCGGCCATGTACGCCACCGATGTGGCCATCGAGCAAGCTGCCGCAGGCGTACCGTTTCGTGATGCTTATCGTGCTGCAGCCGATGCGGCTGCAGCGAGTGGCGCAGGCCGTACACCGGAGGCAAGTTTGGCGGCGCGTGTTTCTCCCGGTGCGGGCATGGATCTGCGACTGGACGAGCTGGCTGCTCGTTTGAAGGCGCTATAGCCTTCCTGAAGCGTTTCGGCGCACCCGTCGCGACGAAAGTCGCTCCTACAGAAATAGGAAAGATTAACCTAGTGATGTGGGAGCGACTTCAGGGAACCTCTAAAAACCTGTCAATGACTTGGACACAGCGAAAACGGATCCTATCGTTGTGGGAGCGACTTCAGTCGCGACAAGGACTTGCGATAAGGCACGATCGTCGCGACGAAAGTCGCTCCC
>NZ_DATCRY010000219.1:0-8401 GCF_036568765.1 Dyella sp. | reverse complement strand
AATCAATCCGAAACGCTCATCCCGGGGCAACTCCTCTGTAAGAGCATAAACCCTTTCTGTCAGCTTCATGGCCTCCTGCCAAGCTACCAGGTCGCGGTAGGTGCGAATCGAAGCGCCCTCGCTACTCATCCCTCGTCCCTAAGACCCATGATATGACCGAGCAAACCATCCAAGACGTACCCGCCAACATAGACGAAAACAAGCTGATCGCCGAGCGCCGCGAGAAACTGAAAGCGCTCCGCGAGCAGGGCGTGGCGTTCCCGAACGATCACAAGGTCGATGCCTTTGCCGGTGACCTGCAAGCCGAGTTTGCGGATAAGGACACCCATACGGCCGAATCTATCGAGGCTATCGCGCGGCGTGTGAAAGTCGCCGGCCGCATTATCCTCAAGCGCGATCAAGGCAAGGTCGCCTTCGTGCAGATGCAGGATTTCACCGGCCGCATCCAGCTATTCATCCACCAAGGTACGGTCGGCGAAGAAACCTACAAGGCCTTCAAGGGCTGGGACGTGGGCGATATCGTCGGCGCCGAGGGTGTGCTGATGCGCACCAAGACCGGTGAGCTTTCGGTCAAGGTCGGCAGCCTGCGCCTGCTGACCAAGAGCCTGCGTCCGCTGCCGGACAAGTTCCACGGCCTGGCCGACGTCGAGCAACGCTATCGCCAGCGCTATGTCGACCTGATCGTCACCGAGGGCGCGCGCCGTACCTTCGCACTGCGCTCGCGCATCATCGGCTATATGCGTCAGTGGCTCGAGGCCGCGCCGCGCCGCTTCATGGAAGTGGAAACGCCGATGATGCACGTGATCCCGGGAGGCGCGACCGCGCGTCCGTTCGTCACGCATCACAATGCGCTGGATATGGATCTTTTCCTGCGCGTGGCACCGGAGTTGTACCTGAAGCGTCTGGTCGTCGGCGGCTTCGACCGCGTCTACGAAATCAACCGCAATTTCCGCAACGAGGGTGTGTCTACGCGGCACAATCCCGAGTTCACCATGCTGGAGCTGTATCAGGCATACGCCACGTATCACGAAATCATGGACCTTACCGAAGCCGTGATCCGCGATACCGCCAAGCATGTGCTGGGCGGCACGGCATTGACCTGGGACGGTGCATCCATCGATGTCGGCCCGGCGTTTCGCCGTTGGAAGATGGAAGATGCCGTGCTTGAGCACAATCCGGAAATCAAGCGCGAGGAGCTGCGCGATCGCGAGGCGATGGCGGCGCATGCCAAACGCCTGGGCGTACAGGTCAAGCCAGCCTATGGCTGGGGCAAGCTCCTGCTGGAAATCTTCGAGAAAACAGTAGAGCACACGTTGATCCAGCCGACCTTCATCATCGATCACCCGGTGGAGGTCTCGCCGCTGGCGCGCGAGAACGACACCGACAAGGGCATCACGGACCGCTTCGAACTGTTCGTCAACGGCAAGGAGCTGGCTAACGGCTTCTCCGAGTTGAACGATCCGGAGGATCAGGCCGCGCGTTTCCAGGCGCAGGTCGATGCAAAGGATTCGGGCGACGATGAGGCCATGCATTTCGATGCGGACTACATCCGTGCGTTGGAGGTCGGTCTGCCGCCGACAGGTGGCCTGGGCATCGGTATCGACCGTCTGGTGATGCTGCTGACCGATTCCTCGTCGATTCGCGACGTGCTGTTGTTCCCTTATATGCGTCCGGAAGCCTGAGCTCGGGCATGCTCAATGCGCGCCTGCTGTTCAGTGGCTTGCTTGCACTTGCGGCTGTGGCTTGCTCGCCTGCGCCCGATGCTTCGGCACCGGAATCGGGCGAGCAGCCTGCTGCCGCTCCTGCATCGTCGGCACCTGCTCCGGCACATGCATCTTCCGCTTCCGGGCCCTCAGCAGAGGACCGGATCGAAAACGCTGCCGTGGCCACGGCGGTCGAAGCCATGTAGCGCGCAATCGGCTGACGGCACTGGCCGCAGATGCCTGGGTATCGCCGGCGACCACGCCGCCGACGGTGTGAACACCGATGTGCACGAAAAGTACGACATGCACTGCGGCGGGGACCCGGTCTTTCGCCGCTGCTGTTTTGGTTTCATGCCACGTGCGATAGCAGGCTGATCACCGACACACATCATGCCAATGTGGACCTGATGCAACCGCTGGACCGATTCCACCGTATCGCACTGTAACCATGCCGCCGCAGCGGCGAATACCTGCCTGACACCGTTCTTGAAAGAGGCTGGTCGCAATGAAGGCATTCAAGCTGCTTGGGATGTGGTTCGCTGGCCTGATGGCGCTGACTGCTCTTGACGAGGTGTACGCGCAGGAGTCCCTGGACGGAGATAGCAAGCGCCCCGTCGTGGTCGAGCTGTTCCAGAGCCAGGGCTGTTCGTCTTGCCCACCCGCCGACGCCAACCTCAATGCATTGGCCGCGCGGGCGGACATACTCGCACTGTCCTACGCCGTGACGTATTGGGATGACCTGGGATGGAAGGATACGTTCGCACAACAGGCCTTCACCGATCGCCAGTGGGTTTACGCGCGCCGCCGTGGTCGCACCGACGTATGGACGCCGCAGGTTTTCATTAACGGCCGTAGAGATGTAGTCGGTACCGATCGAACCCAGCTCGACGATGCCGTGGCCGAAGCGGCTACGACGATGAAGCGTGGGCCAGCCTTGAGCTGGCGAGAAGGTCGCTTGCACGTCGGCGCCGGTGAGGCCGGTACCTACGATGTATGGCTGGTTCGCTACGATCCACGCACGCTCGAAGTTCCTATCGGCGCGGGAGAGAATGGCGGACGCGTGCTGCCACATCGCAATATTGTGCGGCAATTGGTGCGGCTGGGATCGTGGAGCGGCGGCGAACAGGATTTCACGCTGCCGATGCCGACGATTGCAGGGCTTGCCACGGCCGCGTTCATCCAGGCTGGGCCCGGCGGTGCGATCATCGACGCGACTATTCAGCGTTAGGCGGAAATTGCACGATGGATCGACGTCGCGTCCTGTTCGCCCTGGCCGGCGGTTTGGTTGCTGCGGCATGGTTGCCGCGTGCGTGGCCGCAACGCAGCTATGCACGTGCCGAAGATCTTTATGCCGCCTTGCGCGAGCAGCCGCGACAAAGTCTGTCTATCGGAGGCGGCACACTCGATATCGTGTTTGCCGATGGCGCATCCGGCCTGGATCGGGAGCGCACGCTCGCCTGGATACGACGTAGCGCCACGGCGGTGACGACTTATTTTGGTCGCTTCCCGGTGCGTCGCGTGGGATTGTTGGTGATCGCCGAAGTTGGCAGCCGCATCGGTCCAGGGACGACCTATGGCTTTGACGGTTCGGCCATCCGACTCCATGTCGGTCGCGGCGCCGATGAGCAGGCTTTTGCCAGCGATTGGATGCTGGTGCACGAAATGACTCATCTGGCATTGCCGGTATTGGGCGAGCAGTGGGCCTGGCTGATGGAAGGCAATGCCACCTATATCGAGCCGATTGCACGTGCGCAGGCCGGTCAGCTGGCGCCGGAGGAGGTCTGGCGCTGGTCGGTCGAAGATATGTCCAAGGGACAGCCGGCGGCAGGCGATCGCGGGCTCGACCATACCCATACCTGGGGTCGTACCTATTGGGGTGGAGCGGCGTTCTGGCTGCTCGCCGAAGTAGGAATCTATCGCCAATCGCAAGGCAAGCACACCCTGCAAGAAGCCTTGCGGGCAATCAATCGCGCCAGTGGCGGCAACGGTGCGGACTGGTCGGCGGGACAGGTCATGGAAGCAGGCGACAAAGCGATCGGCATGCATGTGCTATCGGACCTGTACGCCGAGATGAAGGACAAGCCGGTGCAGGTGGATCTGGATGGCCTGTTCCGCGCATTGGGCGTGGACATGCGCGATGGCCGTATCGTCTTCGACGATCATGCGCCGCTGGCACCGTTGCGGCGCGAAATGACGCGCCGGCGCTGAGCGCGCCGGTCCGAGCATGTGGCGACTCGCGCTAGAATAGGCGTTTGGATTCTTTTGGAGCGCGCTATGTGGTTTGCGATCATTGCCCAGGACGTCCCCGATTCGCTGGAGAAGCGCAAGGGCGCGCGCCCGGCGCACATCGAGCGCCTGCAAAAGCTGCTGGATGAAGGCCGCTTGTTCGTTGCCGGCGCGTTTCCGGCGATCGAATCGGAAGATCCAGGCCCGGCGGGCTTCACCGGCAGCATGATCCTGGCCCAGTTTCCCTCGCAGGCCGACGCCGAGGCTTGGGCCAAGGACGACCCCTACGTAGCCGCCGGCGTCTATGCCGATGTGCGTATCAAGCCGTTCCGCAAGGCCTTGCCTGCGGCATGAATACGGTCGAGGACATCCGTCAGCGGCTCTCTGCGGCGCTGGACCCGATCGAGCTGGAGGTGCTTGACGAGGGCTACAAGCACGTCGGGCATGCCAACGAGGGCAAA
This sequence comes from Dyella sp., assembly GCF_036568765.1. Taxonomy (GTDB): domain Bacteria; phylum Pseudomonadota; class Gammaproteobacteria; order Xanthomonadales; family Rhodanobacteraceae; genus GSA-30. Next base: position 4,011 of record NZ_DATCRY010000219.1, on the reverse strand, counting down.
GGGCACTTCCACGTGCGCATCGTCAGCGCGGCCTTCGCTGGCCAGCTACCGCTCAAGCGCCACCGCATGGTTTATGCCGCCTTGGGCGGCCTGATGGACCAGGGTATCCACGCCCTGTCCATCGACGCTCAGCCTCCGAAGGCCTGAGTCAAAGTAATTCAATGGGTTGAAGTGCAAACTTCAGGTTTGCTCTCCTGTCGAAATGCATTGCGGGCCAGGCCCGCCTTTGGCACAGTGCCTTGTCGCCCAGCTGTCATGGGCTCACCCGATAGCCGTACCTAAAGAACCCGCATGCGCCTTACCACGATCAAGCTCGCTGGTTTCAAGTCCTTCGTCGACCCGACCACCCTGCACCTGCCGACCAATATGACCGGCGTGGTGGGGCCCAATGGCTGCGGCAAGTCCAACATCATCGACGCGATCCGCTGGGTCATGGGCGAGAGCGCGGCCAGCCGCCTGCGCGGCGATTCGCTCACGGACGTCATCTTTTCCGGTTCCAACGCGCGCAAGCCGGTGGGTCAGGCGACGGTCGAGCTGATCTTCGACAACTCCGACGCCACGATTCAGGGCGAATACGGCCAATACGCGGAAATCTCGGTCAAGCGCCAAGTCACGCGTGACGGCCAGTCGGGCTATTTCCTCAACGGCGCGCGTTGTCGGCGTCGCGACATTACCGATCTGTTCCTCGGCACGGGCTTGGGTCCGCGCAGCTATTCGATCATCGAGCAGGGCATGATCAGCCAGATCGTCGAGGCCGCACCCGACGAGTTGCGCACCCACCTGGAGGAGGCTGCTGGCATCTCCAAGTACAAGGAGCGCCGCAAGGAGACCGAGAGCCGCATCAAGTCTACACGCGAGAACCTCGACCGCGTGCGCGACGTGCGCGACGAGGTCGACAAGCAGCTTGAGCATTTGAATCGCCAGGCGCGCGCAGCCGAGCGCTGGAAGGCCTACAAAGAAGAGCAGATCCGCAAGGAAGCCGAGCTACGGGCGCTTGAATACCGTAGCCTGAAGGGCCAGCACGATGGCGAGGACGCCGGCCTGTCCGCTGCCGAAACCGAAATCGAAAAGCGTCTTGCCGAGCAACGGCACATCGAGGCGCAGCTCGAAAGCGTGCGCGAGCGCCATACCGAGGCCAGCGAGCACCTGAACCAGGTACAGGGCGAGGTCTACAAGGTCGGCGCAGAGATAGCCCGTGTCGAACAGCAAGTGCGCTACAACCGCGAGACCGCCGAACGCCTGCAGCGCGCCCAGACGGATGCCGAGCGCGAACAAGCCGAGCTGGCCAGTCATATCGCCACCGATCGCGAGCAGGTCGAAACCTTGCGCGTGGCCCTGGCTGAAGGTGAGCCGCGCCTGGAGGCCCTGCAGCAGATGCAGGAGGATACCGGCGACGCTCAGCGCGATACCGAAAGCAAACTGGCCGATTGGCAGCAGCGTTGGGACAGTTATACGCGCACCGCCGGCGAGGCCAGCCGCGCCGCTGAAGTGGAGCGCACCAAGCTGGCCTATCTGGACCGCCAGGCGGTCGACCTCGCCAAGCGCAAGGAAACGCTGGACAACGAGCAGAAAGCTACCGATGTCGCCGCGCTCGATGCGGCGGCCGAACAATTGCATGCCGAGCACGATACACAGCGCGAGCGTGTCGAGACGCTGGGCGGCATGCTCGACCAGCACAAGCTCTCGCACGAGAAAGTGCTCGACGAAGAGCGCCAGGTGCAGTCGGCGTTGAACGAAGCGCGCCAGCAGTTGCAAACCGCACGCGGCCGCCAGGCTTCGCTGGAAGCCTTGCAGCACGCGGCTTTGGGTCAGGAAGAAAGCGCCGCCAGTGGTTGGCTTGCACGCCTGGGCCTGGACAAGTCGCGTCGCCTCGGCGAGTCGTTGCAAGTGGAAGCAGGCTGGGAAACGGCGGTGGAAACCGCATTGGCCGGCTTTCTCGATAGCGTGCTGGTCGATAGCTCGCATACGCTGGCTACCGAATTTGCCGGTCTTGAAAATGCGGACATAGCCTTGGTCGATGCCGAGGAGGGCGGCGCGAACGCCCCCGGCACGCTGGCGGCGCATGTGCGCGGCCCCGCTGCTGCCATTTCGCTGCTTAGCCATGTACTGACCGCCGAGACACTTGTCGAAGCGCATCAGCGCGTCAGCGGCTTGTCGGCGCTGGCGCCATATCAATCGGTGATGACCCGCCAGGGCGAATGGCTCGGTCCGGGTTGGGCCCGCGTGCGCCGCGCACAGGGCAACCAAGTCGGTGTGCTGGCACGTGAGCGCGAGATGCGCACGTTGGCCGAGCAGATCGCCACACTGGAAGCGCGTATCGAAGAGCTGACCGAGCAGCTCGACGAGCTGCGTACCGCCAAGTTCGAGGCCGAGCGTGCACGTGACGATGCCCAGCGCGAGCTGTACAACGCACACCGCCGGCAGTCCGAACTGGCCGGCCAATTGCAAAGTCATCGCGGCAAGGTGGAGACCGCGCGCGCGCGGTCGGAGAAAGTCGCTGGCGAATTGTCCGAGCTGATTGCGCAGATCGACGAATTGCAGAGCAGTACGCGCGAAGCACGCGCACGCCTGGACGAATCGGTCGGCCATATGGGCGACCTGGAAGACCAGCGGCGCGAACTCGAGAACGAACGCCGTGCCTTGCTCGAAGCGCGCGAGGAAGCGCGCATGAATGCACGCGAGGCGGCCGACCAGGCTCATGCGCTGGCCCTCAGCCTGGAATCGAAACGTTCCACGCTCGGTTCCCTCGAGCAGGCCCTGGCACGCATGGATTCGCAGCATCGGCAGATCGAATTGCGCCGTAACGAGATTGCCGAGCAACTGGCGGCCGGCACCGATCCGATCGCCGAGCTGGAGGCCGAACGCCAGACCTACCTGGACCAGCGCCTGCTGGTCGACAAGCAACTGGTGGATGCCCGTCGTGCGCTGGACGACTGCGACGGCGAGTTTCGCCGCCTCGATCAGGATCGCCAGCGCACCGAACAGTCACTCAACACCCTGCGCGAAAAGCTCTCGGAGAAGCGCCTGGCGGCGCAGGCCCTGCAGTTGCGTGCTCAGCAACTGGCCGAAGCCATCGTCGCTTCGGGCCTGGAGCTCGAGCCCCTGTTGGCCGAACTGGCCGAGGACGCCGACGCTGGACAGTGGCGCAAGGATCTCGGCGACCTGGCACAGAAGATCCAACGCCTGGAGCCGGTCAACCTGGCGGCAATCCAGGAGCATGCCGAGCAGAGCGAGCGAAAGAATTATCTGGACAATCAGCTTACCGATCTGGCCAGTGCGCTTGAAACGCTGGAGGGGGCGATCAAGAAGATCGATCGCGAAACTCGCCAGCGGTTCAAGGAGACCTTCGACCGCGTCAACGCCGGTGTACAAGAGCTGTTCCCGCGCCTGTTCGGCGGCGGTCATGCGTACCTGGAACTCACAGGCGACGATTTGCTCGATACGGGCGTGGCGATCATGGCCCGCCCGCCCGGCAAGCGCGTTTCCAATATCACGCTATTGTCCGGCGGCGAGAAGGCCCTGACTGCAGTATCGCTGGTATTCGCCATCTTCGGCTTGAACCCGGCGCCGTTCTGCCTGCTGGACGAGGTGGACGCACCGCTGGATGAAGCCAACGTCGGCCGCTTCTCCAACATGGTCAAGGAGATGAGCGAAAAGGTGCAGTTCATCTTTGTCAGCCACAACAAGGCCACTATGGAGGCGGCGGCGCAACTTTGCGGCGTCACCATGCGCGAACCGGGCGTATCGCGTCTGGTGCAGGTGGATCTGGCCGAAGCGGCTAAACTTGCCGGCGCAGCATAAGGAGTCAACTCATGGAACCTACCGTGGCATTTGCCTGGAATCCGGCCGTCGGCATTCCATTGGCGATCCTGGGCTTGGTCGTGCTGGCCCTGATCTGGCTGTTCGGCAAGCCCAAGCAGGAGCAGGGCACGCGTCGTGCTGCGGCTGGCCAGCCGCGCGGTGACCGGCGCGAGCCCAGCTTCGGCGATGCGGCGCTGGACGAAGACGAGC
>NZ_DATCRY010000218.1:0-8685 GCF_036568765.1 Dyella sp. | reverse complement strand
GACAAGCAATGCGCAAACCTCGTCGCCGATCTGCAGCCCGAACGGATTGTCGCCGCCCAGGTCGCCTTCGACGATAACGCCGGCCACTTCCAGGCCCGGTAAATCCGATGCACCGGGCGGAGGCGGATAGGCGCCTTGTCGTTGAAACACATCCGGCCGGTTCACCCCGGAGGCGGCTACCTTGATCAATACCTCGCCCTTGCCAGATTGCGGGCGAGGGCGAGTCGTCAGACGAAGATTCTCCGGCGGACCCGGCTGGCTTATTTCGATGGCTTGCATGGATGACACGGCGTCTCCTCAGGGCAGCATGGAAGTACAAACAGGAAGGTCGCTATCTTGAACGATGACATCTTCTGGAAGCGTCAAGGCGATCGAGCGCAAGCTTATGCGCAACGCAATAAAAAACGGCGATGCTCGCGCATCGCCGTTCGGGCATCGAATCTTTTGGTGCTGGATCAAACCGCTTCGAAGATCCCGGCCGCGCCCATGCCGGTGCCGATGCACATCGTCACCATGCCGTACTTCTTCTTATGGCGACGCATGCCATGCACCAGGGTGGCCGCACGGATCGCACCGGTTGCACCAAGCGGGTGACCGAGCGCAATGGCGCCACCCAACGGATTGACCTTCGACGGATCCAGGCCCAGGTCCTTTATCACTGCCAGCGACTGGGCGGCAAAGGCCTCGTTGAGTTCGATCCAGTCCAACTGATCCTGCGTCAGACCGCACTGCTTGAGCGCCTTCGGAATCGCTTCCTTCGGACCGATGCCCATGATTTCCGGCTTCACGCCGGCGACCGAGAAGCCGACAAAGCGCGCCAGCGGCTGCAGGCTGTACTTCTTGATCGCCGTTTCGCTGGCGAGCAGCAGTGCGCCGGCACCATCGGAAGTCTGCGATGAATTGCCAGCCGTGACCGAGCCGCCGAACTGACCGTTGCGGAACACCGGCTTGAGCTTGCCCAGCACTTCTACCGTGCTGCCGGGCCGTGGGCCTTCGTCGGTGTCGATGACGCGACTGTCGCTCTTGATACCGCGGGTTTTCAGGTCGGGGTAGCGGTCGTCGAGGGTGAACGGTGTGATCTCATCCTTGAATTCGCCGGCCTTGATCGCCGCCAGCGCTTTCTCGTGGCTCTGCGACGAGAACGTATCCTGCTCTTCTCGGCTGACCTTCCACTGCTTGGCGACGTTCTCGGCCGTGATGCCCATGCCGTAGGCGATACCGATGTGCTCGTTATCGAAGATCGACGGATTCATCGCGACCTTGTGACCCATCATCGGCACCATGCTCATGCTCTCGGTGCCGCCGGCGATCATCAGGTCGGCTTCGCCCAAGCGGATGCGATCGGCAGCCATCGCGATAGCCTGCACGCCAGACGAGCAGAAGCGGTTGATGGTCACGCCCGGCACCGTATCGGGCAGGCCGGCCAGCAGCACGCCGATGCGCGCCACGTTCATGCCTTGCTCGGCTTCCGGCATGGCACAGCCGATGATGGCGTCACCGATTTCATGCGGATCGATGCCCGGTGCCTGCGCCATCACGGCGCGGATCACGTGTGCGAGCATGTCGTCGGGACGGGTGTTGCGGAACACGCCGCGCGGCGCCTTGCCGACCGGAGTGCGGGTGGCTGCGACGATGTAGGCGTCTTGGATTTGCTTGCTCATGCTTTTGCTCCGTTGCGTCGCGCGATACGCGGCGACGCGCTAGGTTTTTGGCTCGTCATCCCGGCGCATGCCGGGTTCCAGTGTCTTTACGGTTTCGCCTAAAGTCGCTGGGCCCTGGTTTTTGCCAGGGCGACGTTCCGTCAGTTACGCAGCGGTTTGCCGGTCGTCATCGTGTGCGCGATGCGTGCCTGCGTTTTTTCCGTTTTCGCCAGCTCGACAAAGTGCTTGCGCTCCAGTGCCAGCAACCACTCTTCGTCCACCAGCGAGCCCCGCTCGATGCGGCCGCCGCACAGTGTGTCGGCGATGCGCGAAGCAATCTCGACATCGTGCTCGGAAGCAAAGTAGCCCGCTTGCATGTTGGCGAGCGAAGCCTTGAACGTGGCGGTACCGACATCGCCAGCGACCGGGATCGCGCGTGCGGGCAGCGGCGGCCGATAGCCGGCTTCGGCGAGCGACAGCGCTACCTTCTTGGCGACATAGAGCAGCTCGTAAGGATTGAATACGACGATATCGCTGTGGCGCAACAGCCCCATTTGCTTGGCCTCAAGCGCGCTGCCGGCAACCTTGGCCATGGCGACCGTCTCGAACACACTCTTCAAGGCTTCGAACGGATCGCTCGGGTTGGTCTGCGCTGCGCGCACGGCCAGCTCATGCAGGCCGCCACCGGCTGGCAGCAGGCCCACACCCGCCTCGACCAGGCCGATGTAACTTTCCAACGCGGCAACCGTGCGTGCCGAATGCATCTGGAATTCACAACCGCCACCGAGGGCCAGGCCACGCACGGCCGAGACCACCGGCACGAGCGCATGCTTGATCCGCATGCTGGTGCGCTGGAAATTGGCGACCATCTTGTCGAAATCATCGAACTTGCCTGCCTGCAATAAGCCCAGCGCCCCCTTCAGATCCGCACCGGCCGAGAATGGCTCGCCGGTCTGCCAGATCACCACAGCCTTGAGCTTCTCCTCGGCAACGCCGATGGCATGCTGGATACCGTCGAGCACATGATCGTTGACCGTGTTCATCTTGGTCTTGAACGAAATGATGCCGACGCCGTCGTCGCCGAGCGTCCACAAGCGAATGCCGTCGTTTTCCCATACGGTCGAGCCCTGGTCGAATTTCTCGCCGAGGATCGGATCGGGGAACAGCTGACGTTGATAAACCGGGTGCTGCGAACGCGGCTTGTCGCTGTTGGATGCGGCCGAATAAGAACCGCTCTTGCCATGCACGCCTGCGCGCCCGTCGGTGACCCACTTGGGCAGCGGCGCCTTGCTCATGGTCTTGCCGGCGGCAATGTCTTCTTCGATCCATTTTGCGACTTGCTGCCAGCCAGCAGCCTGCCAGGTCTCGAACGGGCCCAGCTTCCAGCCGTAACCCCAACGGATGGCGAAATCGACATCGCGCGCGGTATCGGCGATATCGGCCAGGTGATAGGCGGTGTAGTGGAACAGATCGCGGAAAATCGCCCAGAGGAACTGCGCCTGCACATCGCTGGATGCGCGCAGCTTGGCGAACTTCTCGGCCGGATCCTTGATGGCCAGGATGGCTGCGACTTCATCCGAAGGCTTCTGTTCGGAGGGGCGATAGTTCTTTGCGGCGACATCGAGTACGACGATGTCCTTGCCTTCCTTGCGATAGAAGCCCGCGCCGGTCTTCTGGCCCAGCGCGCCCTGTTCGATCAGCGCCTGAAGCCATGCCGGGGTCTTGAAGAACGCATGCCACGGATCGTCGGCCAGGGTATCGGCCATGGTCTTGATCACGTGCGCCATGGTGTCCAGGCCAACCACATCGGCAGTGCGATAGGTCGCGCTCTTGGGACGACCGACAGCCGGGCCGGTCAAGGCATCGACCGTGTCGAAGCCGAGCTTGAACTGTTCGGTGTGGTACATCGTCGAGAGTATCGAGAACACACCGATGCGGTTGCCGATGAAGTTCGGGGTGTCCTTGGCGATCACCACGCCCTTGCCGACGGTGGTGGTCAGGAAGGCTTCCAGCCCGTCGATGACGTTCTTGTCGGTGAGCCGGGTCGGAATCAGTTCGACCAGATGCATATAGCGCGGCGGATTGAAGAAATGCACGCCGCTGAAGCGATGACGCATTTCTTCCGGTAGCGCTTCGGCCAGCCCATTGATCGACAGGCCCGAGGTATTCGATGCGATGATCGCGGTCTTGGAGAGATGCGTGGCGATCTTCTTGTACAGATCCAGCTTCCAATCCATCCGTTCGGCGATCGCCTCGATCACCAGGTCGACGTCTTTGAGCTGATCCATATCCTCATCGTAGTTCGCCGGAATGATGGCGGCGGCGATGTTCTTCTCGGCCAGCGGAGCAGGGGAAAGTTTCTTGAGGTTCTCGATCGCCTTCAGCGCGATACCGCTCTTGGGACCTTCCTTGGCGGGCAAGTCGAACAAGACAGTTTCAACGCCGGCGTTAGTGAGGTGCGCGGCAATCTGCGCGCCCATCACACCGGCGCCGAGCACCGCGGCCTTGCGGATACGTAGAGGTGTTGCGGTCATGAGGATCTCCGACGAAGTACGGACACTAGAGGTGCTGACTTAAAAGTCGTGAAAGCGCGACAGGCCTCAGGGATGGCTGAGGCCTGCGGCGGAAAAGCGGATGAGGTGGGCAGCGGTCTGCTCGCGATGCATGGTTTCCGTGACATCGCTTTTGCGCTGGATCATGCCGAAGCCCGACATGGCATGGGTAAGGGCGCCCGTTACCAGATCGATGCGCCAATAGAGCTCCTCCTTGCTCAGATGTGGCAGCAGGCGCGCGAACTCGGCAGTGAACTGGCGCATTACATGGCCATAGTTTTCCGAGAGGAACCTGCGCAGGGTGTCGTCGTGTTCGGCGAAGGCTCTGGCCAGCACCCGCATGAACAATGTTCCGCTGCCATCGTGCGACAGCTCCAGGGCCGGCTTGATAAAGGCGGCCAGGACATCCTCGAGGGTGGTCTCGGGGTGGCCGGCAATGCGTGCCAGGGCCTTCAGGCGGCGGCTGTTGAGTTCGTCCAGCCGGCGGCGGAAGACTTCTTCCACCAGCCGGTCTTTCGAACCGAAATGGTAGTTGACCGCGGCGAGGTTGACTCCGGCGGCGGCAGTGAGCTGGCGCAGCGAGGCGCCGTCGAATCCGTGCCTGGCAAACAACACTTCGGCGGCACTGAGGATGCGTTCTTTGGTCGATTGCTGTGAGGTTTGCACGTTCGGGCCTGGGCGGTCTGAGTCAAACGATCGTTTAAGGCTATCTCAGTCGAACGCTTCCGTCAAACGTTTGTTTCAGACGTTACCAAAGAGGCGTGAAAGGGGTATGTGTATAACTTGCCAATCAGCTAGAATCTGTCAGACTTTCCGGCGCTAAATCCGCATTTCATGACGGATTTGGCGCGAAACTCGCCGGCCGGGGGGCTGGCGGCCGCCCTAAAACAAGAACCTAGAACCGTTTGCCGGAGCAGATTGACTATGGCGCTGGAGCGCACCCTTTCTATTATCAAGCCCGACGCTGTTGCCAAGAACGTGATCGGCGAAATCTATGCGCGCTTCGAAAAGGCCGGCCTGAAGGTCGTGGCCGCGAAGATGAAGCATCTGTCGCGCAAGGAGGCCGAAGGCTTCTATGCCGTGCATCGCGAGCGCCCGTTCTTCAATGCGCTGGTGGAATTCATGATCTCTGGCCCGGTGATGATCCAGGCGCTGGAAGGTGAGAACGCCATCCTGAAGAACCGCGAACTGATGGGCGCCACCAATCCGAAGGATGCCGCGCCGGGTACCATCCGTGCCGATTTTGCCGATTCGATCGATGCCAACGCCGTGCATGGTTCGGATGCGGCCGAAACGGCCAAGGTCGAAATCGCCTATTTCTTCGCCGAGACGGAAGTCTTTTCGCGCTGAGGTCTAAGTCGTTGTGAACCAGGTTGAAGTAGCTCCCATCGAAAAGGTGAACCTGCTCGATTTCGATCGACAGGGCCTGCGCGATTTCTTCGCCGGTATCGGCGAGAAGCCGTATCGCGCCGACCAAGTGATGAAGTGGATCTACCACCGCCTGGAAGACAACTTCGAGAACATGACCGACGTAGGCAAGACGCTTCGAGCCAAGCTCGAAGCGTCTTGCTATATCGGTCCGCCCAAGACGCTGTTCGACAAGGGCGCGGTAGACGGCACCCACAAGTGGCTACTGGGTATGGACGGTGGCAATGCCGTCGAGGCGGTCTATATCCCTGATCCCACGCGCGGCACGCTATGCGTATCCTCGCAGGTGGGATGCGGCCTCAATTGCCAGTTCTGTTCCACGGCGACGCAAGGCTTCAACCGCAACCTAGCCACCAGCGAAATCATCGGCCAGATGTGGGTGGCGGCCAAGCACCTTGGCAACGTCACGCATCAGAATCGTCGTATCACCAATGTGGTGATGATGGGTATGGGCGAGCCCCTGCTCAATTTCGACAACGTGGTCAAGGCGATGAGCCTGATGCGCGACGATTTCGGCTTCGGCCTGGCGTCCAAGCGCGTGACGCTGTCGACCGCAGGTATGGTACCCATGATCGACAAGCTCTCCGAGGCGATCGATGTCTCGCTGGCCGTGTCGCTGCATGCCGCCAATGATGAGTTGCGTACCGAACTGGTGCCGCTCAACAAGCGCTTTCCGATCGCCGAACTGGTCGCTTCCTGCCAGCGCTGGCTGGCGCGCAAGCCGCGCACATCGATCACATTCGAATACACGTTGATGAAGGGCGTCAACGACCAGCCCGAGCATGCGCGCCAGCTGATCAAGCTGATGCGTCGCTTGCCCAATTGCAAGGTCAACCTGATTCCCTTCAATCCATTCCCTGGCACGCGCTTCGAGCGTTCTGACGCCGATACTATCCGCGCTTTCCAGACGCTGTTGCTCAATGCAGGCATCCTCACGATGCTGCGCCGTACCCGCGGCGACGACATCGATGCCGCTTGCGGTCAGTTGAAAGGGCAGGTGTTGGATCGCACGCGCCGTCAGGCTGAATTCCGCAAGCGACTGGATGAGGGGAGTGCCCATGCGGCTTGATCGTGCAGCTGTGTTCGTTGGCCTCCTGCTCGCGCTGACAGGGTGCGTTACGACGGGTCCGAACACGCCTGAAAGTCGCCTGCGCGAATCGAAGTCCGACAAAAACAAAGAAGCCGCGCAAGTGCTCACCCAGTTGGGTCAGCATTACATGCAAGAGAACGACTTGCAGGGCGCGCTGGAACAGCTCAACAAGGCGATCGGTTACAACGCCAGTTACGAGCCCGCGCAGACCGTGATTGCCGTGGTCTATGAGCGCATCAACGACATGCCGCATGCCGAAGAGCACTACCGCAGGGCGGTGGAGATCGATCCGGCGCGCGGCGGCCCGAACAATAATCTCGGCGCGTTCCTGTGCAAGACCGGGCGCACCGCAGAGGCTATGCCGTACTTCCAGAAAGCGGTCGCCGATCCGTTCTATCAGACGCCCGCGCTGGCCTGGACCAATGCCGGTTCATGCCAGATGCGCGGTGGCGATACTGCCAGCGCCGAGGAAGATTTCCGCAAGGCGTTGGCGATCGATTCCAACAATGGCGAAGCCTTGTTTCAACTCGCCAATCTTCTTTACCAGCGTAACGATGCGTTCCGGGCGCGTGCTTTCATGCAGCGCTACGATGCCCTCGGACAGGCGAGTCCGCAGGCGCTCAAGCTCGGCCACGACATCGAATCCCGTCTGGGCAACAGGGATGCAGCCCTCAGTTACAGTCGGCGTTTGCAAACCCAGTTCCCGGATTCGGAACAAGCGCACGCCCTCGACAATACCGCTAGCCCATGACTTCCAAACCGTCACAACCGGCCGAACACGCAGACCAGAACGTCGACTTGTTCAATACGCCCGCGGCGGGCATGGATTTGACTGCCGCTTACGATACGGGCCCGAGCTTCGGCGCGCGGCTGCGCGCTGCGCGTGAGGCGCGCGGTCTTACCGTTGAGAGTTGCGCCAATACCTTGCGCTTGCCGATTCGCCTGGTGCGGCAGCTCGAAAGCGGCGACTACAGTGGCATCGATTATCAGGTTTATCTCTCGGGTTACCTGAGCAAATACGGTCGGTACGTCGGCGTTGAGGAATCGGCCATCGAGGCCGAGATCAAGCGTCTGAAGCCCAGTCAGGCACAGCCAGCGTTGGTGGCTACCGGCGGTATCTCACATTCGCGCTATCTGCTGGAAAACTACCTGCGTGCGGCGACCTATGTGGTGCTGACCGGTGTGATCGCCGTGCCGGCAATTTGGTTGGGTATGCGTGGTGCGTTCGATCGCGATGTCAGTCACCTTTCTCCGCTCGACGCCGCACCGGTCGTTCAGCAGGAACAGGCCTTGCCTGCGGGAAGCGCGAGTGCGGCCACCGCGCTGGCTTCGGCCTCCACGGCAGCCAGGCCTGCCGAAAGCCAGGCTCCGGCGAGCCAATCGCAAAATCGCCAGGACGACCAGCAGCCGCTGCTGGCCTCGATGACGCCGTTCCCCAATCTGGGCGAGCACGACGATGCGAGCGCCAAGCCCGCTATCGCTGCCCCCCAGGTTGCCGGTACCGGCGCGCACAAGCTGGTGCTCAGCCTTTCCAACGACAGCTGGGTAGAGATCACCCGCAAAGACGGTTCGCGGCTGGAGTACGGCCTGCTGCGTGCCGGCACCAGCAAGACCTACCAGAGCGACCAGCCGATCGATGTGCGCATCGGCAACGCCAACGGCGCGCAAATCACGCTCGACGGCCAGCCCATGGCGCTGGAAAACTACCGTCGCGCCAACGTTGCGCGTTTCCGCGTGGATGTGCAGGACGGCAAGGCCAACCCGGTCAATATCTGACTGCAGGCCAGCACCCCGGTCTACGCGGCCGGGGCCAAGTACGTTATGCTTGGACATTGCCCGCCCGGCGGCCCAACGGCCGGCCCGGGCCCGGTTTTTTCGCGTCGGGCGCTGGTCTTGCGCGCCCTTTCAACGGTGAACATGAAGCATGGCATTTGAAGCGTACGACGATTACGAGCAGAGCGAACGCGTACAGAAG
>NZ_DATCRY010000217.1:0-12559 GCF_036568765.1 Dyella sp. | reverse complement strand
CGAGCATCAGTGCGCTTGAGTTCGTTAGTTTGCGAGAAGCGAGTTCCGCCGCGTTGCTCATTACGTTAGCGACGTGATCTTTGGCAGAGAGGAAGCTGTGTGTTTCGGGCAGAGGTCCGCAAATTTCTAAATCTTGGATGTTCCCGTTTTGCCATCGGGGAGATGTTGGATGTCCCCGTTTGCGCCGCCAGCGGTGAGCACTACACTTTGGTGCCGGTTTGCCGGAATGGACCATAGCGCATAAACATTGAATGATGCCTAGTCCATCATGGGCGTGCGCGTGGGCTGGGTGCCTGCTCTATAGGGCTGGTCGCGAATGCCCGGGGTGAGGTTGAAGCTCCATCGGCTATCTTGCCGCGACGGTCCGGCCGCGATCGGGGTCACCCATAATTTAGCAGCAATCGGGGCTATCCAAGATTTGCTCATCGCGACATCGGATGAACTGATTGCAAAGCAATCGGGGCCACCCTGGAGCAATCGGCAAGCAATCGGGGCCACCCATGATTTACGCTTTCACCGACGTGTAGCCACGCCGGAGCCGCTGACGAAAGTTAGGCCATCGGGGCCACCCAAGATTTGCTCATCGCGACAGTGGGTGAACTGATTGCGCTTTCGTCTACACAGATGGTGGATGTCCCCGATCTCGGCGGGCAGTACGAGAGGGTAAGCGTGGATCTATGGCTGCCTGGGTGCCCTCGGTATTGAGGCGGCTTGGTCTAGCTGAGAATCAGTGGCAAGGCCAAATGCTAGGTATCGAGAGCCGGTATTACCGGGCCGTGGGAACGGTAGAATCCTTGAAAGCTAAGGCAAGGGACTTGGGGCAGTGCTGGCTTAAGGGAGCTGGAAGGGCAGGGTCACCTTCATACAGTTGATGCGGAAGGTGGGTGGTTGAGTGAAGAGGGGCGGCGAGCATCAGTGCGCTTGAACTGGTTAGTTTGTGAGAAGCGAGTTCCGCCGTGTTGCCTTGCTGACAAGAGCGGCGAGCCTGATCTTTCAGATCAAAGCTTCCAATCGTTGGTGCACACCATTCTAAAAACTCATGCCTACTCCTTTGCTTGCTTTCCGAACATCGAATTAGTTTGAAAAGTCGCTCGAAGGGTTGAACATCGCGCGCGCACTGCGCATCATCTTCTCGCTGCTGCAAACGGCAGCCGGGTGTGGAAACCCGTGTTACATACGGTGTTGAAAAGCGCCGTAACGTTTACTGTGCGTTTTTGTATGCGTTGCGGCGCCCCGCTGCCATAATCTTCTATGGCGGGCGTGTCGGGAGGGCTTCAGCCCTGCCGGTTTTCGTATGTACCCGGTTTTCCACCCCGACACGTCCGCCACCCGCAATCTCGCGGGTGGCGACTCGAGCATGGAGCCGCGATGACCGATACCGTCGAACCCCACGATGTCCCCTCTGATCTGATCGAGAACGTGTTGCGTTATGCCAAAGGCGTACGCGACAACGGGAGCTGCCACGGAAGGACGCGGTCCATTGGACTGTCTGAACTCGTTATGGTGTTGGAGTCGCGCTTGTCCAATGCGAACCGATTAGCTTGTCACGTACTTTTGCAACCGGATGAGCGGCGCAACGTGCTGCGTTCGGTTGCTGCGTTGGACCATTTGATCTGTGAGGCGTTGGAGATCTGTTGGGCGATTCGAGAGCTTGGTTCGGATGCAATAGTGGATCATTGAGGCAGGATCTACGTGGCGGGCAGCTCGACATGTTCTTGCAGCAGTAGCTAGGGTAGGGACGGTGATGATAGATAGCGTCAGCGTTCGTACGTGGGTTATTGGTCTTTCTGACGGATTGCCCTGAAGCACATCGCACGGTTCTTCTTTCTTGCGACAGCGATTGGCTTAGTGCTCGCTGCGCTCGCGGCCCGCTCACCCCAACCCTCTCCCCCGGCGAAGCCGGGGAAGAGGGAGCATACTGGGGCGAGCCTCGTCGCTCTGCATTTGTGCAGCTCTTCCCTGCTTTTTGCTGGAAGACAAGAGGAGCCTCGCATGTAAAAAGTCACGCGACATGATCTGAGGCTCCCCACTGGGCGCCACGTTTATGGGAGGATCAACAGCACAAGCAGCTGCCAAAAGTGCATGTCATGGTCGTCTTACTCGTGATGATATTCATCGCGGCATTCTTATCGGTCAGCGATTCTTCGGTGGCGAGTGTGCCGGCGACAAATAGCGGGCCGGCTGGGTTGTCGTTGTGGTTATCCGAATGGCTGAGCCAGCTCGAAACGGTTTCGTTTAGCATGAGCGTTACTCCTTCGATGGGAATCGCTAGCTGTCCTGTGTTCGCGTGGCGAGTCAGGTGGAAAGTGTCGATTTCAGAGAACCTCTAGAACCTGGTTGCTTTATGGGGGCGGCTTCAGGGAACCTCTAAAAACTGGCTCTTCTGTGGGAGCGACTTTCGTCGCGACGATCATGCCTTATCGCAAGTCCTTGTCGCGACTGAAGTCGCTCCCACAACGATAGGATCCGTTTTCGCTATGTCCAAGTCATTGACAGGTTTTTAGAGACTCCCTTCAGTCGCGACCATGCAGGGCGTGACACGACCGGTCGCGGCTGAAGCCGCTCCTACAGAGATAGGTGGTTTTTTGAGGTTTCTTTCGGTTGCACAATCGGCTCCAGAGTGGGCCTTGTCGCGGCAGATCCTTTGCCCTTGCATTGCCCGCCGCGAACTTGCGGCGGCCATAACCTATCGCTACTTCGGTGTGCGACATCCGGAATTGCTTCGCACTATTCGATGCCCGCCTGGGCATGGCGCTGCAATGCAATAATCCAAGGTGTCGCATGGCAAGCCAGCAGACTTGGCCGTTGGCGGTTGAAAGCACGGCTCACCTTAGGCATGCTCCCCGCCCACAGGGGGAAAAACATGCAGTTTCTTCGTTTAGATCAGTTTGCGGCCCATCTCAATGAGACCTTCATGGTCGATATCGAGAACGTCCGTACGCCGTTTGTGCTTGTCGAGGCCAGGCCTATCCAGCACCAGCCGATTCCCGGCCTGGTGCGCGAGCCATTCTCGTTGCTGTTCCGCCATGAGGCGGCGGTCGTGTTTCCGCAGCGGATCTACACGATGAGCATCGATGGGATGGGTGAGTTCGGGATTTTCCTGGTGCCGATCGCGCGCGATCGCGATGGATTTATCTACCAGGCGGTATTCAATTAAGCGGTCTGACTAGGGCCGCCAGCGCATTGCCAGGTGCATGGCGCCCTCATCGCCTTCCAGGACGAACCCAAGTTGCTCATAAAGCCGTCGGGCTGCCTGATTGGTGATCAATACCTGCAGGCGCAACGCGCTCAATGCTTTGTCGCGCACTTCTTGCTGCAGGCGCCGCAGTAGCGCCGAGCCGTGTCCCTGGCCGCGCATGGCCTCGTCCAGAAGGATGTCGACGATGCACAGCTCGTTGTCGGCTTCGTGCACATATAGCCGCCCCGCTGGGACGCCGGCATGCAATACGACCAGAAAATCCGCTGTCGCGAAGTGCGCGACGTAATGTCGGTGTTGCAGGTCGAACTGGCTATCGCAGAACGCTTGCTTCGCGGCATCGGGCCAGGACATCAAGGCCAGTTCGGATGCGCGCGAAGAGGCATAGAGCTGGCGCAGGTAAGATATATCGCCGGGTTCCGCATCGCGTAGCGACAACGTTGGCGCGCCACGAAGCGGAGCTTCCCACCGCAACGGCAAATGTCGCGGTGGGAAGTTTAGTGCGGGAACATTCACCGATATCAAGGACGCTGCGGGAACACGCCCTGCAGTGCAATGCAGAAGTTCATCGCAAGATAAGGTTGCTGATTCGCGTGCGGCTGGGAGCCGCCGCCTGGACCCAGAATAGTTGCGGGAAAGGTTCCGTTGCCTGTTTTAGCCTCCGTGAATGGAATAATGTTCGCCGGCACGCAAGGTGCGTAGTTCGGCTGAGGCGAACCAAAGCGCAAGGAGTCGCTACTTTGCGCAAAAACATTAGCCGTGTGAGTATGCGCGGGCATTTCATTCGAAAACAGCGTTACTGATTCCGAACCGAAGTTTTCGCCCAGCTCGTAAAGGCTCAGTCCGAGCCCCTGTCCTACGGCGCACGCGGCCTGTCCCTGCAGATTCGGCAAACTGAAGGTGGTTTTGCCGTCGCCCCCATACGTCGTGCCAAGTAGTGAGAAAAGCGCTGTATTTTGTGAAATCGGCATCAGCTGGCCATAGCACATAGCCCACTGGTAAGGCGCGAACTTAAAGCCAAAGATCTGGATTTCGCCCAAATATGGTTCACTCATGATGCATTCCCTCAAATTGTTGCCATGTAGTGGGCAAATCAGCTGTTTGGTGGAAAAACGCCGCTGGTGCAAATGCAATAGCGCAGTACCAGGGTCGGCATCCGGTTCTCGTGCGGCTGACTGCCACCGGTCGGGCCGATCATTGAAGGGCTGAGCGCTCCAGGATTCACGTTCTGAATGCTGCTGGTGTACATGGTGTTGCCGCTGAGCGAACCTAGCTCGACGGTAGCGCTGGGCGTACCCGTATCTGCAAGTGTGGTGGTGGCGTACAACGTATGCGTATGCGAAGGCATATTGCTGCTGAGTAAGGTAACGCTCTCGCTGCCTGACAACTGCCCGAGCACATAGGTGCTCATGCCAGGGACCGTGCCCTGATGAATCGGCACACGGCCGCGCATGTCAGGCAATGCGAAAGTATTTACTCCATCGCCACCATAGGTCGTACCTACCAGCGCAAATAGAGCATCGTATTCAGAGATAGGTAACAAGGCACCATTACAGTCAGCCCAGCCCACCGGAGCAAAGCTGTAAGGAAACAGTCGGATTTCGCCGAGAAAGGGATCCATGATTTGTCTCCGGTTAGGAGTGCGACGGAAAGACGCCTTGCAGCGCGATGCAGAAGTTCAAAACCAGGTACGGCTGCATATTCGAATGCGGCAGATTTCCCCCGGTTCCGGAGATAGTCGCTGGATTCAAGGGCACTTGTGTGCCACTGGAATTAGCGTAGATGGCGTTAGCGGCGGCTGTGCCGGTGTTGCCGTATAGAGCGTTGGCTGGATTGCGGGCGGTACCATTCGCAGGGTTGTAACCAACCGAATGGGTATGCTGTGGAATTTGGGTACTGTTTAGCGTTACGTTCTCGACACCGCCGAACTGCCCTAGGGTATAGCTCCCATTATTGGCAACTCCTATCGGGGTCCGCGCGCGGAAATCGGGTAGCTTGAAAGTAGAGATCCCATCGCCCCCGTACACGGTGCCGAGCAAGGCAAACAAAGCCTGATTCTGGGCCAACGACATCGTCTGCCCGTTGCAGAGCGCCCAGTTGCGGGGTGCAAAATTGAATGAGACGGGCATGACCTGCCCTAGAAAAGGTGTAACTGGCATAGATTCCCCCTGGTAGATGGGCGGCAGGTCCGCTCGCCGCTCTAATATTACTCTCGCTTAGATAATGCGACTTGACAAGCGATCTGTGCGCTGAGTCACAATGTCATAGTCCGTTTCTCGGGTTGAGTAGGTCCGAGATGGATAAAAGCTGGACTGTCGTATCGCCCGAATGTGGGGTACGGCGGGCAACAAAGGGGACGGCTCTAAGGGATGCCGTGGCAGTTCGATCGATTCAATGCAACGCGTGTCGCGCAGGCGCGCGGCTAGGTTGGTCGAGCGCAAATTTAGGGGGATTCAAGGACATGCATTACTGCCCGTCGTTATCGCGCGTCGCTGCGCGCTTTCTGGCATTTATTCGTTCGCCGCATGCCTGGGCTTTGGTTCTTGCCTTATTCTTGCTGGTGCCGGGAACTGCGCGAGCGGCCACTCCTTGCCAAGACTTTACGGTGCCTAATGGAAACACCACGCCTTCGACCAGCCCTATGGCCGCGGGTGGAATCATCGTCATTGATGTCAGTAGTTGCGACAGTTCGGGATTTGGTATCAATGGGATAGTTACCGATGCTTCGCAGGGGCATGTGACGGCCGATACCACGCATGATAAGTTGACCTACACCAACGATGGTCTCGGTAAGTCGTTGATAGACAGTTTTGTTTTTGCTGATGACAATGGCAACCCGATTACAGTAACGGTTAAAATCGCGCCAGCGTCTACGATTGTCGTTTCCCCCGCATCGCTTCCCGATCCGGTGTTTGGAGCGACATATAGCCAATCTTTGAGCGCCACCGGTGGCAATGAACCATACACGTTTACATTGGACTCGGGATCTCCGCTTCCTGGTGGGCTGTCTTTCAGCGGCAATACCATCAGTGGCACGCCCAACCAAGCTGGTACATTTGCTTTTTCTTTTACCGTAACTGATAACTCGGGTGCCAGCACACCCAAGAGCTATTCGGTTACTGTCGCTCAGCCGACGATTGTTATAGGCCAACCTTCTGCGGCAATCATCAACGCGCCGTACAGCTATGCGCTTTCTTCCACCGGGGGCACGGCGCCCTATACATACACCTTGCACGCAGGGAGTTCGATGCCGCCGGGACTCGCTTTGAATAACGGAGTCATCAGTGGCACGCCGACATCGCTAGGCACATACAGTGTCCAGGTCGAGTCAAAAGACAGTAGCGGTTCGCCGGGTCCATTTACGAGTATTACGACACTGACCATAAACGTGGTCAACCAGCCGCCCACCGCAGGCCCGGTATCGGCAACGGTCGCCTACGACAGCACCAACAACCCGATCACGCTCAATCTCAGTGGTCCGGCAGCCACATCGGTAGCGGTAGCTACGCAAGCCGCACACGGTACGGCCACGGCCAGCGGTACGTCGATTACTTATACGCCCACCACGGGCTACGCCGGTCCGGACAGCTTCACCTACACCGCATCCAATGGTGCGGGGCCCTCGTCGGCTGCGACCGTGACCATCACGGTAAGCCCACCGACGATCACCTACACGACAACGAGCCCTTTAAACCCGACAGCTGGCGTGTCGTATAACCACTCGATTGCCGGTGCCAGCGGCGGTCAGGCGCCTTATAAGTACGCGGTGACTGCCGGCACCCTGCCAGCGGGCCTGAGCTTGGCGGTCAATGGCATTGTCAGCGGCACGCCGACGGCGCAGGGTACGTTTACCGTTCAGATAAGGGCGACGGATAGCTCGACGGGTACCGGCCCATTCACTTCGTCACCGGCCAGCGTGCAGTTTGTTATCAATTCCCCGGTCATCACGCTTGCGCCGAGCAGCATTCCGGGCGGCACGGTCAACGCGCCGTACAGCCAGACAATTACGGCTTCGGGCGGTACCGCGCCGTATACCTACAATGTGAGTTCCGGCACGTTGCCGAATGGCGTCACGCTATCCTCCAGCGGTGTTTTGAGTGGCACGCCAACCCAGGCGGGTCCCTTTACGTTCACCGTGCAGGCGAACGACTCGACGACGGGGCCCAGCGCGCCCTATCACAACGACATCACCCCGCCGGCTTCTACTTACACCCTGACGATCGCCGCACCGACAATCACGCTATCGCCCAGCAGCCTGCCCAACGCGACCGTAGGTACGGCTTACAGCCAGACGGTCTCCGCCTCCGGCGGTACCGCGCCTTACACCTTCGCTGTGACGGCGGGCGCCTTGCCTCCGGGCATGGTGCTGGCTCCCGATGGCACGCTCTCCGGCACGCCGACGACCGCCGGCGACTTCAGCGTTCAGGTGCAAGCCCTCGATGCGCAGTCGTTCCCGGGTACGCAGAACTACACGGTGCATGTGGCGGCTATCGCCCCTGGCAAACCGACGGGTGTCGGTGCTGTTGCCGGACCCGAGCAGGCGACCGTGATCTTTGCCGCGCCGACGAACACCGGCGGTGCGCCGATCAGTAGCTACACGGTGACCTCCAGCCCCGGTGGCTTGACCGCTTCAGGCCCCAGCAGCCCGGTCCTGATTACCGGCCTGACTGACGGCACGTCCTATACCTTCACGGTGAAAGCACTCAATACCGCGGGCCCCGGCCCGGATTCGGATCCGTCCAACGCCGTAACGCCACAAAGCCCGCAGGCGATCAACTTCGCCAATCCGGGCACGCAGAACTTCGGTACGGCGCCGACGCTCACGGCGTCGTCCACATCGAATCTGCAGGTGACCTTCACTTCGTCCTCAACGGCCGTCTGTACGATTACCAGCGGCGGTGCGCTGACGTTTATCACGTCGGGCACCTGCATTATCAATGCAGACCAGGCAGGTAATGGAGCGTATCTGCCGGCGGCCACGGTCACCCAGCAATTCCAGGTAAGCGCCGTCGTGCCGGGCGCGCCGACCAACGTGAGTGCGATTGCGGGCGACAGGCAGGCGACCATTGCATTCACCGCGCCGGCCAATAGCGGCGGCGCGTCGATCAACAGCTATACCGCGATCTCCAACCCCGGCGGTCTTACCGGCAGTGTCAGCGGTTCGGAGAACCAGATCGTCGTTGCCAATCTGACCAATGGTACGGCCTACACGTTCACGGTGACGGCGAATAATTCCGCGGGTCCTAGCGGTACGTCCGCCGCTTCGAACAGCGTCACGCCGCAAGGCCCGCAGACGATCAACTTCGCCAACCCGGGCACGACGAACTTCGGCACATCGCCGCAGTTGAACGCCACCGCGACGTCCGGCCTGCAGGTGACCTACACCTCGAGCACGACGAATATCTGTACGGTCAGTTCGACGGGCGCTCTGACACTCAAGGCGCCGGGTACCTGCACCATCAGTGCAGATCAAGCCGGCAACGTGGCCTGGCTGGCGGCATCGACGGTGACGCAGTCGTTCACCGTCGCCGTACCGGGCGGTGCGGTGGGTTTCTCGGTCGGTTCGAACTTGCCGAATGCCACCGGTGAAACGCCCTATAGCTACACCGTCACTGCGTCGGGTGGTGCCGCGCCCTACACGTTCAGCCTGACCGGCGGCACGTTGCCTAGCGGCCTGGCCTTCTCGCCAGCAGGTGTGCTCAGCGGTACGCCATTGAGCGGCGGCACCTTCAGCTTCACCGTGCACGTTGTCGATGCAGCCACGCAGACCGCCGACCAGACGTTCCAACTGGTGGTCAACGGACCGACCATGGCGATCGCCCCTGCCACCGTGCCGGGCGGTATCGTCGGCCATGCGTACTCGCAGACGCTGTCTACGAGCGGCGGTGTCGCACCGTACACGTATGCTGTGACTGCCGGTGCGTTGCCCGCGGGTCTTACGCTGAGTTCCTCCACGGGTGCGCTGTCCGGTACGCCGACAGCGGCTGGCAGTTTCAACTTCAGCGTGACGGCGACCGACTCGCACGACTTCAAGGTCACGCAGGTCTATAACGGCGCCATCGGCGAGCCGGCGCCCATCGTGGTCAACGACACGGCGAGCGTGAACGCCAATGGTTCGGTGACCATCGCGGTTACCACTGACGACACGGGTCCGATCACCAGCCTGACGATCACCCAGCAGCCGGCGCATGGCACCGCCACCGTCAGCGGCATGAACATCGTCTACACCCCGACGCACGATTACTTCGGCAGCGATTCGCTGAAGTACACCGCGACAGGTCCTGGCGGTACGTCATCGAGTGCTGCGACGGTGGCAATCACCGTGGTGCCAGGTGCGGTGCCGGTAGCGGCCCCGCAGAGCGCGACCGTGCTGGCCGGCAAAGCGGTCACCATCCATGGCGCGGCAGGTGCGACCAATGGACCGTTCACTGCGGTTACCGTGACGAGTCCGCCGACCTCGGGCACGGCGGTAGTGCAGGGCACGGATATCGTCTACACGGCGGATCCGAATGCCTCGGGTACATTCGGCTTTGACTTCACGCTGAGCAACGCCTTCGGCGCGTCGCAGCCGGCACATGCCACGATCACGGTCAATGCGCGTCCCGTAGCGCCGAACCTGACCGCCTCGGTCATCGCCGGCACGACGGTGCAGGTGGATCTGACCACCACTGCACACGGCGGACCGTTCACCGATGCCAAGGTGGTATCGGTCTCCCCGGCCAATGCCGGTACGGCGACGGTGAAGTCGTCCAACGGTGGCTACACACTGTCGTTCACGGCGGCACCGACCTTCGGTGGCATGGCGCAGATCAGCTACACGCTGAGCAATGCCTTCGCTACGTCCGATCCGGGCACCATCTCGGTCAGCGTCACCGCGCGCAGCGATCCTTCGAAGAACGCCGAAGTGTTGGGCGTGCTCGATGCGCAGGCCGATGCGACCCGTCGCATGGCGACCGGCCAGATCAGCAACTTCCAGCGTCGCCTGGAAAGCCTGCATGGCGGCGGCAGTCTCGGCGGCTTCACCAACGGCATCACGATGTCGTCGGCGAGCAGTCTGCGCCGCCCCGATTCGCTGGCCAGCATGCAGACCGCGATGGACGACCCGAACAAGCGTTACGTGGTGTCGCCGGATGCACAACCCGCGGCCGCACTCGCAGCGCCGAGCGGTACGGGCGGCGCGCCGGGCGATATCGCCTTCTGGACCGGCGGTGCGGTGAATTTCGGCAAGATGCAGCCGGGTACCAGCGACAACGGTATCGACTTCACTACCTCGGGCGTCAGCTTCGGTGCGGACAAGCAGGTGTCCAGCAAGCTCACGCTGGGCCTGGGTGTCGGCTACGGTCATGACACCTCGGATATCGGCCAGCATGGCAGCCGCAGCTCGGTGGATAGCTACAACTTCGCCTTCTACGGCAGCTACCAGCCCACCGATAAGACGTATATCGATGCGGTGATCGGCTACCAGTGGTTGCAGTTCGATGCGCGCCGCTATGTCACCGATAACGGCAACACGGTACATGGCAGCCGCGACGGCAAGCAGTTGTTCGGTTCGTTCTCGGTGGGCTACCAGCATCAGACGGACGACATGCTGCTCACCCCGTACGGTCGACTGGACGTCGCGCGCGCTTCGCTCGATGGCTATACGGAAACGGGCGATGCGATCTTCGCGCTCGATTACCAGCGCCAGACGGTGAAGACCAGCACCGCGACGTTGGGCATCCTGGCGCAGTGGACGGCCAAGCGCGACTACGGCACTTGGGCGCCGCAGCTACGTGCCGAGTTCGGTCATGACATGCAGGGTTCCAGCCAGGCGACGATGCGCTATGCGGATCTGCTCAATGGACCGCTGTATCAAGCCACGCTGATGAACCAGTCGCGCAATCACACCATGCTCGGTGCGGGTGTGGCCTTGCAGACCTTGAAGGGTTGGCTGCTGCGCCTGGAGTACCAGAACTATCTGGACAACACGAGCAAGGACAACCAGTCGATCTTGATCGGGGTCGAGAAGAAGTTCGATTAAGGGTGTGGGACTGGGGCCGGTTGCCCCCTCACCCCAACCCTTATCTCTTGGGTATCTGGCAAGGTAGGCGTCGAGAGCCGGTGCGCACGACCGTTTCAACCCTAGGTCCTCGCACGACCGCGGGAGAGCATGGGTCTGCGCACCGGATTCTCCCTGGAGACGCCCGAACAGTTGCTGGAGCTTAACGCTCGTATCGATAAGGCCGGGCCGCTAGGGAGACTCTCGACCCCTTAAGCCTAGCGGAGTTCTGTCATGAGCGTATTCGTTGGCATCGATGTCGGAAGCGACCAGTTGGATGTGGCGTTGGCCTCGGACAAGCAGGTGCAGCGTTATGCCAATACAGAAGCCGGCTGGCAGGCTTTAGTGGCGTGGCTGGTGCCGTTGGCGCCGCAACGGGTGGTGCTGGAAGCGACCGGTCAGTACGACGCGGGCGTGTTAGCCGCGCTGCATGGGGCCGGTTTGCCGGTCACGCGGATCAATCCCCGCCAGGCGCGCGACTTTGCCAAGGCCAGCGGGCAGTTGGCCAAGACCGATGCGCTCGATGCCCAGATGCTGGCCAGTCTGGCCTCGGCGGAGGTCGCTTTGCAGCTACGGACTCACCAGCCCAAAGCGGCCTGGCAGGAAGAGATGGCCAGTTACCAGCAGCATCGAGCCCATCTGCAGCAGATGTTGCTGAGTGCGCGGCAGCGTTATGCCACGCTCAAGCCGGCGTGGTTACGCAAACAGGCACGTCTGACGATCGCTCATCTGGAGCGCCAGCTCGTGCGGGTCGATCGGGAGCTGAAGAAGCAAGTCCAGGCTCAGCCGCAGTTGGCTACGCTGCAAACCCTCAAGGGTGTGGGTGCCGTGACGGTGGCGACCCTGGCGGCTCATTTGCCCGAACTCGGTCATCTGAGCGGCAAGGCGATCGCCAAGTTAGTGGGGGTGGCGCCGTTGGCACGCGACAGCGGCTATCAACGAGGACAACGCGTTATCTGGGGTGGCCGGGCGGTCGTCCGCCAGGTGCTGTACATGGCGGCGCTGAGCGCGATTCGTTGCGAGCCGTGTCTGCGCAAGTTCTACGAGGGGCTGCGTGAGCGCGGTAAGGCTGGCAAGGTCGCCATCATTGCCACCATGCGCAAGATGCTGGTCATCCTCAACGCACGCGTGCGTGACGCCTTACTCACTCAGACATGATCAAGACAGTTGCTCTCCCCCGGCAGAGTGTATGGACCGGGGACATGGGTAACAGGTGTTCGGAGACATAGGTAACAGGTTAGTCGATGGATACGTGGTCTGTCAGGTCGATTTGGCGGATGGGTTGGTGGCAGAAGAAAACGTTAAACACCCCGTCCTGCTCAGGG
>NZ_DATCRY010000216.1:0-2824 GCF_036568765.1 Dyella sp. | reverse complement strand
GAGTGAGGCTGGCCCGTGTAGCGGGCCTGTGAGGTTGCTCACTGGCGCTCGCCGTACGGCCGGCGCTGCTGCTAATAACGCGCCGGTGAGAGCATTGCTCAACGCCTCTCGGGCGAGCTAACAGGCCGGCCTCACACGATTACCGGTGACTTTTCACGTAAGCCAGCGGGTTGACCACCCGGCCGTTGTACCAGACCTCGAAATGCAGGTGCGAACCGGTCGAACGGCCGGTCGAGCCCGCCTTGGCGATCACGTCGCCGATATGCACACGCTGGCCAGGGTGGACTTCCAGCTGACTGTTGTGCGCGTAGCGGGTCATGTAGCCATTGCCATGGTCGATTTCCACTACATTGCCGTAACCGTTACGGACGCCGGCATAGGTCACCATGCCTTCGGCCACGGCCTCCACCGGGGTACCCGTGGGCGCGGCGATATCGATACCGGTGTGGCGGGCGGCATGCCCACTGAACGGATCGGGCCGGCCGCCAAAGTAAGACGAGATATAACCATCCAGCGGCATGCCCGTCGGCTTGAGGCTGGATTCGATCTTGGCATCGAGCAAAAAGCTTTGCAGGGCCGACAGTTGCGCCTGCTGGCGGTCGAATTGCGCGGCCAGCTCGTCGATGCTCTTGTCCAGGGTTTGCGGCAGCGCGTAGGACGAATCGGAGGAGTCCTCGATGCCGCCCAATGGGGGTTGCTCGTCGAAATTGAACTCACCGTCGTCGAGCTTGCCGATCTGGGTAAGGCGCTCGCCCAAGGCATTGAGCCGGGTCGACTGCGCCTGCAGCTGCCCCAGCTTGACGGCCAACGCATCGACTTCGCGCTGGGCATCCTTGCGCATATCGGTCAGTTCGACATCCTGATGAGCCACCTGCTTGCGCAGTTGCCTGATCTCGGTCAGCGCGCCGTCACGCGGGCTGGCCAAAGTCATGGCCAGGACGGCGCCTATACCCGCACATCCGACGACGGCACCGGCTGCCATACCCAACAGCCGAAAGCGCAGGCGCCCATCGGCCAGATCGAGTGTTTTCGGCACCTTCTTCGTGCGCGATACAAGTATGATTTGCATTGAAATTCCACATCCGAGATGTCGGCCTTACCATGCAGCGTAACGATCCACCCTCCGGCGGCCCTAGTGGCCGCGGACCGAAATCGGTGACCGAATTCGGCCCGATCGCCGCTCTCGCAAAGAGAGCGGGCGAACTGGAAGCGCTGGATCGTGCACTGCGCCAGACATTGCCGTCACCGCTCCGCGAGCAGGTTCGTTTTGCCAACCTGCGCGACGGCCGCCTTGTTTTTTTGGCTCCTACGCCGGCCTGGGCCTCGAGGCTGCGCCTTTCCCAGGCGCAAATTCTCTCGACCGCGCACGCTTTGGGCGTGCACGCCAACGCGGTTACCGTGAAAGTGGCCCCCCTTCCGCCGGCTCAAACCGAACCGGACCGGACAAAACCGCTTTCTGCCGCAGCAGCCAACCACCTGAAGGCGGCGGCCGCAACAACTTCTGACCTCGAATTACGCGAACTGTTCCTGGCACTGGCGTCCGTCGCCGATATTTCTGCTTCCCGGACTGGCGGAACCCGCTAGCCGCTATCCCGGCTCGTTCCTGCCTATGGCGCTCCGGCGCCCTCTCGACCAGCGTTCCCCCCGATGGCGAGGGTTGGTTTATACCACGCAAAGCCCGTTGACCAAGTGCCCATGTCATCGGAGCGTGAACCGCGGCTGGCCGAAGAGGCGAGATATATCACAGATTTTGAAGTTGACGCCAATGGCGGGCTGTTCAGGTTCGATCCAAGCGACTCGCAGGCCAAGAGGGGCGAGTAGCGAGGACGCTCCAATGGCCAGTGCAGCAAGCTTCCCGTACGCGGCAGGCGTTATCGCGGCCTAGATGCTGGAGCAAGTCTGCGAACTTGCGCCCCGCCCTCGCTACTCGTCCCTGTGCCCCTTCTGCATGAGCGCCCAAGGCAACAAAAAAGCCGCACCCTCACGGATGCGGCTTCTTTGAGAGCCTGAAACCTCCGAGGCGCGTCAGATCGCCTGAGCCGGATGGGCGTAGGAGATCGGCGAGGTGGCCGGATCGTCCTGGTAGCTGACTTCTTCCCAGGCCGAGGCATCGGCCATCAAGGTGCGCAGCAGCTTGTTGTTGAGCTCGTGACCCGACTTGTGGGCGTAGTACGCACCGATGAGGCTGTGGCCGAGCAGATAAAGATCGCCGATCGCGTCGAGGATCTTGTGCTTGACGAATTCGTCTTCGTAACGCAGGCCATCTTCGTTGAGCACGCGGTAATCGTCCAGCACCACAGCGTTGTCCATCGAACCGCCGAGAGCGAGGTTATGCTCGCGCAGCATTTCGATGTCGCGCATGAAGCCGAAGGTACGCGCACGGCTCACTTCTTTCACGAACGAGGTCGTCGAGAAATCGATCTCGGCGCGCGAAGTGCGCTTGCTGATGATCGGGTGGTTGAACTCGATCGAGAAACCGACCTTGAAGCCTTCAAAGGGCTCGAAACTCGCCCATTTGTCGCCTTCCTGCACTTTCACCGGCTTCTTGATGCGGATGAAGCGCTTCGGAGCGGACTGCTCTTCGATGCCGGCCGATTGCAGGAGGAAGACGAACGGACCGGCGCTGCCGTCCATGATCGGCACTTCCGGCGAGGACAGCTCGACCAGGCAGTTGTCGATGCCCACGCCCGACAGGGCCGACATCAGGTGCTCGACGGTGGCGATCTTGACGCCGTCGGCGACCAGGTTGCTGGACAGCGTGGTCTCGTTGACCGCGACCGCCCGGGCCGGCACTTCGCGCGGCGGGCTCAAGTCGATGCGGCGG
>NZ_DATCRY010000215.1:0-29008 GCF_036568765.1 Dyella sp. | reverse complement strand
GGCATTGACCACACCGCCGGTGGTGCGGCCGAACTCCACCGAGTAGCCGCCGGTTTTGACCTGGAACTCCTGGTAGAAGTTGTACGGCGCTTCGGAAAAGCCGTTGCGGTTGTAGAAATCCGTGACGTTCAGGCCGTTGACGTAGAACGCGTTCTCCGCCACGGAAGAGCCACCGAAGGTGATGCCGCCGAACCCGGCCGTGCCCTTGTTTACGCCCGGTGCCAGCACGGTGACCGCAGTAACGTTCTGATCCACTGGCAAGCGGCGCAGTTCCTCGCGCGTGATGTTGGTGGCCGATTCGGTGGACGTTACATCGACGGCGGTTACCACATTGGTAGCGGTGACGTTGACGCCGGTCAGCTCGGTGACGCCGAGATTGACCGTGGTCGCGTTGCCCAGGGAAACGCTCACGTTGATCGGCGCGCCGAGCGATTTGCCGTCTTTGCTGCTCTCCAGCACGTACTTGCCGATCGGCAGGAACGGAAAGCGATAATTGCCCTTCTCGTCCGCGGTCACGCTGCGCACGAACCCCGTGGACGGGTCGCGCACTGTTACCGTGGCGCCTGCCTGCGTGCGGCCGACAACGGAGCCATCGTTATTGGCTGCCTGGATCGGCATGGCCAGCACCGACAAACCCAGTCCGAGCGCAACGCAAAGTCTGCGCGCACGCAGCTTGCGACTGTTGTTGAACTCCCCCATCTGACCGCCTCCCCGACGATACTGTCGATGTTCAAGCTGTGAGTGCTATCGCTCGCCGCCCCCGTGTGCGGCCGACACGATCTT
The DNA here is from genome assembly GCF_036568765.1 of Dyella sp. Taxonomy (GTDB): domain Bacteria; phylum Pseudomonadota; class Gammaproteobacteria; order Xanthomonadales; family Rhodanobacteraceae; genus GSA-30. The sequence goes on along the minus strand of NZ_DATCRY010000215.1, from coordinate 28,225 downwards.
CCATGCGAAGTCGTAGTCCCACTGGTCGAAATACAGGTTGCCGCCGCGCCACTCGACTTCGCCGCGTTGCGAATCGACGGTTTCGGAGCGGACAAAAGTCTTGGACGGCACGAACGCCTGGCTGTAGTCGTCGTTGAAGGCGATGCGGTAGGCATCGAGCCCGCCCAGGTAGAACCACCGAAGGGCCGGGTCGTCACCCGGACCGGGGTGTAGTTGGCCGAAGGTCACATCCACTGGAACCCAGCCGTACGGTTCCAGGTAAAGCTGTCCCCAATCGTGGATGTTGTTGTAGTCGCCAGCGGAGAAAATCCAGCCCGATTGCCAGCGCGTGGGAATGCCGTTGAGCCGCAGCAGGGTCATCAGCAATAACGTCTGCTCGCCGCAATCGCCGTGGCCGGCGTGCAAGGTGTAATCGCTGATGTTGCTGATGGTGGAGTACTCGCGTGCACCTGCCCACGGGATCTTGTCCACCGCGGCAAACAGCTTCTGCGCGATGCGATAGGGGTTTTTTTCATCGCCCACGACGCGCTTGGAGAAGGCGCGCATGGCGTCGGTGAACACGATGTGCGGTGCACGTTCGGCGATATAAGGAGCTAGCTCGGGTGTGATCTTCGCCGCCTGCACCTTGGCCGGATCGATCCGGTGGTACTGCGCGTAGAGCGTGACTTCGTAAGTGATGGCAAAGCGCGTGGGCTGGTGCGGCTGTGCCTTGGCTTCGAGGTAGACGGTGCGTTGCAGCGCCGCTTCGGGCGCCACCTGCGCGTCGCTCGGCGTACTGTCGATCAGGCGGATCGCCTGCTGCTGTCCCGGAATGGCCCGTGGGTAGGGAATCCAGGCACGCACTGTTTCACCGGCCGGCACCGCATCGGCCTTGACCGTAACCGTCTGGGTGACGCGGACCGTTTGGGGCAGTACCGAAGCCTTGCCGCTGACCAGCGCTTCGCGCACAACCGCACGGTGATAATCGTTGAGTGTTTCGTTCGGGCCGTCAGTAATCGGCGTTTGAACCTTACGTCGACGGACGGCTTCGGCGCTCAGACGAAACAGATTGCCCGGGCTACGCTTGAAGTACAGCGTGCGTCCGTCGATGGTCTGGTGCTCGAACAGTCCCTGCGCATCCCAGCGTGCGAATTCGGTGTCACTGAGGTCAGGGATCTGCTTGCGTACGCGTGCCTTGACCTCATCGGCGCTCAGGGTGAAATCGAGCAGGATGCGGCGCATGCGTTCGTGCTGGAAAGCGAGGGCGTCGCGCTTGGCCACCGGCAGTTGCGGCTCCGCGAGGGCGCGATCGATGTACGCCTGCGCCTCCTTGAAATGTCCGGCGTCGACGAGGGCGATCGTTTCCTGGAGCGGGTCGGCTTGGGCTGCGGCGAAGGCGCTCCAGCCGCCGAGGATGCAGCCGAGCAGGAGGACGCAAGCGCGCCGTTGTGCCATCGTCGCCATCTGGGAACAGGTCTTAGCCACCGCAAGAAATCCCGTGAGGTGCCGCTTGAAATTGCTGTGTAGCACGCTTGCAATACCTGGTCAATAATTTATGCTTCTTGCTAATAAGAAAGGAATTAGTTATTCCATAACAGCCGCGGCGAGCGGCGGCAGGCCTCTCAAGGGGACGCGATGATTCATTCGGTGTGGCCTTACCTGGCGCTGATGCTGTTGCTGGCCGGCTTGTTTCCCGCCCTGGAACGGCGTTATCGCTGGCGCGTCTTCGAGGTGTTGCCGCCGATCGTGCTGACCTATCTGCTGGTGACCGCCCTGGCGGTTCTGGGGCTATGGCAGGTCAACGACGAGATCCGCATGGCCCAGGCCACCCTGGTCGACCGGCTGGTGCCGGCGCTGGTGTTTCTCCTGATGATCAATTGCGATCTGCGCGCGATCTTTGCCCTCGGGCCGCGTGTACTTGCAGTGTTCGGTTGCACTGCGATCAGCCTGTTCGTGGCTTTCATCGTCACGTACCTTTTGTTTCGCCATTGGCTTCCGGGCGACGATTGGCAGCCGCTGGCTGCGTTGTCGGGCAGTTGGATGGGCGGCACGGCAAACATGATCGCGGTGAAGCAGTCGATCGGCATGTCCGATGCGCACCTGGCGATGTCACTGCTGACCGATGCGTTGTGCTATTCGATGTGGGTCGCGGTGCTGTTCTCGCTGGCACGCACGGCGCCGGCGTTCAATCGCTGGACGCGAGCGGTTTCCAGCGGCGACCTGGTGGTAAGCGCACCGCCGACGCTGGGCCCGACTACGCCCGACAGCGTGCTGTTGTGGTTAGGGATGGCGCTGGCCGCCGCGGCCGGTTCGGCCTGGCTGGGGCAGCATCTGCCGGTGGGCGGAATGATCTCGCCGGCCACCTGGACGATCTTGCTGGCGACCGTATTCGGACTGATCGTCGCGCATACGCCGTTGTCGCGTTTTCCCGGCGCGGGCGGCATTTCCAGCGCCATGTTGATCGCCGTGGTGGCGGTGCTGGCCTCGCAGAGCAATTTCAAAGGGCTGGGCGCGGCGCCGGTGTATCTGCTGTGCGGCGTCTGCATCATCGCCATCCACGCATTGCTGCTGGCGATGTTCGCGCGGCTGTTTCATTTCGACCTGTATCTGTGCGGCATTTCCTCGCTGGCGCATATCGGCGGTGTCGCCGCCACGCCGGTGCTGGCGGCTACTTACTCGCGTGCGCTGGTGCCTGTCGGTGTGTTGCTTGCACTGCTGGGTTATATCCTCGGTACGGGCTTTGGCCTGCTGGTGGCGACCGTACTTTCGCGATTGGCCGGATAACGCCATCGGAGACATGCCATGACACGTACCTTGCTTATTGCCCTGCTCACGCTCGCCCTCTGCGGACCTGCCGCCGCGGCGCAGGACGCCGTCGCGCCACCGTCGGGCGTGCTCGGTGTCGGCGAAGCGCAGCTCACTCCCGAATTTTGGGTCGCCAACCAGGAACAGCCCGATCGCGTCATCCTGGACACACAGGCTATCGCAGCGCAAAACGCCCGGCTTTACCAGGTCGATCCGACCATGCACGATCTGCACGGTCTCGCCGCTGGGCTGAACCGTGCGCAGGTACAGGGCTGGGTCGAGAAGATGTCGCAGCGGCCGAGCAAGACGCTCTACGACATGCAAGGCAAACCAGTGCCTGCATCGGTGCTCGATACTCTGATGGCGCAGTTGGCAATAGATACGATTCCGGCGACGCAGCCGACGCGCTATGGCATGGTGGTGCGGCGCGCGCCGCTGCGCAGCTTTCCTACCACGATGCGCGTGTTTAACCGGACGGGCGATACCGATATCGATCGTTTCCAGGAAAGCGCGGAATTTCCCGGTACGCCGGTCGTCATCGCGCATACCAGTGCCAACGGACAATGGTACTTCGTGGTGACGCCGCGCTATGCGGCGTGGATGGAAAAGCAGTACGTCGCCGAAGGCACGGCCGACGAAGTGCTTGGCTACATGGCGGTGACACCGTACCGGGTAGTGACCGGCGCCAGCGTGCGCACCGTGTTTACGCCCGAGGCACCACCGTTCTCGCAATTGCAACTGGACATGGGTGCCCGAATTCCCCTGCAGACTGGCCTGCCGCCAGACCAGCCGGTGAACGGTCAGCACGCGTATAGCTCATACCCCCTGCGTTTGCCTTGGCGCGACGATGCCGGCAAGCTGCACTTCGGTGCGGCGCTCCTGCAGCGCAATGCCGACAGCAGCGCGAATTACCTGCCACTGACGCGCGCCAATATCGTGCGGCAGGCCTTCAAGTTTCTTGGCGAGCGCTATGGCTGGGGCCACGATTACGACGGGCGCGATTGCAGCGGCTTCGTGTCGGATGTGTATCGCAGCATGGGCGTGGAGATGCCACGCAATACACGCGATCAAAGCATCAGCCCGGGACTGAATCATCAGGTATTCGACCAGAACGACAGTCACGACGCACGACTGCGCGCCGTCATGGCGCTGCAAACCGGCGATCTGGTCTATATCCCTGGCCATGTGATGATGGTGATCGGCCATATCGATGGCCAGCCTTACGTCATTCACGACACCGGCGGCATGAGCTACCGCGCTGCGGACGGGACAGTCCGCCACGTCAAGCTCAACGAAGTCTCCGTGACCCCCTTGCTGCCGCTGCTGTTCAACGACCGGCAGACCTACATCGACCGCATGACCAGCATCGTGCGCATTCGCCCCTGAGCAACGATGCCACGCACAACGAGCCAAGCCCATCCATGAAAATTACGGATATCCAGTTCGGCATGCTGCGCGTGCCGCTGAAGACGCCCTTCAAGACGGCGTTGCGCACGGTTAACCGCGTCGAGGACATCGTGGTGATGGTGCACACCGACACCGGCCACATCGGTTACGGCGAAGCGCCGGCGACGGCGGTGATCACGGGCGATACGCACGGTTCCATCGTCGATGCCATTCGGCATTACATCTCGCCGCGGTTGATCGGGCAGGACATTGCCGAACTGAACCGGATCACTCAGCTGATCCAAGGTTCGATGGAAAAGAATTCCAGCGCCAAGGCAGCGGTGGAAATCGCCATCTACGATCTGTGGGGCCAGCTCTACAACGCGCCGTTGTACAAGCTGCTGGGCGGTGGCGATCCGGTAATTACCACCGATATCACCATCAGCGTCGATTACATCGACAAGATGGTGGCCGATTCGGTGTCGGCGGTGGAGCGCGGCTTCGAATCGCTGAAGATCAAGGTAGGCAAGGACATTGGCGTGGATATCGAACGCGTCAAGGCAATCTATGCGGCGGTCGAGAACCGTGCGCTGTTGCGCCTGGATGCCAACCAGGGCTGGACCGCCAAGCAGGCCGTGTTCGCGCTGCAATCGCTGGAGGAAGCCGGCGTCAAGCTGGAACTGGTCGAGCAGCCGGTGAAGGCGCGCGACCTGGCGGGCCTGCGCTATGTCACCGAGCGCGTACATACGCCGATCATGGCCGACGAAAGCGTGTTCGGGCCGATGGAAGTGATCGAGCTGATACGCATGCGCGCGGCCGATATCATCAACATCAAGCTGATGAAGACCGGCGGTATCTCCAACGCCATCCGTATCGCCGATATCGCGGCTCTGCACGGGGTCGAATGCATGATCGGCTGCATGCTCGAAACCAGCATCAGCGTGGCTGCCGCAGTGCACGTGGCGGTGGCCAAGGCCGACGTCATCACCAAGGTAGATCTGGACGGCCCCTCGCTTTGCCAGTACAACCCCGTGGACGGCGGGGTGATCTTCAACGAATCGGAAATCTCGGTGACCGACGCCCCCGGCCTGGGAATCCAACAGATCAGGGAACTGGAACCGCTCTGATGTCCGCTTTGGTCAAAATACGCTCCGAGCGCGACCAGATGTCAGCGGTGGAACGTCGCATCGCCGACTTTATCCTCGAAAACGCGCAATTGCTGCGCGACTACTCCTCCCAGCAACTGGCCAATGCGCTGGGTATCAGCCAGTCCAGCGTGGTCAAGTTCACGCAGAAGCTCGGGTTCAAGGGCTACCCGGATCTCAAATACTCCATCGGCGAGGCCATCGCGCGCTCGGATAATGGCGACGCGGCCGAGCAGGCCACGCAGGCCCCGCCTGGGCCGGTGGATGGGGCAGGGCAACTATGGCGGCGCAAATCCGAGGCCGAGGAGGCCACGCGATTGATCAACCCGCCAGGCACGCTCGCGGCTGTCGCCGACGCGATCGCCGCGGCCGGAAACGCCGGCAAGATTCTGGTCATGGGGCTGGGCGAGGACGATATCTACGCGCGTGGCTTTGCGCTCAAGCTTTCCTTGCTCGGGCTGGTGGCCGTGCACAGCTTCGATATTGCGCGCATGGCCGCGCATGTATCTAGCGCAGCGCCGGGCGACCTGCTGCTGATTTTTTCGGAGCATGGCAATCATCCCGCGCTGGTCAAACTCGGTCGCTTCTTTCGCGAGCAGCGTGGTCGGTTGGTGACGATCACCCGGCATACGTCCAATCCGCTGCGGACGCTGGCCGATCTGCCGTTGCTGGTTTCCGCGCACGACGAGCGTCAGTACGTGCAATCGTTGCTCTACCAGGCGGTGGTGCAGCACTTGCTCGACCAGATCTTTGTGGCGCTGTGCGAGGGCGACGACCGGCGCCATGCGCTGTTGGTGGCCAACCTCGAACGCATTCAGCAGATGCTTGAGCCTTGAGGGAATGACACTTGTTGGATTTTGCCGAGAAAGAGTCCTCCTCACCCCGACCTTCTCCCCCAGCGAAGTTGGAGGGGCGGGAGCACGTTGCGCAAGTACGAGGCACTGAAGTTCGCCCCAGTCAGGCTCCCTCGGCTTCGCCGGGGGAGAGGTTCGGGGTGAGGGGGGCTCTCCTAGCCCTCGTTCTAACTGTTGCAGCATTCGCAACAACCAGCGCGACAGCCACAACGCCAACCTGGACCGACGCACATCAAGCCGTCGTCGTCATCACCGGCAACTGGGATGCTATTCATGGCAGCCTGCATCGCTACGAACGCGATCGCCATGCTTGGCACGCCGTAGGCAAAGCTGAGCCGGTCGTCGTCGGCCGTAACGGTGCCGCCTGGGGCAAAGATTTCGCGTCGGAAGATGCCGACGGCCCCGTCAAGCACGAGGGCGATAACCGTAGTCCCGCGGGTATTTTCCGCATCGGCGAGGCATTCGGCTATGAGCCAAAAGCGGCCACTGCGTTGCCCTACCGCAGTCTGCAAGCCACTGACTACTGCGTCGACGCGACCACCTCGCCGTTCTACAACCGCATCGTCGATACACGCGACGTCGGCGGGCAGGCCGCGAAGGATTCCACCGAGCCGATGCGCCGCGATATCCACGTGCACGGCGATCAGCGTTATCGCCTGGGTTTCGTGATTGCCAGCAACCCGGACAATACGCCGGGACTAGGCAGTTGCATCTTCGCGCACATCTGGCATTCGCCCGATACGCCCACTGCAGGCTGCACGGCCATGACACTCCCCGTCATGCAAAGCCTGCTCGGCTGGCTGCGCCCTGAGCGTAAGCCCATATTCGTATTGTTGCCGCGCAAGGTTTATCAGGCGCGATGGAAAGCCTGGCAACTGCCAGCGCCCCAGGATACTGGCGCATGAGCACGATCGACGATTTCGATGCCATCGTGATCGGTGCCGGCATGGCAGGTGCATCGGTCGCGTATTTCCTGGCACGTCAGGCACGCGTGCTGGTGCTCGAACGCGAGGACTACGCTGGCTATCACACCACGGGTCGTTCTGCGGCTTTGTTCAGCGAAACCTACGGTTCGGCGCAAGTGCGCGCACTGACGCGCGCAACGCGTCCGTTCCTGCAGTCGCCCCCGCCGGGCTTTGCCGCACACCGTCTGCTATCGCCACGCGGTTCGCTGGTGATCGCGTCGGAAGCCGATGAAGCTAGGCTGCGCCACGATTTCGAAGCGATGCGGCCATTGACCGGCGACTTGGCTTGGCTCGACAGCGAGGCGATACGCGAACGCGTGCCGGTGCTACGCGAAGCCTTCGCACATGCGGGCTTCCTGGAGCCGCGCGCCGCCGATATCGACGTCAATGAACTGCATCAAGGATTCTTGCGCGGTGTGCGCGAGCGGCACGGTGTGCTCCGCCTGGATGCGGAGGTGAGAGAGATTGTGCGGGGCCCTGGCCACTGGCTCGTTGAAGCCGGGCAGCATCGTTATCGCGCGCCCTTGTTGCTCAATGCTGCAGGTGCCTGGGTCGATCAAATCGCCGCCTTTGCCGGCGTTGCCCCGATCGGCATCGAGCCGCGCAGGCGCTCGGCCTTCCTGTTCGAGCCACCGGCGGACGTGGCTACCGCGGACTGGCCTTTCGTCACCGACGTTGGCGAAAGCTTCTATTTCAAACCCGATGCCGGCTTGCTGCTCGGCTCACCGGCCAATGTCGACCCGGACATGCCGCACGACGTGCATCCGGAGGAACTGGATATCGCGCTCGGCATTTACCGCATCGAAGAAGCCACCACCATGAGCATCCGTCGCCCGGCACGTACCTGGGCGGGGCTGCGTTCGTTCGTCGCCGATGGCGATCTGGTCGGTGGCTTCGCGCCAGACACCGAAGGTTTCTTCTGGGTCGCCGGGCAGGGCGGGTATGGCATCCAGACCAGCGCCGCGATGGGCGAGGCTTGTGCCGCGCTGGCGCAGGGTCGACCGATGCCTGCGCATCTGGCGGATGCTGGCGTTACGGCGGCAATGCTCGATCCGAGGCGTTTGACCGGCCGCCCATGATTTGCCAAAGACTCCTCCCGTTGGTTTATAGGGGGAGGTCGGGAGGGGCGGAACACTCGCGAGAAGTCGCCTGCTCTTCCGCAGGAGCATCGTGGCCTACAGGTTGCCATGAATGCCCATGGCCGGTCGGCGCAAATAAACAATGACCAATACGATCAAAACAAGGCCGCCGAGCGAAGACGGCACAATCTGACTCCACGGCTGCCAGGCGCGGAGACTGTTGCCGGCACCGGCCGAGAACATCGCGAAATAGCATCCGGTCATTTTGAGCCCATGATCCAGCGGCCGGATGCGAGCCAGCCAGTAGTTCGCCCAGAGCGGCCGACTCAGGTCATACAGCGCCACGGCACCGAGGTAGCCGGCGATGGCGTATCCGATGGCCGGACTCCATGAGGCCGAGGCACGGCCGGAGCTCAACGCCAGCAACAACCAGACACTGCCGATCAACGCGGCGCAGGCAAGCGCCGCGTCCAATATTCCCGGTCCGCGATGGCGTAGATGCAGGGCACGCAGCCCTGCAAGGAATTGATAGCCGGCCGACAGTGTCGCTGCGATCAGTGCCAGGGGTTGAGGCAGCAGCAGGTCGGCAAGTACCGCGGTGCCGATCGCGACGCCCGCCAGGGCGACAAAGAGCTTGCCCGCGCGCCGATGGATGCGGCTTCCCTTGACTGACAGGATCGGCACCAGGCCGATCGCCAAGCCGAGCACGCCGGTCCCGACATGCACGGCGATATTGATGTTATTGGCCTGCATGGTCCGCCCCTGAAGACTTGGAAATCGTAGGGTCGCGCGCAGGCGGTTCGCAAATGCTTTTGGGGCTATTGGTCGCCTTCCCAATGGCATCGATCTTTCAAATAGCGTCGAAAACGAATTTTACTGCTTGAAGTTGCTCAAGCATCTCGGTTTGCGCGTCAACGATGCGCGGATCATGACCTTCGGCCAGACCAAGGCGCTGGTCATCGAGCGGTTCGATCGAGTCTGGCACGAGGGCCGTCTGGTTCGTCTTCCACAGGAGGATTGTTGCCAGGCGCTCTCCGTGCCGCCAACGCGTAAATACCAGGCCGATGGTGGCCCCGGTATCCTGGACATCGCGAATCTGCTCCAGGGTAGCGACTCGCCGGCCGACGATCATCGCACATTGATCCAGGCACAGTTGGTTTTCTGGTTGATCGGTGCGACTGACGGACATGCCAAGAACTTCAGCGTATTTCTGCGCCCTCGCGGCGGCTACGCATTGACGCCGCTTTACGACGTATTGAGCGCGCAACCCAGCCTTGATGCACGGTACCTCGAGGGCAAGCAGATGAAGCTTGCCATGTCGGTCGGCGACAACCGGCACCACCGCATCGACGAAGTCCAGCCGAGGCATTTTTTTCAGACGGCTGAAAAAGCGGGCCTTCCGAAGGCTCTCGTCAGCAGCGCCATCGAAAACATTGCCTCGCGGATGGACAAAGCGGCGGCCGCACTAGAGGCTGAGCTGCCTGCCGGCTTTCCGCAAGAACTTCATGTGTCCGTCAGCGCGGGCATCCAAAAGCGCATGCGAGTGCTGCAGGCGTACCTGAGCCCATAGGGCGGCATGTATGGACTGTCCCAGTCGCTTGGATCGTCGGATAATGCCCGAAGGTTGCTCTGTGGCTGCCAGCAGTCAGCGCGCCGGATCTATCCAGGGTTGTCGAGATCCTAAAAAATCCCTACGAATCAAAAAGATGGTGCTGACGTGCTTTTGATGATCGATAACTACGACTCCTTTACTTTCAACCTCGTCCAGTACCTGGGCGAGCTGGGCCAGACGGTGAAGGTCGTGCGCAACGACGCGCTGGATGTCGCCGCGATCCGCGCGCTGAAGCCTTCGCACATCATGATTTCTCCTGGCCCGGGTACGCCGGACGATGCCGGCGTGTCGCTGGATGTGCTGCGCGAGCTCAGTGGCGAGATTCCGGTGTTCGGGGTTTGCCTCGGGCATCAGGCGATCGGTCAGGCCTTCGGCGGCAAAGTGATCCGCGCCAAGGAGATCATGCACGGCAAGACCTCGCCGGTGCGCCATCGCGGCCAAGGCGTGTTCGCCGGCTTGCCCGACCCGTTCGAAGCCACGCGCTATCACTCCCTGGTCGTGGAGCAGGGGTCGCTGCCCGATTGCCTCGAAGTCACGGCATGGACCGAACATGCCGATGGCTCGATCGACGAGATCATGGGCCTGCGTCACAAGACACTCAACGTCGAAGGCGTGCAGTTCCATCCCGAATCGATCCTGACCCAGTACGGCCACGACCTGCTGCGTAACTTCCTCGGCCTGCCGCTGAAGAAGCTGGCTGCATGAGCGACGCACGCACGGATAACCTCGGTCGCCGCGTCGGCATCACGCCTCAGGAAGCCTTGCAGCGCACGATAGAGCATCGTGAGATCTTTCACGACGAAATGATCGAGCTGATGGGACAGATCATGCGTGGCGAAGTCAGCCCGCTGATGACCGCGGCAATCATGACCGGCCTGCGTGTGAAGAAGGAAACCGTCGGCGAGATCACAGGCGCGGCGCGCGTGATGCGTGAGCTTTCGGCCAAGGTCCAACTGCCTGCGCATCCGCATTTCGTCGATATCGTCGGCACCGGCGGCGACGGCGCATCCAGTTTCAACATCTCCACCGCGTCGATGTTCGTCGCCGCCGCGGCTGGCGCACGGGTCGCCAAGCACGGCGGTCGCAGCGTATCGTCCAAGTCGGGCAGCGCGGATGTGCTCGAGGCGTTGGGCGCGCGCATCGACCTCATGCCGGCCCGGGTCGCCCAATGCATGGAGCAGACCGGGATCGGCTTCATGTTCGCGCCCAACCATCATCCGGCGATGAAAGTGGTGGCACCGGTGCGCAAGGAAATGGGCGTGCGCACCCTGTTCAATATTCTGGGGCCGCTGACCAATCCGGCCGGCGCGCCGAATATCCTGATGGGTGTGTTCCACCCGGATCTTGTCGGCATTCAGGTGCGTGCCCTGCAGGCGTTGGGTGCCGAGCGTGCGCTGGTGGTCTGGGGCCGCGATGGCATGGACGAGATCTCGCTGGGCGCGGCCACGCTGGTCGGCGAGCTTCGCGATGGCCAGGTGCGTGAATACGAGGTCGAGCCGGAGGATTTCGGCCTGGCGATGGCCTCCAGTCGAAATTTGCGCGTGGAAAATGCCGACGAATCGCGTGCGATGTTGCTGGAGGCGCTGGAAGGCCGTCCTGGCGTACCGCATGACATCGTCTGCCTGAACGCGGGCGCAGCGCTTTATGTAGCCAAGGTCGCCGATAGCATCGCGGCTGGCATTGAGCTCGCACGCAAGACGATTGCGCGCGGCGCGGCCCGGGCCAAGCTGGATGCATTTGTCGCCGCGACCGTGCAATTATCGTCTCACCCCGCCTGACGCGGGCTGCGATATTCTTAGGCGCATCCCCCCACTGCCGTACGCTTGAGCCATGCCCGATATCCTGTCCCGTATCCTGGCCCGCAAGACCGAGGAGCTCGCCGAGCGTAGCGCGCGCTTGCCACTGGCCGAGCTCTCGGCACGTATTGTCGACCTGCCCGATACGCGCGGGTTCGCCGCGGCGATCGAGGCGAAAATCGACGCAGGCCTGCCGGCGGTCATCGCCGAAGTGAAAAAGGCCAGCCCGAGCAAGGGCGTGATCCGCCCCGACTTCGACCCGGCCAGCATTGCCCGCAGCTACGAAGCCGGCGGTGCGGCGTGCTTGTCCGTGTTGACCGACAAGGATTTCTTCCACGGTAGCGAAGATTTCCTGCAACAGGCGCGTGATGCCTGCAACTTGCCGGTGCTGCGCAAGGATTTCGTGATCGATCCCTACCAGGTGTACGAGGCCCGTGTCATCGGCGCCGACTGCATCCTGCTGATCGTCGCCGCGTTGGGCGATGCGGCCCTGCTCGAGCTTTCCCTGCTGGCTGCCGAGCTCGACCTCGACGTGCTGTGCGAAGTGCATGACGTAGAGGAAATGGAGCGTGCGCTGGCCTTGCCGGTGCCGCTGATCGGGGTGAACAACCGCAACCTGCGTACCTTCGAAACCAGCATCGATACGTCGATCGAACTGCAATCGATGATCGAATACGACCGTATTCTGGTCAGCGAATCGGGCATTCATACGCATGACGACATCGAGCGTCTGCAGGATGCCGGTATCAATGCCTTCCTGGTCGGCGAGGCATTCATGCGCGCGGCCGATCCTGGTGCCGAACTGAAGCGACTCTTCGCAGGCAGCTGATCGATGCAAACAGGGGATGCAACGATACTGCCGGAAACGGTAGAGGCAGCCGCGCCACGCACGGTGCTATTCGACTTCGATGGCGTACTGTTCTACGGCGATGCGTTTTATCAGTTCGTCCGTCATCGCTATGAGCATGCCTGGCTGCGCAAGCTGGCGGCTTTTCTTGCGCTGCCCTGGCTATTGCTGCAGTTGCCGATCTCCCGTCGGCTCCCGGCGCGCACCCTGGTGCATATCGCATTTCTGGGCGTGAACGCGCAGCGCTACCCGGTGACGGCGCAAGCTTTTGCGGCGTCGCTGGTGCGTCGTCCCAAGCAGTTCAGTCGCGATGCGCTGCATGCATTACGGAGGCACCAGGCAGCGGGCGACCGCGTCATCGTGGTTACGGGGTGCGAACACACGCTGGTGAGCGGCATTCTCCAGCAACTGGGCCTGAGCGGCGTGGAGGTGGTTGCATCGCAGATGCGTCCGGGCCTGCTGGGCATGCGCGTCAAGTTGCACAATATCGGCCGCCAGAAGGTCAAGCAGCTCGGGGTGCATGGCTTGCAATCGTGGCATGTCGCTTATAGCGATTCGGTTGTCGACATCCCCATGCTCAAGGTGGCTGGCGAGGCGGTGCTCGTCAACGGCGAGCCGCAGGTCTGCAAGAAGATCGAGCGCGCGCTGGGCCGCAGCGTGACCCGGGTCGAGTGGTATTGAGCATGTCCGATAACGTCGAAATCGTTCCCTTCGAACCGGCTCTGCGCGCGCATTTCTATCGCCTCAATGCGCAGTGGCTACAGCGGCACTTCCGTATCGAGGATATCGACGAAGCGGTACTTTCCGATCCGGAACGTTACGTACTGGCGCCGGGCGGGGTGATCCTGTTTGCGCGCCTGGGCGAACACATCATCGGCACTTGCGCGCTGCTGTGCGAATCGCCTGGTGTGTACGAGCTTTCCAAGATGGGCGTCGATGAAGCCTTCCGGGGGCACGGGGCGGGGCGCAAGCTACTGGATGCGATGATCGCCGAGTTCCATCGCCTGGGCGGCCACCATCTGTTTTTGGAGTCGCACAGCAGCCTCGAACGGGCGCTGCGGATGTACGAGAAATCAGGCTTCGTCAAACAGCCGTCTGTGCGCGAGGGCTCGCATTACGAGCGGGCGGACGTTTATTACATCTATCAGCCCGAGAAGCGTTGAGACCACGCGCTTCTCGGGCTTCCTTCTCGCTCGCCCCCTCTTCACCTGGCTTCGCCGTGGAAAAGATAGAGGCGAGAGGGCTCTGAGAGGGCTCTTCTATCCCTCACAGCCCATATCGCGAGAAGCCTACTTAGTGAGTGCCGTGGGGCTCGTAAGCTTGGCATTCGAGCATGACGAAAGGCAGGGATGGATAGCCAACGTCCTCCGTGAAAACCCTTATATCTGGCCTCCGTAGGTGCTCATAAGCTGAGGCTCGGTGCATTTATGCATCGGTGCCATTCAACGAGGTCCTATGAAATACCTTCTCTTTCTCTTATTTATTGCGATGGGTAGTGCTCACGCTCAAATACTGATCCAGAAGAACGTCACAGTTGGCGGTGACTCGGGATTCATCGAGCGTACTGTGCAAATCCCAGATGCGTCAGGAAATCAGGTCGTTATCAGGCAAATACTGCGTCCTCGGGAGGATGAAGCCTGACTTACGTCCCTGCGTTGCAGCCGATGGAAACGCGCGCATATCACCGGGCTATCTGCGAGGCGACTGGAAATGGTGAGCCATTGACCGGTGAAAGTACATGGGCGGCGGAAACGCTCATGGGGTTTGGCTGTGACGTAAAGGAAGATAAAGCGCCTTGGCCGCAAGCGATACAAAATGGCATACGCCTGTAAAGCCATGACGGCGAAAGTGGCTGCCTTGGTTCACGTCTGCAAATCGGTGATGGCTGCGCCACGGTGGGCCAGGATTGGATCAGTGCGCACACGAACAGAAGGGCGCAGCTTTTTATCCTTTGTTACGCCACCGGGCATGTCCCCATAATTAACACGTCGATGACGAGTTGCTTGTTGGGCCGCTGTGCAAGCGATAGAGGACAAGTGACAGTTCTCTAGCGCCACAGATGGGGCTAAGCCTAGCGACGCCGCAAGGCGGACGGCCAATGGGTTAAGGAAGGGCGCGAAGCATCGCGTCTACCCCTTCAAAACACCCTCTCCCTGGCTTCGCCGGGGAGAGGGCGGGGTTGAGGAGGCTCTTGACCGCCCTCAGCGCGTCCCGCGCACCACGATCGTCTTGCCCGACACATCGATCATCCGCTGCTCTTCCAACTGCTTGAGCACGCGGCCGACCATTTCGCGCGAGCAACCCACGATACGGCTCACTTCCTGACGGGAGATGCGGATCTGGGTTCCATCCGGGTGGCTCATCGCGTCCGGTTCCTGGCACAGATCCAGCAGGGTGCGGGAGATGCGGTTCGTTACGTCCATGAAGGCCATCCGGCTGACCTGACGCGAGGTGCGCAGGAGACGGTTGGTCAGCTGGGCGCCGATGGCGAACAGGATCTTGGGGCACTCGTCGCGCAGCGGGCCTTCCATCAGCTGGAACAGGCGTTCATAGCTGATTTCGGCCATTTCGCAAGCGGTGCGAGTGCGCACCATCGATTCGCGCTGGGCCTGCTCCACGAACAGGCCCATTTCGCCGATGAACTGCCCCCGGCTCAGGTAGGCCAGGATCAGTTCGCGGCCCTGCTCGTCCTCGGTACAGACCGCCAGGGAGCCGTCGATGATGTAGTACAGGGTGTTGGCCGGGTCGCCGGGTCGGATGATGGCGGTCTTGCCGGGATATCGGCGTCGGTGGCAAAGCGCAAGAAAGCGCTCCATCGAGGCAGGATCGGGAGCAAAGCCGGATGGGGCCTGAGAGCGTTCAAAGGCTTGTTGGAGTTGATATTTAAGTTGCGCCACGATCTATCTATCCCGCAATTAGTCAGCATGCCCGAAGGCGGCAGTCGGTCCTTCACGTTCCCCCTGACCGGCATTATGGCAAACTCGCCGGCCACTCCGCAGGTTCTGTTTTTCCGAAATATGCCGCATACTTCGCAGTCTTTCGGAGTGCGGCTCGCCTGTGTGTCGCCTTCCGGTCACAAGGGTCGTGGAAGCTAACCCCTTTCACGTCGAATTATCCAGCGGGGACCCTTGTCGCTAACCCGCCCTCTGACTGCCGGGCGAACCGGCCTTAACGGAGAGTCGCTGTGGTGAAACCACTCCCGCGTCTACGTCTGCAAGGCTTCAACAACCTGACGAAGGCGCTGAGCTTTAACATTTACGATATCTGCTATGCGGTGTCCGAAGAACAGCGCCAGCGTTATATCGAGTACATCGACGAGCAGTATGACGCCGACCGCCTGACCCAGATCCTGACGGATGTGGCTGAGATCATCGGTGCCAACATCCTCAATATCGCGCGCCAGGACTACGATCCGCAAGGTGCGTCGGTGACGATCTTGATCTCCGAGGAGCCGGTGGTCGAGAAGCTCGGTCGTGACACGATCTCCGGTGCCGTGGTGGCGCATATGGACAAGAGCCATATCACCGTCCACACCTACCCGGAGACTCACCCGCACAACGGCATCGCCACCTTCCGTGCGGATATCGACGTGGCCACCTGCGGCGTGATCTCGCCGTTGAAGGCCCTGAATTATCTGATCGACAGTTTCGAGTCGGATATCGTCGTGTGCGATTACCGCGTACGCGGTTTCACCCGCGACGTGAAGGGCAAGAAGCACTTCATCGACCACAAGATCAACTCGGTGCAGGATTACCTGGCGCGCCACATTCGCCAGAAGTACGAGATGTTCGACGTCAACGTCTACCAGGAAAACATCTTCCACACGAAGATGCACATCAAGGACTTCGACCTCGACACCTACCTGTTCGAAGCCCATGCCGACGACCTTTCCTTCAAGGAGCGTCAGCGCATCGAATCGCTGCTGCGCCGCGAGATCGAAGAGCTCTTCCACGGTCGCAACCTAATGTAAGTTCTGACAAGCGAGCCGGCCCCAGCGCCGGCTCGCTTGTATTCGTCCTCGTTCCGTCCACTGCAGGCGTCGTGAAGCCCGCATCGGAAACGTCGATCTCGCGGGTAGTAGCTTGCCAAAGGGCGGAAGCATCGAACAGATCGATGTCATGGCGCTCGTCCGATGGCGCGGCAGCAACGCTGCGTACGTCCTGTTCTCTCAAGAGCGGCTTTTTGCTGATCAAACTCTATACGCGACGGTCTTCATCACCTTCGACATCAGGCCCATCAGTTGCGGCACCGGCATGGGCAGATCGACACCGCCGCGTGCCTGCGCATTCTCCGCATGCCGCACCTCGTCCGTCTGCATCTGCGCAAGGATCGCCCGCGACCGATCGTCGTCTGCCGGCAGGCTTTCCAGGTGCTCGGCCAGGTGCGCCTCTACCTGCCGCTCGGTCTCCACGACAAAGCCCAGGCTGACCGGGTCGCCGACCACCGCCGCCACGATGCCGATCGCGTAGCTACCGGCGTACCACAGCGGGTTGAGCAGGCTGGGTCGGCTGTCCAGTTCTTTCAGGCGCTCGGCACACCAGGCCAGGTGATCGGTCTCCTCGGCAGCGGCGTGCAGCAGGTGTTCGCGGTTTTCCGGGGTGCGGGCCAGGGTCGCCTGACCGACATAAAGCGCCTGGGCGCAGACCTCCCCGGTATGGTTCACCCGCATCAGACCGGCGGCATGGCGACGAGCAGCGTCATCCAGCACGGGCAGGGGGTGGGCATGTCCCGGCGAAGCGCGGGTGGGCTCCGGTTCGCCAGCCACCGCTTCCATGGCGCGCTCCAGGCCGGCCAGCAGGCGGTCGAAAGGGGAAAGCGTGCGAACATTCATGGCGAATCCTTGAGATAACGTGCCCGGCAAAGGCCTATTGGACGACAGCTGCCGCCGCACGCCAAGCCGGCAGCCTGCCGCAGTCCACAGGGGCCGGGAAACGGCGGCGTTTCGGACGCCATAAGGGGGCTTTTCAAGCCTCCGCGCATTCATGCTATCATCGCCGACTCGCAGCCCAAGGGACCCCTGGGCTTGCGCGATAGATAACATTTCCGTTATCATCTCGCGCCTTTGATTCACCGTTTAATGCCAACCGCCGGTTGTGGCGGTACACCAGGTATTCCGAAATGAAAACGTTCAGCGCCAAGCCGGAAAGCGTCAAGCGCGATTGGTTCGTGATCGACGCCACGGACAAGACGCTCGGTCGTCTGTCCACCGAGATCGCACGCCGTCTGCGCGGCAAGCACAAGCCGGAGTTCACCCCGCACGTCGATACCGGCGATTACATCGTCGTGGTCAATGCGCAGAAGGTGGCCGTCACCGGCGCCAAGCTGGACGACAAGAAGTATCACCGCTTCACCGGCTACGTCGGCAACCTGAAGACCACCAGTCTGAAGGACATGCTGGCCACGCACCCGGAGCGCGTGATCGAAATCGCCGTCAAAGGCATGCTGCCGAAGAACCCGCTGGGCCGCGCGATGTATCGCAAGCTCAAGGTGTACGGCGGTGCCGAACATCCGCATACCGCTCAGCAGCCGCAGGCGCTGGAAATCTAAGGAATCATTATGGCGATCCAGCAGAACTACGGCACCGGCCGCCGCAAGACCTCCGCCGCGCGCGTCTTCCTGCGCAAGGGCAAGGGCGAAATCATCGTCAACGGCAAGACCCTTGACCAGTTCTTCGGCCGCGAGACCTCGCGCATGATCGTGCGCCAGCCGCTCGAGCTGACTGAGAACACCGATAAGTTCGACATCAAGGTCACCGTCAGCGGCGGCGGCATCACCGGCCAGGCTGGCGCCATCCGCCTGGGCATTGCCCGCGCACTGATCGAGTACGACGAAAGCCTGAAGTCGCCGCTCCGCAAGGCCGGCTTCGTGACCCGCGACGCCCGTGAAGTCGAGCGTAAGAAGGTCGGTCTCCACAAGGCCCGTCGCGCTACCCAGTTCTCGAAGCGCTAATCGCAGCGCTTCAGCCGATCGGTGCAATGCGTCAGAGCGCACCGATCGACCGGTTCTTGGGAGATCGTCTAACGGTAGGACAACGGACTCTGACTCCGTTTATCTAGGTTCGAATCCTAGTCTCCCAGCCAGTAGCATCAAAACCCCGCTTCGGCGGGGTTTTGTTTTTTGGGGGGGTGAGCTTTGGCCTCCCTCAGTTCTGGTTCGTCGTCGCGGTGAATGCTGGGAGCCCGCGCCTCTATCACGTTGCTCGGTTAGTGAGATTGAAATCCGACGTGATTGAGAATGTTCTAACGCTGGGTGACGGGGGCTTTTTGAAGTCATGGATGTCCCCAATCTTCTCGTTGTTCACGCGCTAGAACTTTAGGCGAACGGCACGGTCTCCTAGCAGCAGCTGATTGCTCAGGAGCGGTCAGTCCTTAGGGGATGGGATTGTCTTGGTTGTGAGGAGAGGGGGTGAAGCCTGCATGCGCTCGTGTGTCCTTCCGCCGGATTCTGGCTTTGGCCGTGGCGATAGGGTGCCATGTAGTTGTGCTGCTGGCGCTGCTGATGCCAGCCACTCCTGACGGCGCAGCGGGAACGGTCGCACAGATGCGCGACGCGCAGATCAAGATACGGTGGGTTCCATCACGATCACCGGCCACGACGAAACCGATCGCCGTATCCTCAGCGGCACACACCACAACCCATAGCACGAGACCGCTGTTACCGCACGCCACCAGGCCAGAAATGACGCGGCCCACGATATCGGACAGCAAGGCCGATGCTCCGTCCCGGCTTGTATTGCCGAACACGTTGGCGTTACCCAGCCAGCACCCAGCAACTTCGGGCGCGGTAGCCGACGCCGGATTCCACGACCGCGTACGCGATGCCCAAGACTCGCGGGACGTTCGAGGGATACCCGGGTCGGACCGACGTATCGTTCCCGACATTGCGCTAACTGAACCCAGGAAGCAGGGCCTTGGTTCCGTGTTACGCAACGTACAGCGCCTTTTCGGAATCACGCAGCGCGCGTGCATCGATGTCGATGCCATGCGTCAACTCACAACAGAGGAGTTGATCGCACGCCATCTGACGCAAGAGGGTCTGAACAAGCAAGCTGAAAAATACCAGTGCAATGAACCGCTTGGGCTGCATTTCTAGGCCTCTTCGCGGCCGCCTCGATACGCGTACCGATGCTGATTCACTTCAGTGGAAAGGCCTGCTTCGGACCCATGGCGGACCTTACGAGAAACGCCCCATAGCCACATAAATGAGTACGCACCATCAATGCGCCTAATCTCATTGTTTATGGTCGAAGAAGACATTGGAGACATTGGGGCCATCGATTAAATTCGGTGTTGCTTCTAGCCCATGAAGTGATCGCTATAAGGGGTTCCTCCAACTCGGTGGTGGTCGATTCGCGGCAACCGTGACGGCTGAAGATGATGGATGTCTCCAATTCGCCCTCGGGCAGGGGGTGTGCCGGGCGAAAACTCTCAGCGCGAGCTCACAGAGCCGGACACATGCGGCGCGCCTCTTGTCGCCATCTAGGGCAAGGAACCGCTCGGCAACCTCGTCCACTTATCGCTCCTTGTGACCTGATCTCGGCATGTCGCTCCGGGGTCGGCCGCAGACGTCCCCTAGATTCCCCGCTCCGCAGTATGGCAACTCTCCAAGCGGCCGGGGAGTATCGCCATGTCCGTGCAGTCCAACGGTCGCCCATTGCCGTAACAAGGCCAATTTTATCGTCGACGCGACCGCCGGTATTTACTGAATCTGGGTGTCTGCTTCCTACCTAAAGCGGCCCCTAAATGCGGTTACCTTCCCCGCTCGCAGGCTTAGCCTTATCCAAACTCGGGTCCACGACTCCAGAGCTCGCTCCACGGTTTGCGCAAAGGACCACAGACAAAGATGTCGGAATGATCCCGGCTTTCTTCATTGATGACGCCCCAGGTGTTACCTGAGTGACCTGCGAGGCGACAATCGACGAAGAGTTCATCAGCGCGTTCGCGTGAGCTTCCCAGCACGATCACGGTGCGTGGTGGTGTCTTTGGATAGCCACGCAGCCATCCGGAATTGACTGCGGTGATCGGTGGTGGCAGGTCATAGGCTTTCCCGAGCAAGGCGATGGCGCCTTGCTCGCCATAGTTGCCCACTACAATGGCAAGATCGGCCTTTTGTTCGGCAGGAAGGGCATCCCGAATGCCGGCCACTCGCGTGACAAGCTCGTTCCAGCCGACCCTCTCGCGCAGATCGTTGTTCCTCTTCAACGCAAAGTCCCGCAGCGGACCGCTCGTTGTCATTGGCATGATGATCAACGCTGCGTAGACGCCGACAATCGCGACACCGCTGAACATCAGCGCGCTTGTCACAGCCCGCCATGCGGGACGCAACCTGCATAGCTGACGCTCTCCGACCACAGAACCCATGGCCAGCAACATCGGATATGTGGCGCTGACATAGTAGAAACGGCCCTGCATAAGCATGAACAGAAGTAGCGGGGTGACGTACATCCAGGCAAGCATTCGGTAGCGGCGAGCTCGGATGTATCCAAACAAACCCGCGACCCATACCGGTGCCGCAAACAGGTTGGCATTGATGAGGAATTGATCGCGCAAGAAGCCGTCTGCGCGGCCTTCATTGACGTCGCGCGCATGGATGCCTTGCAGGAAGTGATAGGAAATAAAGTCGTGCCTGGCGAGCCAGAGCAGGTTGGGAGCAAATACGAGCAGCGCAATGACTACGCCAGCCCAGAGCCAGCGGCTGGCAAGGTACTGTCGTGCATCGGTGAATAGAACCCCTGCCAGCACGCCCACAAGCTCAAACGCGATCGAGTACTTGGTCTGCAGGCCAAGCCCGGCGAACAGGCCAATCGCTACCCACCAGCGCGGATCGTCGTCGCGGAGCAAGCGGACCGTACTCCAGGCAATAAGCACCCACCACAACATGTCGAAGGAGGAGTACTGGAACATGGTGGCATTGCCCATGGGCGCAGGCGATAGCCCAACGGCGACAGCCGTGAAGATCTGGGCGAGCCGGCCGCCACCCAGATCGCGCGCCATAAGACCACTGACCAGGATCACCACGGTCTGGGCCGCGACCGAGAACAGCCGCAGGCCCACCAGCGACAGGCCAAACATTTGGAACCCCAGATGTTCCAGCGCAGGCGTCAGCGGAGGGTAGGGCACAAAGCCCCAATCCAGATGCTGAGCGTCGTTAAGGAACTGAAGCTCATCCCGATGGAAGCCGTATAGCCCGTTAGTCAACATGTGGACTAAGCCAAAGAACCCGGCGATGACGAACAAGGGCGCGATGCCCCCAGGTGGGTTAGGGTTGGTCATCGGCGGTTTGAGCAGGTCGCGGCTATGCACGTTTGAGTTCCCCTTGATCGTTGCTCCAATATTTCCAGATGCGCCCCTACCCAGCTAGGTGCGTGGGGCGGATCGACTTAACTCAGGGACCAATGGCGGGCTGACGGGACGAGCAGTGGGGCTTCCCGGCGGTGCCGGCCGGGTTCGCAGATAAGCAATGCTGGACCGTGCGCCCCCAATGACGTTGAGGCCATCCATCAAATTCGATGTTGCTTCTAGCCCATGAAGCGATCGCCATAAGACGCTCCCTCAACCTGGAGGTGGCCGATTCGCGGCAACCGTGACGGCTGAAGATGATGGATGTCCCCAATTCGTCCCCAATTCGGGCTCTATGAAATCTTAAGTTCGGTGTAAGTCGGCCGCTTACCTCAAGCCTGGGCAAACAATCGTCGCATTGCCGTCAGCCATGGCTCGGCAGCGATAGCCCATGACCTCATCACCACGCTCAACAGGGGGAATTCATGGCTGACACAAACCATGACCGGGCTGCCGGAGAGGCGACCCCAACCAATGTAAGACTTGCCGACGACGTGCCGGCCCATGCCGTGCAGGAAATGACCGAACGCATGGCCAGCCTGGTCGCCGAATCGGCGGCTCGCTATTTCAATGGCGACATCAAGGCGGCGCTCGCTGCTCAGGCCGTGTTGCTCAAGCAGATGGCGGCCGACCGTGCCGAGCAGGACTCCTCCAACATGCTTATTGTGGATGCCTTGTCGGTCCCGTCGTTGCCGCAGGATGGAACTCAGGGTTGAGTGCCGCATCCATTGACGACGGACACGTCCCCAGTCACGATCAGCGAGCCATTCTGGCACTCAAATCAACACAAGGAGCGTTCGCATGATCTTTCGCAAAGTCGATGCAGGTGTTGTTCTGTTCCTGGGCTTGATCATGGCCGGTAGCGCGGCTGCCGCGGGCAGTCCCCCGCCCGCACCGCATACCTTCGGCACCTCCATCCAGACGACCGCCGAAGCGGTACCGCCAACCCTGGAGCAATACCTTGCTCAGCTGGCGCCGCGCAAAACGGTTGACGGTTGCGAGCACGTTACCCATGAGAATTTCTGCGCGTGTTATCCGGATACGTGCCACTGATCGGGTGAAAGGCGCCCCTCACCAGATCGGTGAGGGGTGCTTTACGGAAGCGCGCTGACGCGACATCCGATACGCGCTACGTGTTATGACTTGTTACTGAAAGCCTGCAACGCGGACTTCAAATCAGCGATGGTCTGGGCCAACTCGTTATTGGTCAGAATATCCACGGCCGATCTGGCCTCCAGCGGCCCCAGATTGCTGACGGTATTGGTGGCTTTGGCCACAACGGAGATACCCAGTTCATTCATAGCCTGCTGATTGGCTACGGCGTTCTGTTGCGACAGGTTGGTATTGGCGACCAGATTGGAATAGGCCAGGTTGGACAGCATGGCCGGTTGTTCGGCAATCGCCTTGACATTGGCAGTGGCGACAGCAGTGACAACTTCTTCGGGGAGCGTAGACATCGTGATTATCCTTGGATGAAGTGTTGGCGAGCTTGGTGTTGGATACTGCGCGAGCGATCGCAGTCAGTTGGTTTGCGGAGGCTCAGCGTCACTAGGCTTCCTGCCGATGATGTGTTCCATCACCTGCAGGATCGTCTTGATATCCGCGCCGGCTTTTTCCATGCTCGCCTGACTGGATTCGGTAAGGTTGTCGATCATCGCAACGCACTTGGCAACAGCTGCGATCCTGATCTGATTCATGGCTTGCTGTTCGCTGAGCGCGATCTGCTGCCGCATATTCTGGTTGAATATCTGCTGCGCAAGAGCAAGGTTTGCCAGGACAGCAGGTTGCTCGCCGATCGACTTGGCGTTGGATATGGCGATGGAATCGACAATGCTGTCTGGAAGGCTCGATGCATTCTGCGCGTCGTCGGCTCCATTGAGCTCGTTGCATGCGCTTGCGACCGCGTCGATGTCTTCACTTTCAGGTGGCAATATCTGTTGCGTCGATGTATCGACGATTCGATAAACGACTTTGTATGTGACCGGAAGCACGCTTTCGTTGGAATCGGTGCCTGAACCTGGCGCTTGAATCGCTATGGATTCGGGTTCGATGAGGTATCGCTTCACTTCAAAGACTCCTTCATGGTTTTGCTATCGATAGATGGGCAGACAACCGTGCCGCGATACATTGGATGCGATGGGAAGTTTTCGTTTGTAAATACCTCACGCGCGAAGCGTTCTACCGTTGCAGGTCGAATTCCCCAAGGGACGGAAGCTACTTGGATATTCCCACTCACGCGCACAGCCCCCTGTTGCGTGTCCGTTATATGGCAACCGTCTTTTGACGTGCCGACGCCCCCAACGCGATGGGAGTCTATCAGCGCGCTCTGTCATTTGTGAGTGTCGGTGAGTCGCCTCGGACCGTATTGACCGCCAAGCAGCATTGGCACCTAATAGGTGCCGGCTCCGGGCCCACAGGGGATAAAAACGACATGATTGCCACGCAGATGCGAAGGCTTGCGGTTTTCTTTCTTGTAGCCTACGGATTCACGCTTACCGCAGTAGCCCAACAGCCGCTGGCATCGCCAAGCAGCTTACCCGAGCGCTACACCGAATCACTGAAGCTCTACGAGGCGAAACAATACGCCGAGGCTGCAGCGATCCTCGAACCGTTTTATACCGCCGGCTCGGATGGCATGGATTGGCATTGGAACGCTGCGATGTATCAGCTTGCGTGCGAAGAAGCGCTGGCGGGGCGAGAGAAACAAGCGATGGATGCGCTTATCGCTTCGGAGGCCAAGGGAGGCAGTGTTCCCGCGGAACACCTGGCGACGGATCCCGATCTCGTATCGCTCCATGACGACCCACGATTTGCACAGCTTGTAAAGGCAGCCCGCGGTCGGGAGCGCCTATGGCTGCGTGAACCGGGTCAGGATACGCCCTTTGCGTCGAACCTGAGCGACGATGCCAAGACCGCGGGATTGTCTACAGTATGGTCGGAGGCTCGCTTCAATTTTGCCTTCTTCGATCGACAGCCTGATCTGGACTGGAATCAGACTTACGTGGATTTCCTGGCCAAAGTGCGGGCAACAACTTCCACTGAAGATTACTACCGTGTGCTGATGAGGTTCGTCGCCTTGCTGAAGGACGGTCATACCAACGTGTATCCCCCGGAGTCGTTGCGGGACACGTTCTATGGCCGACCAGGGCTGCGCACGCAGCTTGTAGAGAATGCGGTGCTGGTGACACGAATCAGCGATCCTGCTTTGCTCGCGCAGCGGTGGCGCGTGGGCGATGTGCTGCTGAAGATCGAAGGGGAAGATATACGTCGTTATGCGGAGCGTGAGGTCGCGCCTTATCAGAGTTCTTCGACGCAGCAGGATCTGCAGGTACGCACATTCGATTACGCATTGCTCGGCGGGCGCGCAGGCAGTCAACTTCACGTTACTGTGCGGAATGCGCAAGGCAAGGAAGAGGAGCGCGTCCTGACGCGGCTGACATTGGCGGAACAGTCGAAACTCGGGAAAGACGGTGCTTCTTTCAAGATGAGGCCGGATGGCATTGCACTCCTGACCATCGACGAGTTCGAGGACACAGCGGGCACGAAGGCGTTGCTGGCAAACTTGCCGGAGGTGAATGCCGCCAAGGGGTTGATTATCGACCTGCGAGCCAACGGCGGCGGCAGCACGCCCATCGATCTACTTCAGGTGCTGGCGCGGGAGCCGGTTCATAGCCCACTGATGCGCACCAGAAGTTACGTTGCGGCCGACCGTGCGCGCGGCGTGCTGCCTGGGTGGACGGATATTGCTCCGTTCGAGGTTTCTGCCGATGCCGCACATCATGTCGATATTCCCGTTGCCGTCTTGACCAGTGCGCAGACTTTTTCGGCGGCGGAAGACTTTGTTGCGATATTCAATGCCATGCGTCGTGGCATCACGGTAGGGGAGACAACCGCGGGCAGCACGGGACAGCCGATGTTTTTCCAACTGCCTGGCGGTGGAAGTGGGCGTATCTGCACGAGAAACGACCGTGCTCCGGACGGGACGGTTTTCGAGGGTGTAGGGCTGAAGCCGACTATCGCGGTTTCCCCCACGATCAAAAGCATTCAGCAAGAGAAGGATTTGGGTTTGGAGCGCGCTGCCAGAGCGCTGTTGGCTGTGAAATAAAAGCGTGCTTGATGGCATAAATACTGAGGAGAACGAAAGAGCGCCATGTCGAGGTGACTTTTGAAAATCTCCAAAAACCTGCTTTTCTGTGGGAGTGATGTAGGGAACATCTAAAAACCTGGCTACCTAATGGGAGCGGCTTCTGCCGCGATTATGCAAGGCGCGGCCCTGACCGGTCGCGGCTGAAGCCGCTCCTACAAAGAATAGGTGGTTTTTCTAGAGGCTTCCTAAAGTCGCTCCTACAAAGATAGGATTTTTTTCTACTTCAGGGCGGCTGACGGGTTTTATAGGTTCCCTTCAGCCTTGACCGAAGTTCTTTGGCATGAAGCGTGCACCTCTTCCGGCGCGGCGCTCGCCCCGGCAATAGGAATGCAGAATGCCTTCTAAATGCCCAGGCCTTTCGATCCGGCGCTAAGTTGCTTATTTTTCGAGATTTTTCTGTCGCAGGTGCGGCCTCTGGCCTGAACTATTCCATCGCAAGAACAAACGGCCGCTACTGCACATAACGCCGTGATCCATCACACATAATTATGGAAGAGCCCCTATTGAAAATCGGGTAGACTGCCGAGATTGCCGGGATGGGGTGGGGACTTCATTATCACGGCCGTTTAGTAACGTATTCACCAGTGCGATGTTTTTTGTCCTTATCGCGCCATTAGCGTCAGGAATTGTCCGATCTCGTTAAATCAGGGGTAGCCGGATGGCAGTTGGGAGAGGGTTGCGAAGGAATCTATGGCTGGGACATGCCGCGGTGGCCTGTGGCTATGCGCTTGGCTATCTGCTGCTCAGGCAGGTTTCCTGGTCCCATTGGGTGCTTTTCGCGGGCTTCCGCCTGGCTGTGCTGATGTTGGTCCCTTATCGCTACTGGCCGGCACTCGTGGTCGGCGAACTTGGCCCGGTGGGGTACGCCAGTCTGTCCCATCTCGACAGGTTCGGTGCGGCCTGGTCGGCCGTGATGATCGTGCCTCCGATCGCCCTGGCCATGCCGATGGTGAAATTCTGCAAGGATCGGCTGGGCATGATGCCTGCCCATGGACCGGTACGGATGAGCGTGGTGCTGGGTTGTGCCATGGCGGCATCGGCCTTGTGGACGGGCGCCAATGCGGCGGCCCTGGCCGCCGCGATCGTTCCAGCAGGCACGCCCGCCTACGACTACAGCGTGCAAGGATCGCGCTGGCTCCTGGGTAATTATCTGGGCATCCTGACGTTGGTTCCCCTGGTCTTGATGGTTCGCAGTCTGTGGCGTCGCCGCTCGATGACGTTGCGCCTTACGCTCGTGCGAATGGTGCAAAGCCGCCTGACGCTGGAGACGGTCGTCTTCCTGGTGCCCTTGCTGGGGTTGCTGGTCTGGATCGGCCTGGATGCCAGTCCGGGATCCAGGCAGATGGCGCAGATGCTGATGTTCCTGCCCGTCATCGGATTGGCGCTTCGGCACGGTTGGCACGGCGCTGCCGTCGGTGCGACGGCTGCCAGCGTGGTGGTGGCGCTCACCATGCCGGAGCGTTACGACGCGACCACCTTGCAGGCGGAGCTGTTCATTGCGTTTGCCGCGAGCACGATGCTTCTGTTCGGCAGCCAGATTTCGGCGCTGAGCTACAAGGGAAGCCAGCGTTTGCTCCGTGCCGATAAGGCGCTGGATCTGGCGCGACGCATAAATAGCCAGCAGGAGGCGCGCCTGAGCCGCATGTCGCGGGCGATGGGGGCGGTTGGCGACGAGGTCCGTGCAACAGAAGAATGGGTCCTGGATCGTTTCCGGCAGCTGTGGCCTACGGCCGATGCGCAGGAGTTGCGTCGACGGACCAGTGCCGCCCAGCACATGTTGTTCGATATGGCCGATGGGCTTCAGCCGCCCACATTGCAGCGTCACGGTCTGATCTCGACCCTTCGCCACGGTGGTCTGGCGCGCGCCCTGGATAGCTATGGCATTGCCTATCGCTGCCGCGGGTATGGAAAGATCGGCGACCTGCCCAAGTCCATGCAACTGGATATGCATCGATTGGTCTGCGAGGCGGTCAGTCACTTGTGTGGCAAGCACAGCATTGGCGAGTTGACCGTGCGTATCCGAGGTGGCGTCTTGCGGGGACGCTTGAGGGCGGTCATCCGGATCGACGCTCACTATGCCGGCGACCCCGACCTTCAGGTGTGGGGAGGGCACTTGCTGTCCCGGCTGGCAGTCACCGGTTTAGGGCTGGATGCCATCCGCGATCGCGCGGCTCTCTATGAGGGCACCGTCCGCCTCCACGATGTCGGCCATGGCGAACGGGTCAGCATCATGCTCCATGAACCTGAGGACATAGCGGAACGGCAGGGGGGG